>NZ_JAELTQ010000139.1 GCF_016428905.1 Dyella sp. ASV24 | reverse complement strand
GGGCCAGGGCTTTGCCGTGGTCACCATCAACTTCCACGGTTCCACCGGCTACGGCCAGGCTTTCACTGACTCGATCTCGGGTGACTGGGGCGGCAAGCCGCTGGAGGATCTCAAGGCTGGCTGGAGTGCTGCACTGTCCAAGTACAGCTTCCTTGATGGCGATCGCGCCTGCGCATTGGGCGCCAGCTACGGCGGCTACATGATTTACTGGATGGCCGGCGTGTGGAACCAGCCGTGGAAGTGCCTGGTCGATCATGACGGCGTGTTCGACGCGCGCGCCATGTACTACGACACCGAAGAGTTGTGGTTCGAGGAGCGCGAAAACGGCGGCACGCAGTACGAGCACCCGGAGAACTACGAGAAGTTCAACCCGGTCAACCACGTCAAGGATTGGCGTGTGCCGATGCTGGTGGTGCATTCGGCCAAGGACTTCCGCATCCCCGATACGCAGGGTCTTGGGGCGTTCACAGCGCTGCAGCGTCGCGGCATTCCTAGCAAGCTGCTGCATTTCCCCGATGAGAATCATTGGGTGCTCAAACCGCAGAACAGTGTGCAGTGGCATGAGACGGTGAATGCGTGGTTGAAGGAATGGACAGCGAAGGACGCTTCGGTGACGCCGACCAAATAATCACTGCGTTCTGAAGGTGAAAGCGGCGACCTTTGGGTCGCCGTTTTTTTGCATCATAGTCAGAACGGGTCTGCGCCTCGTTGGTCAGTCCCAGGGTCAGAGCCAGCGATTTCGCTTGAGTGTGATGTAGATCGTCACGACGATTGTGAGCACCAACCCGATAATCACCGGGTAGGCCCATGGTTTGGCCAGTTCTGGCATGTGAGTAAAGTTCATGCCGTACCAGCTAGTGATTAGTGTGGGGGCGGCCAGCATGGCCGCGTAGCCAGCCAAGCGTTTCATCACCTCGTTCTGACCAAAGGTGACCAGAGACAGGTTTACGTTGATGGCGGCGGCTAGCATTTCGCGCATGGCGCTGATCGATTCGTTGACCCGGAACACGTGGTCGTACACGTCGCGGAAGTAAGCGCGCAATTCGTCGGGAATGAGTTGCGGGTGCTGTCGTACCAACTGGCTGATGATGTCCTGCATGGGGGCCACGGCTAGCCGCAATGTCATCAGGTCACGCTGCATGTCGTACAGACGGCGGATGGTGCTGCGCTTGAACGTGTCGGAGAAGATGTCCTTCTCTAGCTCCTGCAGCTCTTCGCGGAAGTCGCGCACGATGGGGAGCAGGTTGTCGACGATGAAGTCGAGCACGCCGTACAGGCCATAGGCGGGGCCAAGTGCCAGAAGCTCGGGTGTGTGCTCGCAATTGCGCCGGGCGGGGGCGTAGGAAAGCGAGGCACCGTGGCGTACCGTGACGAGATAACGCGGCCCCAAGAAGACGTGAGTTTCGCCAAAGGCGATGTGCCCACTGACCAGCTGTGCAGTCTGCACGACAACGAATAGCGAATCGCCGTAGGCTTCGATCTTGGTGCGCTGATGGGCGTGCTGCGCATCCTCGATCGCAAGATCATGAAGATCGAACTCTTCCTGAAGCTTTTGCAGCAAGGTCTCGTCCGGCTCGTGCAGCCCCACCCAAACGAAGGTGTCGGGTTCTTTCAGTACTTCGCTGATGTCATCGAGGTTGGTATCTCCGATGCGCTGCCCGTCGAAACGATAAGCCACGCAGTTGACGACCATGGGGTCTGGGGGGGCGAGTGGTCCCGAGGGGAGGGTATGAGGGGCTGTCATGGTGTTCATGATGGCCTTGTCGGAAGCCTGGGGGCAATTGAAAAGTGCGGACCGGCTTTTGGCGGAGTGTGTCGCTCTATAGGTACTATTCGATACTGGATGGGGGAGTAAGGTGACGTTTTCATGAAGTCGGATGAATATCGGCTGGGCTATCGCGGCGATATAGAAGGTCTGCGGGCGGTCGCGGTACTGCTAGTCATAGGGGCGCATGCTGGCGTCCCATGGCTTTCCGGGGGCTTCGTTGGAGTAGACGTTTTTTTCGTCCTGTCGGGCTTCCTGATTACGGGTTTGTTGCTCCGCGAACTCAGGGATACCGGTCGGATCGATTTTGCGGGTTTCTATCTCAGGCGCCTCCGGCGTCTTATGCCCGCGTTGATCCTAATGATCGTGCTGACGTCGCTCGGTGCAACACTCCTATTGGGGCCTGGCGAACAGTTGCCACAAGCTAATGCTGCGGCACTGGCTTCCCTTTGGATGAGCAACGTGTTGTTCGCGTTGATGAAGATGGACTACTTTGCACCCGGTGCGGAGAACAATCTGTTCTTGCACACGTGGTCATTAGGCGTGGAAGAACAGTTCTATCTGGTGTGGCCAGCATTGCTCCTGTGGTCGCTAGGCCGGCAACGTGTCAAGTATCCCATCGCAAGGCTCAAGGGCATCATGCTGGCGCTTTTTGCGCTCAGTTTCGGCGCAAGCATATTTTTGACGCCACGTTATCCGCAGTTTGCGTTCTACATGATGCCTGTGCGCGCGTGGGAGTTCGCCGCTGGAGCGCTGATCTGGCTCTACTTTGGAAGTGGGCACGCTGGTGCGTTGGCTAGTGGTGAGGGATTCAACACCAAGGCGTTGCGCTGGCTTGGTTGGATCGGCATGGCGATGATCTTGGGTGCCGCTGTTGGCTACAGCGCCCAAATGTCTTATCCCGGTTGGCGGGCTGTGTTTCCGGTGTTCGGAGCAACAGCTGTCATCGTAGCGGGGTGGACGAACAGCGTGCGCGGCGTGTCGCGTGTGTTGTCGTTGCCACCGTTGCAAGCCATCGGGCGTGTTTCTTATGCTTGGTATTTGTGGCACTGGCCTGTTCTTGTCCTTGGCCATGTGATGACGGGGAGTCTCGACCCGTGGGTACGTATCGCCGAAGTGCTAGTGTCACTGGTGCTTGCGATGGCCTCGTATCGGCTCGTCGAATCGCCTGTTCGCCATCAGGGCGTCTGGCTCACTCGTAGGCGCATCGCCGCGTTCAGTGCTCTTGGCGTCACGGTCACCGTTTGCCTGCTTTCCATGCACTGGTTCAACGTGGCAGCAGAGCGAAACGAAAGTCCAGTCATGCAGCACTACACCCAGGCGCGCTTTGACGCACCGCTTATCTATGGGCAGGGCTGCGATGATTGGTACCGCAGTGATCGAGTCCTGTTGTGTGGGTTTGGGCCCAGCAACGCTGCACATACTATGGTGCTCATGGGAGATAGCATCGCCGGACAGTGGTTCCCTGCACTGTCGAACGTGGCGTCAATGCCGGGTTGGCGCTTGATCGTCGTTACCAAGTCCTCCTGCCCAATGGTCGATGAGCCCGTTTTCAATGCGCGCATCGGCCGTGAGTATGCCGAGTGCGACAGGTGGCGGCATCATGCGGTTGAGCAGTTGGCGTCGATGCATCCCGATATCGTCATTCTCAGCACGGGTGTGGGCACCGGGCAGGCGTTTTCGCAGGCACAGTGGACAGATGGTACAGCTCGTATCCTGGCCGCGTTTGGTGCCCAGGTGGGAAAGATCTATCTCTTGCGCAGTACACCACGCCTTGGTTTCGATGGCCCCAGCTGCCTTGCTTCTCATGAGGGGCGACCGAAGTGGCTTGGTGTCGCGAAGGATTGTGAAGCGGCGGCCGATGATGCATACGAACAGCAGGTGTATCAGTGGCTGGGGCAGGCCGCCACGCGCTTTTCTAATGTTCAGACCATTGATATGAACGATTTGGTCTGTCCGGGGCGGCGATGTAGCGCCGAGCAAAATGGTCAAGTGGTGTTTCGCGACGGGCAGCATATGACCGCTACTTTTGCAGCCTCGTTGGGGCCTGCGATGTCGGTGCGACTAGGGCTTTAACGGGCGTCGGCGCCTTGCCAATGTTGGGGGCGCGGCTGACTATTGACGACGCATGCACCACGCGATCACAAGCCAGATCGGCAGCGCAAACAGCAGCCAAGGCTGGTTTTGTTGCACCACGCCGGGCAGTAGGTGCATCAGGCAGGCGCATAGTGCGGCCAGCAGTTGCAGGGCGATCAGTCCGTTGGCCAGGCGCGAAACGGCGAGGCGCTTGCGCGAACGCCACAAGGCGGGCAGCAGGAGGAAGGCCATTGGGTTGAACAGCAGCAGGTTGGCGTTGGCCCATGCCGAGTGGTGCGTGGTGAGAGTCCAGAGGATCAGCAGCGTCACGCCGACAAAGCCGGCTAGTACGAGATAGACACTGCCCAGCAACGCGTAGGCGACGGGTGCAAAGCGACGGGTGGCGAGCAGCAGTACGGCGAAGACCAGGCCTGCCAGGGCCAGTGGCAGGCGTAGGTCGGGCGCCGTGGTTGGCGGTGGAACGAGGCGATTCGGCGAGAGTTCCTGCTCGTCCAGCACCAGAGGTTGCGCTTTCCCTTCGACGCCAGTCACGGTGACGTGGTTGATATCGTGTTGCAAAACCTCCGGCAGGAAGCTCTCCTGCCAAGCGTTGAGCGGCTGATCGGCATACGGGCCCAGGCCGAGATCGAGGATCAGCATCAGCCACGCTTGTTGGCTCATCAGGCGCGCCGTCTGCTGGCGGTATGTCATGCCGCCTGGGCGTGCCTCGAGCTGCGGCTTGAGGGTGCCGCCGAGTGCTTTGTCCAGCGCGTCACGTACGCGTGTGGCGCAGTTCCGCACGTAGTAGTCGTACTCGTAACGTACGTTTTCCGGCTGCAGGTTCCACAGCAGGTAGTCGCGCAGTTCCGCCGCCTGTGCCGGCGTGAAGGCGAGGTGCTGACGGGTTACCGAGCGTCCGACATCGACGTAGTAGTGTTGGTCGACTTCTGATGGTGCGGCATCCATCAAATAGTGCATCTGGCCGCGGGCGAAATTCAGCAGGAAGCCGCTCTCGTCGAAGTCGAAGACGCCATAGTTGAAGGTGACGGCTTCGCCGCTCACCGTGTCGCGCAACTCGATGGCGTCGTGCCCGAAGCGTTCCCAGTAGGTGTCACCCGGTCCGTAGGTGATCAGCGACACTTCCAGATTGCTGCCGGGTGCGTTGGCCACGCCTGCATGGGCATGCAATGGCCAGAGCAACACGCAGCACAAGATGAGGCCGACGAAACCGCGAATGAAGCGGCGCACGATCGATGCCGTCGGCATCCTGCCCATATAGCACACGATCAACCTTCCTTCGGACGGGTCACGCGGAAGGCTTGCACACGCCGGTCGTCTGCTTCGGTGACGTGGAACAGGTAGTCACCGATGGTGATTTCCTCGCCCACTTCCGGCAGATGCCCAAATTCGGAGGTGCACATGCCGCCGACGGTGTCGAACTCTTCGTCAGAGAAGTTCGCGCCCGTCTGTTCGTTGAAGTCGGCGATGGGGGTAAGCGCGCTGACGGCCCAGCCTCCACCTGACTGCTCGTGCATCAACGTCGGCTCTTCCTCGTCGTCGTGCTCGTCGTCGATTTCACCGACGATCTGCTCGAGCACGTCTTCGATGGTGATCAGGCCGGCGACGCCGCCGTACTCGTCCACGACCAAGGCCATGTGATTGCGTGTATGGCGGAATTCCGCCAGCAGCACGTTCAGGCGCATGGATTCGGGAATGAGCACCGCCGGGCGCAGCACGCTGGCGATGTCGAAATGGTCGCCGTTACCGACGAAGCGAAGCAGGTCCTTCGCGAGCAGGATGCCGAGGATGTCGTCCTTGTCTTCTCCGTGTACGGGGAAGCGCGAGTGGCCGGATTCGACGACGGTGTTGAGGATCTCGCTGAGCGGCGCGTCGGCAGAGAGCATCACGATCTGCGTGCGCGGGATCATGACGTCATCCACGCTCAGCTCGGTGACCTTGATGGCACCCTCGACCATGGTCAGGGTGTCAGGAGACATCAGGCCGTTGGCCTGGGCGGTGCGCAGCTCGTCGATGAGCTCCTTCCGGTTGCGCGGCTCGCCGGAAAACATGTGGCCCAGTCGATCCCACCAACTGCGGTGGGCCGGGCCGCTGGTACTGCCAGGGTCCTCGTTCATTACTCGTGCGGGTGCTGCCCGATGCCGGGCGGAATCGTCAGTCTAACGGAAAATTCGTGACGATTCAGGAACAAGGAGCGGAAGGGGGGCGGAGCGGGGGCT
Source organism: Dyella sp. ASV24 (assembly GCF_016428905.1). GTDB lineage: Bacteria > Pseudomonadota > Gammaproteobacteria > Xanthomonadales > Rhodanobacteraceae > Dyella. Next base: position 7,750 of record NZ_JAELTQ010000139.1, on the reverse strand, counting down.
GGCCAGGGCGCCGGGCCACCCGTCGCGCTTATTTCGCCGGGGTGATGGCTTTCCCGGTGAGCGGGTTCCAGCCTTTGGCGGCCAGGGCGGCCCATGCGGTCGCCCCGAGATGCGGCTGGTGGTAGTAGAAGAAGTCGGCGTAAGTCGAGGTGGGGCCGATCGCGAAGTCAGTGGTGATGCGCGCTTGTGGCGTCGCGTAGAGCATGCCGCCAGCGCTGCGTTGGGCCAGGAGCAGCCGCCACAACGTATCGGGCACGGGCTTTCCGCTGGCAAGCAGGGCGGTGGCGGCTTGCGCTGTTCCTTCCGTCCATACGCCGTCGGGGTGGCGTCGATAGCCGTAGCCGTCACCACTGCGATGCTGCGATTCGACCCATGACCACACTTGGTTCCATTCGTCGGGATGCGGGTTGAAGGCGAGCAGGGGCCAGACTTGTGCATCAAGGCCCGACTTGTCGCGGGAGAGCGTCCTGCCGTCGTCCAGCGTGCCCACCAGGAAGCGGTGCTGCGCCGGGTCCCACATCGACTTTACGAAGCCGCCCGCAGTCTTCGCCTGTTGTGCCAGTGCGGCATCGTCGGCGTAGTGACCCGCCCAGGTAGCGGCGGCATAGACATCCAAATTATGTTCGGTGGCCTTCCAGTGCTGCGGGCGCTGGGCATGGTCGTAACCGAAGAATCCGCCTTCGTAGGCGGGTGGTGCGCTACCGAGCGTATGGGCCTGGATCCAGTGTAATTGGGCGATGGCGCCGTTGAGATAGCGCCGATCTTGGGTGCTGTCGTACACGGTGAGCATCAGCAGTGCCGCCCAGGCGGCATTGCCGGTGGCGGTACCTACTTGATAGGGATCCTGGCACCAGTAATTTCCCTGACTTTGCCAGTAGCCGGGGAGCTCGACCTTGCCCCTGGTTATCTCGCCGCTGCGATAGGCGTTGCGGAGCCTTCCATCAGTGAAGGTAGGGTCGTGCGATGCCGCCAGCAGCAGCGCGTCGGCGATACGACGGGCCTGGGCGGGGTCACCACAGGCAGTAAGTGCGATGCCCGCGAGCGCGTTGTCGTAGACGAATGCCACGTTCTCCAGCGCGCGCAACGAATCCGGTTGTGAGCTCGGGTAGCTGGAAAGAAGCATCGGTCCGTCGCCCGGTACGGACGTCGCCGCTGATTGCATGGCACTACATGTCGTCTGGGCCAGTTGCTGCCGAAGGGTGTCGGTCGCCCGTGCAGGTGGAAGTACGGCCGTTGCCAGAAGAAGTCCCGTGATGAGCAGAAGATGTCGTTGCATGCGCTTACCTGCTTTCATCGCGCTACTCAGTGAAGCCCGGCACGCTGCGAAATACCACGCAAGCGGGCATACCCACGGGCGCCGGATTCAGTCGGCGTCGTCGATGGTATAGGGGTCATCTATGCCGAGTCCGGCCAGGACGCGTGTTTCCAGCGCCTCCATAGCCTCGGCTTCGGCGTCCTCGATATGGTCGTAACCAAGAAGGTGCAGCACGCCGTGCACGGTCATGTGGGCCCAGTGGTCGCGGGCCAACTTGCCTTGCTCGGCCGCTTCCTTCGTAACCACGGGCGCACAGATCACCAGGTCGCCGATCAATGGCAAGGTGATGCCCGGCGGCAGTTCGACCGGGAACGAAAGGACATTGGTGGCGTAGTCCTTGCCACGATAATCGCGATTGAGCGTGCGGCCTTCTTTCGCATCGACGATTCGGATGGAAAGTTCTGTCGCCTTACGCCGTTTCGCGCCACGTAGAGCGGCTTCTACCCACTGGCGGAAGCTGGTCGAGGTGGGAACACCCTTGCGCGAGGCGGCATAGCCAACGGATAGCGTTAGTGGCGCACTCACCGCGGCGGCTCCTCGGAGCTCTGTTCGAAGGCTTCATAGGCGCGCACGATCTTCGCCACCAGCGGATGACGCACCACGTCGCGCGAGGTGAAGAAGGTGAAGCTGATACCGTCCACGCCACGTAGTACTTCGACGGCGTGGCGCAGGCCGGAGCGTACGTTACGCGGCAAATCGACCTGGCTCACGTCGCCAGTGATCACCGCGACCGAGCCGAAGCCGATACGCGTAAGGAACATTTTCATCTGCTCGACGGTGGTGTTCTGCGCTTCGTCGAGGATCACGTAGGAGTCGTTGAGGGTGCGCCCGCGCATATAGGCGAGCGGGGCGATCTCGATCACGTTGCGCTCGATCAGCTTGGCTACTTTTTCGAAGCCAAGCATTTCGTACAGTGCGTCGTAAAGCGGGCGCAAGTACGGATCGACCTTCTGCGAGAGGTCGCCCGGCAGGAAGCCCAGCTTCTCACCCGCTTCCACGGCGGGACGAACCAGCAGTAGGCGTTGCACACGATTCGCTTCCAGCGCTTCGACAGCGCTGGCAACGGCGAGGTAGGTCTTGCCGGTACCGGCCGGGCCTACGCCGAAGCTGATGTCGTGCGTGGTAATGGCGTGCAGATAGCGCGCCTGGTTCGGACCGCGCCCCTTGATGACGCCACGCTTCACCTTGATGGTGACGTCCTGAGCGCCTTCCGCGGCGTCATTGACGATAGCGTCAATGCCCGACTCGGCCAGATGCAGGTTGATCTTTGCGCCGTTGAGCGACTCGTTCTCGGTCACGGCGTAAAGCGCGCGCAGCACCTTCTCGGTTGCGCGGGAGGCACCCTCGTCGCCGATCACCTGGAACAGGCTGCCGCGATGGTTGATCTCCACGCCCAGGCGCAGCTCGATCTGGCGCAGATGTTCGTCGAAGGGACCGCAGAGGTTGGACAGCCGGGCGTTGTCTTCCGGCTCGAGAGAGAAATCGCGTTGATTGAGGCCGTTGGTCATGTCGTTGTGTCAAAGATGCCGATGCATCACGTAGACATCGGTCGGGCCATGCGCAGCGTGTCGGAACGCGCCTGGCACCTGCCCGACGATGCGGAAACCGTGGCGCTGCCATAGGCGCACCGCAGTGGTATTGGTCGAGACGACAAAGTTGAACTGCATGGCAGTGAAGCCCGCGTCGCGGGCCTGCAACAGGGAGTGTTCGCACATGGCGGAAGCAACGCCTTGCCCACGTGCCGCCGGCGAAACCATGTAACCGGCGTTGGCCACGTGGTCACCAAGCCCCGGCTGGTTGGGGCGAAGCATGTAGCAGCCAAGCACCAGTTTCGCCCGTTCGGCAATAAAGCAGCGCGTGGGTGGCGAAGTCCACCAATCGCGGGCCTGATCGAAACTCAGGTCGGGTGGGTAACTGTAGGTATCTCCCGCGGCGACCACGCTACGGAACAGCGGCCAGACGAGAGTGAACTCGTCTGGCCCGATTTCGCGAATCGAAAGCGCCGCCGTCACGAGGCCAGGGCGATTTCTTCGTCGGTGAGCTTCACGCGACCACGTAGCGAGTTGCTCATTGCCTCGGTGATCACCACATCGACGAACTGTCCAATCATGCGCGTGCTGCCAGGGAAGTTCACGAAGCGCATATTTTCGGTGCGGCCAGTAACCTCGTTTGCGTTCTTCTTGCTGACCTTCTCGACCAGCACGCGTTGTACGGTTCCGACCATCGCTTCGTTGATTTGACGGGAGTTGTCGGTGAGCTTGGCCTGCAGGCGAGAAAGTCGCGCGTGCTTCACCTCTTGCGAGGTTTCATCTGCCAGGTTGGCAGCGGGCGTGCCGGGGCGCGAGGAGAAGATGAAGGAGAAGCTCTGATCGAAGCCGATGTCTTCGATCAGTTTCATGGTCTTCTCGAAATCGTCGTCGGTCTCGCCAGGGAAGCCCACAATGAAGTCGGAAGAGATGCAGATGTCCGGGCGTACCGCGCGCAGCTTGCGGATCTTTTGCTTGAACTCCAGCGCCGTGTAGCCGCGTTTCATCGCCGTGAGGATGCGATCCGAGCCTGCCTGCACCGGCAGGTGCAGGAAGTTGCACAGCTGCGGCACGTTGGCATACGCCTCGATCAGCGAGTCGGAGAACTCGAGCGGATGCGAGGTGGTGAAGCGGATGCGGCCAATGCCTTCGATCTGCGCGATGGCATGGATCAGTACGGCGAGATCCGCAGTGCCGCCATCGTGCGTCGGGCCACGGTAGGCGTTGACGTTCTGGCCAAGCAGGTTCACTTCGCGCACACCCTGTTCGGCGAGTTGGGCAACCTCCACGATCACGTCGTCGAATGGGCGGCTGATCTCCTCGCCGCGGGTGTAGGGCACTACGCAGTACGAGCAGTACTTGGAGCAACCCTCCATGATCGACACGAAGGCGGTGGGGCCCTCGGCGCGCGGCTCGGGCAGACGGTCGAACTTTTCGATCTCGGGGAAGCTGATGTCTACCTGCGGCTTGCCGGAGGCGCGTTGTGCTTCGATCAGATCGGGCAGGCGGTGTAGCGTCTGCGGGCCGAACACCAGATCCACATACGGCGCGCGCTTGATGATGTCCTGGCCTTCCTGCGAGGCAACGCAACCACCCACGCCGATCAGTACCGGTTTGCCACCCTGTTTGTGTTCCTTCCAGCGACCGAGCTGACTAAAGACCTTTTCCTGAGCCTTCTCGCGAATGGAGCAGGTGTTGATCAGGATGACGTCCGCCTCGGACTCGTCCTGGGTCAATTCCAGCCCGTGCGAGGCCTTGAGTACGTCTGCCATCTTGGCCGAGTCGTACTCGTTCATCTGGCAGCCGTGGGTTTTGATGAAAAGCTTGCCGGTCATGGGCTCGGTACCGTGATTCAAAGTGCGGCGAGAGGGTTGCCGAACCGTACAGTTTACGCGCCCAGGAGCCCTGTCGCCACTGGAACGGGCTTGCCGGATCAATCACTTGCGTGGCATCAGGCCTTCCCTTGATCGGCAAAACGGGTGCTGCCGCACGAATCAGCCTTGTCCCGCTTGGCGAGCGGCCAGTGCGGGAGCACACTGCCGCCGGGCCCGGCGCTTGCATGACAAGCCGGGGGAAGTTGACCAAGGGGGATCGATGTTGGTGCTTGACCGCGATGAGGCCGCCGCCAGGGTTGGGCGGCCCGAGGGAAGTCCGTGACTGGGCTGCCCCCATCACGGCTGCGCGCGTCGATGCGCTGGTTCGCAGCAGCCTGCGCGATCCTGGCTGGATGCCTGGTGTTTCCCGGGGCTGGACAGGCGGGGGCACTGTATCGCTGCACCGGTTCGTCGGGTGAGGTGGTTTTCAGTAGCAGCACCGCTGGTTATCAAGGATGCAGTCGCATCGCAGGCGCACCCGAGCCGGTGCGTAGAAAGCCGACGGTCACGTCTTCTGCGCCGTCGCTGACTGGGGTTAAGGATTCGGCTGACACTTCAGCTGGCAAGGCATTGGCGGCAAGTGCGCCGCAACCGGCGTCAGTGGCGTGGGTCAAGGATTCTGTCGATACCACCGCGCGTGTGGTTCCGCCCGCGCAGACGTCTCAGTCCACCACGCCCGCCGGCAAGCCAGGGCAGTGGAGCTACAGCGAAGCCAGCCCAGCCCGCAGCGCTTCGGTGCCGGATAAGCCGGTAGCAGACGTGAGCGATGATGGCAGCCGCGTCTTGCGAGGCGCGGTTTATCGCGTGGTGCGCAAGGACGGTAGCGTGGAGTACACGAACCTGCGGCCAGCCGGTGATCAAGGGCGCGCCGTGACCATGTTGTTCAGTTACATCGCCACCTGCGCCGCATGCAACCTACATTCGAATATTCACTGGGACTCGGTGGCGCTTAACCTTGGCGCTTATGCGGATGTGATCCAGTTGGCGAGCCAGGAATCGGGTGTGGACGAGGCCTTCTTGCGGGCCATCATTCACGCCGAGAGTGCGTTCAATCCGCGCGCGCTTTCGATCAAGGGTGCTCAGGGGCTGATGCAGTTGATGCCCGCCACAGCCACCAATATGGGTGTGCGCGATGCCTTCGATACGGCCCAGAACATTCGCGGTGGTGCCCGTTATCTCGCCTTGCTGCTGCGCACCTTCAATGGCGACGAGCGTCTTGCGGCGGCGGCCTACAACTCAGGGCCCGGAAACGTGCAGAAGTACAACGGCGTGCCGCCCTTTGCGGAAACGCAAGTTTACGTGGAGCGCGTGGGCACGCTGCGTAAGCGTTATGGGCAGGCCATCCATCCGTCCGGTGGCCGTACACCGGTGGCGGCTGCAGGCGTGTCAGCCATCCAGTGACGCCGTCGGCGTCATCGGCGGGCGTTGGGCCAGGATCACTTCGGTATGGAACGGTGCGCCATTGCGCAGACCGGAAACCTCTACCTTGCTGCCGGGTTTGAATGCGGCTTCATGGCGGCGTAGGTCAGCCGGATCGACGATATCTTCCGAGCCGATGCGCAGCAGGATGTCATGCGGCTGGATGCCGGCCTGGGCCGCTGGGCCGCCGGGATAGATGTCGGTGACCTGTGCGCCGCGTGCCGCTGCCGGCAGGCCACTGTCAGCGGCGACGGGAACAAAGGTGTAGTCAGCCCCCATCCAGCCGCGGACGACATGGCCGCTATCGATGATCTGATCGAGCACGCGCTTGGCGCTGGCCACGGGGATGGCGAAGCTGATGCCTTCGGCGTTGGCAGCCTTGCCGATGAGCAAGGTGTTGATGCCGACCAGTTCGCCGTCCGTGTTGACCAGGGCGCCGCCCGAATTGCCGAGATTGATCGCCGCGTCCGTCTGGATGAAATCTTCGGGGCTGGACGTATTCAACTGACGCCCGATGGCGCTGATGATGCCCATCGTCACCGTCTGGTTAAGGCCTAGCGGGTTGCCGATGGCGAGTACGACATCGCCCGTGCGCCCGGGGCGTTGATCGGCGATGTGGATCACCGGCAGGTTGCCGGCGTCGATGCGCAGCACAGCGAGGTCGGTCTCCTGGTCGGCGCCAACCACGGTGGCCTTGGCGACGCGGCCGTCGTACAGCAGCACCTGGATGTCGTCGGCATTGGCAATGACGTGATTGTTGGTCAGCACGTAGCCCTGTTGCACGATCACGCCCGATCCCAGGCTTTGCTCACGCCGCTTGTAGGCGGGGCCCGCAGGGCGTCCGCCGAACAAGCGCTGCAGCACGGGGTCCGTGTACATCTGTACCGCTTGCTCGGTGACCATCTTATTGGCGTAGATGTTGACCACCGAAGGGGCTGCCTTGGCGACGGCATCGGCGTAGGACACCGGGCCGCTCGCGCGCGTTGGCGCCGGCGTGCTTGCGGGTTCGGTCGTTGTGTGCACAACCCCGAAATGTTCCCGCAGTCGGTTGCCCACATTCGGCCAGACCAGGCTGATGATGAAGGCAGCCGCCAGCCCGAGCACCACGAAGCGGGCGATGAATGCGAGCGTGCCAGCGGCATGTTTCATGTCGTTAAAGCGTTTCGCAGCAAGGTGTTAGAGAGCGGTGTGTACATGTGTCGCAGGCGCGGCGCTTTTATTGTACGAGCCATGCCATGACGCTAGACTAACGCGATTTGCGGGAGCCAGATTCTGCTGGCGCTTGCGAAGCGGGTTGTCCCGGGGTTTCCCCGGTGCGCTTGGCGCCTGACAACGGAAGGCTTGTGGCTCTGCTGCATGCTCATCGTGCCGGTACCGCGCGTGCCTGCTGTTCTCTAAGGGGGAGACTTAGGGGGATTTTCCAGTCGCAGCATGTAGTCTCTTGCTGTCGGACTTGATCGACGCGCTTGGCAAGCACCTGTGGAACTTATTAAGTTCCGCGTCTCAATGGCATAAGTACCGGAGAGCCTGATGGCGAACGAAGTCGTCGATCACGGCCGCCGCCGCTTCCTCACAGCGACCACGGCCGTGGTCGGTGGTGTGGGAGTCGTCACGGC
>NZ_JAELTQ010000138.1 GCF_016428905.1 Dyella sp. ASV24 | reverse complement strand
GTGTTGCATTGGGCACGAGCGCCAGCGCATCAGCCGCCAACTCCGTGGCGCTGGGTGCAAGCTCGACTACCACGGCCAATCTTTCCGCTGCGGGCTACAACCCGGGCAACGGCGCGCTGTCGGGTACGGCATCGGTGGCAAATGGTGAAGTCTCCGTGGGCAAAGCCGGTGCCGAGCGCCGTGTCACCAACGTCGCGGCCGGTTCGGCGGGCACCGATGCAGTCAATGTGAGTCAGTTGCAGTCTGAAGCCGCCAAGTCGAATCAGATTGGCAGCAGTGCTGCCTCCGCCCTCGGCGGCGGTGCGACCTACAACGGCACGACAGGCGCTATCTCCGGCCCGTCCTACAGCGTAGCTGGTGGCGCACAGACCAATGTTGGCGCAGCCCTCTCTGCATTGGACGCGGCGACGGTTCAATTCAACGGCGCAGGCGGTGCGGCCAACGTCAAGGGAAAGAAGATCGTCAATGTGGCTGCCGGCGACGTCAACGCGGCAAGCGCCGATGCGGTGAATGGTTCGCAGCTGTACGCCACCAATCAGCAGGTCGCACAGAACACGTCGGATATCGCGGGTAACACCACGGCGATCACCAACCTTGGCGATCGCGTGACCACGGTGGAAGGCAACGTGACCACGCTGCAGGGCGACGTGAACAACATCAATAGCAACATCACCAACATCACCGGCAAGCTGGCGGATGCGGTGGTCTACGACTCACCGTCGCACGACAGTGTGACGCTGGGCGGCGCGGATGCCTCAGCGCCGGTAGCTCTGCACAACGTGGCTGATGGTGCACTGTCGCCTACCAGCAAGGACGCCGTGAACGGTTCGCAGCTCTACGCCACCAATCAGCAGGTCAACCAGAACACGGCCGATATCAGCAACATCAACAACAGCATTGCCAACATCAACAATGGTTCGATCGGCCTTGTCCAGCAGGATGCAACCACCCGCAAGATCACGGTGGCCAAGGACACCGACGGTACGACAGTCGACGTCACGGGCACCGACGGTGATCGTTCCGTGACCGGCGTGAAGAGCGGCGTAGCCGACAATGACGCGGTGAACGTGTCGCAGTTGAAGGCTTCCGGTCTGATCGACGGCAACGGCCACGCAAAGAATGCGGTGGTGTACGACAGCCCGGCCATGAACAGTGTGACGTTCGGCGGCCCAAATGCCGCCGGCCCGGTGGTGTTGCACAACGTGGCGGCCGGCGTGGCCGGTACCGATGCGGTGAATATGAACCAGCTCAATGCTATCCAGAGTCAGGTGACGAACCTGGATGGCCGAGTCGCCAACATCGAGATCAATGGCGGTGGCAAGCCTGTTCCGTACATCGACGGCAACAGCGGTATGTCGAGCAATGCGAAGGCTAATGCAGGCGATAGCGCGGGTGTGGCGGTGGGCTATAACGCCAACGCTTCGGGTGAAAACGCCTCGGTGTTGGGTCAGAACGCCACAGCAGCCGGCAGTTACGGCACAGCGGTGGGCAATGACAGTTACGCCGCCGGTGCGAACGACACGGCGCTGGGTGGCAACGCGAAGGTGAATGCCGATGGCAGCGTGGCAGTGGGTGCGAGTGCGACGGTGACCTCCGCGTCTGCGACGAATGCGGTAGCGGTCGGCGCCAACAGCCAGGTTGGTGCGGCTTCGGGCACGGCGGTTGGCCAAGGTGCTTCGGTCAATGCCTCGGCGACGAATGCCGTAGCGCTTGGGCAGGGCTCGGTGGCGGATCGGGCGAATACGGTGTCGGTTGGCTCGGCCGGTAACCAGCGTCAGATCACCAACGTGCAGGCAGGCGTGCAGCAGACGGATGCAGTGAATGTGTCGCAGCTCCAAGGCGTCACCAGTGCCATCGGCGGTGGCAGCACCGTCGATGCATCGGGCCATGTGACTGCTCCGACGTACAACGTGGCTGGCAATTCGTACAACAACGTGGGTGATGCCATGAGTGGGTTGGACAGCAAGTTGAATGATGATTTCAGCAAGCTCAACAGTTCGATCAACAAGGTGAATCAGCAGGCGAATCGTGGCATCGCTGCTTCAGCCGCTCTTGTGAACAACCTGCCGTATACGCCGGGTCGGGTGACGGTCAACGCCGGTGTTGCGTCGTACCGCAGTGAAACAGCGCTTGGCGTCGGCGTCTCTCGTTGGAATGACAATGGTCGCGTCAATATCAATGCGGGCGTCTCGGCAGCACGCGGCGATGTCCCGATCTTCCGAGTGGGTGTGGGCTTGGTGCTCGGCGATTGAGTCTGGCGCATCCGCCGATGATCTGAACGAGAGAGTCTTCGGCGAGTGGTAAGAAAAAAGGCGAGGCCATAGTGGCCTCGCCTTTTTGCTTATGCATCCACGGTGATGGGATGAAGGCCGTCGTACTGATTCACCTTCCGCTGGCGGCGGTTGGACTGGCGGGCAGGTACTTCTCGAACCACATCAGTGCTCGCTGCAGCACATCGCGCTGATGGTCTGGGTCGACGAAGTGATGGCCTTCGTTCGGATACACCACCAGCGACGTCGGCACACCAAGCGCACGCAGCGCGTGCCAGTACTCGAAGGATTGTGGTGCTGGGCATTCCGCATCGCGATCGCCCACCACCACGAGCGTGGGCGACTTGGTCTGTTTGATGAAGTTGATGGCCGAACTCTTGGCGTATGTCTGCGGGTCGTCGTATACCGATGCGCCGAAGAACGGGATCATCCACTGGTCGATCAGGTTCTGGCCGTAGTAGCTCTGCCAGTTGGCGATGCCCGCACCCGCCACCACGGCGCGGAAGCGCTGCGTCTGCGTAGGAATGAACATGCTCATGAAGCCACCGTAGCTCCAACCGGTGAGGCCAAGACGCTTGTCATCCACCGGCAGTTTCTTTTCGATGGTGTCGATGCCGGTGAGGATGTCACGCAGATCACCGTGGCCAAAGTCCTTGCGGTTGGCCTGTACGTACGCTTCACCCTGACCAAAGCTGCCCCGCGGGTTGGGCATGAACACGAAGTAGCCCAGCGCCGAGAATGGCACGCCGCCAAAGCCCACGCTGGGCCAGCGCGGAATCACGGCACTGGACGGGCCGCCATGCACGGTGACGATCATCGGGTACGACTTCTTTGGATCGTAATCGGCGGGATACAGCAGCCAGCCCTGTACGTGGCGACCTTCGTTATCCCACTCCACCGATTCGGCTTTGCCCCAACGCGGCTTGAGTGCCGTGTTGATATGGCTTACCGCTGGCGGTGCATCGCTACCTAGGGCACCGGCGCGCACTTCCGGCGCTTCGGTGTAGGAGCTTTGCACGAAGGCTACCTTGGTGTGATCAGCCGACAGCGACAAAGCCATCTCCGCGCTGCCATCACCGATGCTGGCGGGCAGGGTGAACAGGGTGCGCGAAGGTGTGGCCTTGCCGGCGTCCACATCGTACTGAGCGACCTGGCTCTGTCCGTTGGTGACCTGCGCGACCACCATCTGTTGCGCGCTGGTCCACGCGAACCACGAAGGTGTCACGCGCGTACCCGGTGTGAGGTTGGTCGGTTCACCGCCGGTGACCGATACCGCATAGATATCACCGCCAGTTGCGCCCTGATCACTCATCAGCCCGCCGATAAAGGCGATCCGCTTGCCGTCGGGTGACCAGCGAGGCAGCGCGATCTGCAGGCCGTGCAACGAGCCTTTCACCGTGGAAGAATCAAGGATGGCCGAGCCCTTTGCGCCTGCCTCAGCGTTCTGCACATAAAGTTTGGCCAACCACCAGTTGTTGTCGCCCGGCGGTGGCGCACCGGTGTAGGCGATCATCCGGCTGTCGGGTGACCAGGCAAACTCGTACGCGTAGACGTTGTCGGACGTCAGCAACCGCACCCCGCCGCCGGCGGCGTCTACCGTGGCTACACGCTGCACCTCCATGCCGTCTACGCCAATCTCTCCGGAAGCGGGCTTTGCCGCGTACACCGCACTGGCACGGCGTGTGCCGTTGGGCACGTAGAGAAAGCCCAGCGATTTGCCGTCGGGCGACCAGCTGAGGTCCTGGGCGATGCCAGGCAGCGTGGCCATGTGATGCGGCGATTCCTTGGCAAGCGTGTCGACGATCAGCAGGTCTTTCTGCCGGCCACTTCCGCTGACGCAGTTCGCCAGGAAGGCGAGATGACGCGAGTCCGGTGACCACGCCGGGTCGGTCTCGTTGCAGTCGCCGTTTTTCTGACCCACGCGATGCGCATCGCTGCCGTCGGCCTTGGCGACTTCGATGTTGTCCTTACCGTCGGTACGCACGACCCACGCGAGTTGAGAGCCGTCTGGTGACAGTTGTACGGCGCTGATCGCGCGGACCTTGCCCAGATCGGTCAGTAGTGCGTCGATGCGCGGATCGACGGAGGGTGCGGCATGCAGCGCAGGGACCAAGGCGAAAGCCAGGACAGGAAGAAGCAAACGGGCAGGGTGTTGCATGGCGGAGCCTGGAGTACGGTGGAAAACTCCACGCTAGCAGGCGCCGGCACCTTCCGCCAACGCAGGTTATCGCGTCGCTGGTGCTGACGACTGCGCTTCCAGGTAGCGACGGGCGATCTGGCGTCGCACGATCTGCTCGAACCGGGCCGATGGCTGAGCCGAATCGCTTTTGCACAGGGCCGCGACATTGCGGGCGATCTGCACCGGTGTAACCAGCAAGCCCCATGGAAAGCCCCACCAACCCAAGGTGGCGCAGTACAACGTGCTCAACAGCTGTTCGCGACGACCGCAGCGGCGGCAGCATACGTTGCGTCGGGTGCTCCACTGCGTCATCAGCACCAACGAATGCACGCGATGATGCTCGTGTACATCGATGGCGCCATGGTTCTGTTTGCACTTCGGGCAGGCCGACCGACGCCATTCGTCGACGTGGCGCTGGAGAATGTCAGACGGAACTCGGTCGGCCATCTCAAGTAAGGGATGGGCCCGCGCACAGGCGGCGCTGCAATAACGGCGTCCGTCGAGCTTGCGACCGCCAAACAGGATCGACTTGCCGCACTGGTCGCATGAACTCATGGCTTTCCCCCGATGTTTCCGGCGGGCAAGCTACCGCGCGAGCGCGCGGGATCACATCATCCGGACGGCTGTATGGACAGGAGGGAAGGAAGCTGCTTCTTCCTCCGCACCCGCCTGACGGCCGCTCGCTACGTTCTGTTAGCGGTTCTTAGTGGGTGCTGGTGGTCGTCGCGGGCTGGGGGTGAGCTGCCGCCTGCTGACGCGCTATCTGTACGGCAGCGATCTTGGCTTTGATCGCAGGAATGGCTGCCAGCGCGGCGCGTTCGCCCTCCAGGATGGCCTGATCACGCTGCTCGAAGTCGGCGGCGCCGATCTGGTTCACCTTCGGGCGGATGACGACATCGGCGCGCGCCAACTCCTGTTCGCCCAGCTTCTGGCCCATGATGCTGATGGACTGGCCCACGATGCCGAGCATGCCCTGCGGGTTGGTGCCGCTGGCCTTGCTGGAGATATCCACAGCGATCACCAGGTCCGCGCCGAGTTGGCGCGCGGCGTCGACCGGCACCGGGCTGACCACACCGCCGTCGACATAATGCTTGCCGTTGATCTCCACCGGCTCGAACACACCGGGGACGCTGCTGGACGCGCGTACCGCTTGCCCGGTATTGCCACGCACGAACACCGTGCGCTGACCGGTTTCCAGCTGCGTCGCCACGGCGGCGAACGGCACGTTGAGCTTGTCCAGCGGCCGGTTCTTCACCTGCTGGTTCACGTAGTCCTGCAGCTTCTGTCCCTGCACGACGCCACCGGAGAACAGTCGCACATCGCGGATGCTGGCCTGATCGAGCGCGACTGCCGTTTCCTGCAACTGGAACGCGTCCATACCGCTGGCGTAGAGCGCACCGACCACGCTACCTGCGCTGGTGCCGGAAACCACGTCGGGATGGATCCCGTTGGCTTCCAGCATCTTGATCACGCCGATGTGCGCAAAACCCTTGGCCGCGCCACCGCCCAGCGCCAACCCGATACGAAGCTTCACCACCGGCGGCGGCGCGATGGGGGCGGGCGGCGGTGTCGGCTTGGTGTCGCCGAAGCAGGCGCAGAGTGCCAGCGTGGCGAGCAGGGGGAGGAGTGAGCGGATGCGGCGGGTGGACGTCATGTCGGAGGTAGGACCGTTGGGTGGGATGACCTGCCGGCTGTTCCATTGCCGGTGGGTGGTTGGCGGGCGAGTGTACGACTGCCAGAGGGCGCCATGATGGCGGGATGCGGCGCCCATTGGGCGATCGGTCAGCCCGAGCGGCTGAGCAACCGGGACACACCCTGTGGGAATGGCAGGGTGCTCAGCGCGAAACGGCTGGTTGCCCTGCGTCGAAAGCCGCTTTGAATCGGGGCCAGAAGTCGCCGCTCCAACGGGTAAGCTTGTTTACGTAGGCGACCTTTTCCGGATAACGAGGAATATTGGCAGGCTGCCAATCGCTATCCGTATAGGTAGCCACATTGGTTGAGGTGATGTGATCTTCTTCCGGGTTGAACACGTAGCGAACTTCCAGCAAACCCCAGCGCTCGGCACGCGTAAAGCGAATATCCACCATCTCCTGTGGATAACTCACTCCCTTCGCAGCAAGATCACCGGCTGCAGCGCGTTCCAGCGCGGGGAGCTTGTTGGCGCGATCGGCCCAAGCCTGGAGCGGCGCGAGGAAGGAATGGTCCATGACCCAGCACGCCTGGTGTCCGAAGGGTTCCAGCGCTTCTCGCACGAGAACGTTAGTGTTCTCGTTCTGGTGATCACATCCTGGGCTGGCTCGAAATCCGGCCTCGGGTTCGCTGGTACTTCGTGCCGCGGTAATGCGGATATAGCCCATCAGGCGGCGGTTCTTGACGCGCCCAAGCATGAGCAGTTCGCCAGCGGTCGTCTTCTGGTCGAAATGCATGCTGGCCAGTTGAAGCCAGTCGCCCGGTGGGAGCGGCACGTCGAAGCCGTCCACACGCAATGAGCCACTGAAACGACGACCCGCCAGTGCATCGTTCAGCCCGTTGGTGTCGTGCGATTCCCCGGGTGTGGCCAACGAAAGGTGGGCCGTCTGAGCGTGGGGCGGACTTGCCGATGCGGGAGGCATCGCGGTCTGCGCAGCAACGGGTTCTGGCGTGGCCTGGTTTGGCGCAGCTTGTGGCGAAGCCAATGGCTGCGGTGGCGCCGTATAAGAAGCCCGTGGCACCGGCGTTGTAGCAGCCGGCACGGCTTTCGGGGACGGGGGGAACACTGCGCAAAGGACTGTCAGCAAAGCAGCGAGAAGCCCCAGCAGCCGCCAGGCCGGTGCTCGCTGCCAGAGTCGGCGAAATGTGCGCAATGGTGATTCCGGAACACCAACGCTCACTGCGCGGGCCTTGCGACGACGCGGCCGTCCACAGCGACAAGAGACACCTTCGTGTGCCCCTTCTGTTTGGCTTCAATCAACGTGTCGGCAATGGACTCTTCTGCAATACGCACCAGATCACGCGCCGACGCCGCCGATCCCAGCCGGCCCTGTCGATGCATCATGTCCAGCAGCAGCTCCGGATCGATGCCGCCCAGGGCGACATTCAGTCCGTAGCCTTTGATCATCGCTTCGATCTCCAGCGCGGTGACGCGCGCGATATCCAACCCGGACAACGGCCGGAAAATGAAGATGCGATCAAGGCGGTTGATGATCTCCGGGGCAAAGCCCGATTCGCGCAGCGCGTTGGTGGACGTGCGGCGCAGCTCATCAGCGTCGTTGCCATGCTGCTCCATCAGCATCTGTAACGAATCGGTCGCTGCATTGGTGGTGAGGACGAATATCGCCTGGGTAGTAGAGATCTGCTTACCGTCCGACGCTTCGGTGACAAAGCCGTCGTTCCAGGCCGTGAGGAAGTTCTTCTGGACGTCGGGATGTGCTTTCTCTATCTCGTCCAGCAGAACGACCGCATCGGGTGCATCACGCAGCCCGGCGGTGAGCTTCCCGTAGTTGTCGGAGCCGACATAGCCCTTGGACGAACCGAACAGTTGGGTGGCGCCATGCCCGCCGCTGGCAAACTGGGTCATGTCGAAATGCAGCAGTTTGCGCTGCAGGCATGTGCTCAGGCATTTGGCCAGGTAGGTCTTGCCGGTACCCGGCGGCCCGGCGAGCAGAAACACGCCCACTGGCTTGCCGCGTTGCTTGAGCGCAAGACGGCGGCGTATCTGGGCGGCCATGTCGTCGCATACGGCATCTTGGCCAATCACTTTGCTCTTGAGTGTGGCGGCCAGTTGTTCGGCATCGATGAATACCGCATCCGGCTGATTGGCGAGACGCGCCTCAAGCGCAGTGCGGTTGGTCAGGCGATCGAGAATATCCATGAAGTAGCCTCCATCAACGGCATCGGGCTGAGCGAGCCGTTGCCGCTCGCGGAAGTAACCTAGGAAGAACAACAGCCACAGTGGTATCGACAAACCCAGTGCCCACCAGGCGCATGCATGAAGGAAGCCTGTGGTCCTGCCTACATAATCATTCAGTGCGTGACCGCTGGGTGCGTGCTGCAGCCAGAACTGAGCTGCAGCGATCCCGGCGACAACAAGGAAAGCCACCGGCATCAAGCGTGTGGCGAGTGAGCTGAGCCAGCGCATTACTCCATCCTTACCCGAAGGCCTAGCACTTGGCCTTCGCTCATGATTGGAAACACCGCCTGCGACGAACCGGACGCCAACCCGACGGTAATGCCGCCACCGTCACCGTCCTTGATGCCCGTGACGCGTACGAGTCCGTCAGGCGAAACGGGCACCGCGAACGTATCGCCGTGCTTGGTCAGCCGCACAGTGCGGCTGTAACCACCACTGTCGATGCGCACGACGTCACCGTCCTCCGCATCGGTGTCCCATAGGCGGATCCACACCAATTGCGGTTGCTCCGCGCGGACTTGCGGCTGCGCGGCGGGTTGTGTTGCTGGTGCCGTTGGGCTCGTGTCTGGCAACGTCACTGGCGTTGCCGTCTCCGACCGAAGTTCCCCACGTAGCGATTGTCTGGCTGTCGTACTCAGCTGCATGCTATCGAGCGCACGCTCCATGTCGGAAGGCGCAACTTTTGATGCCATCAGCGAATCGAGCGCATGGAATGTTTCCAGACGCATTTGCGCTTGCGCGGGTGAAACGTCATCACCCAGCTGCGCCCAGCCATTGGACAAGGCAAAACTGCTGGCGGCCACCATGCCTACAAGTATCGCCGTCGGCAGTAGTGCCTTGGCGAGCAATGGCAGCGTACGCCTCTGACGGCCATGGGCGTCCGTCAAGGCGGATGTGCCTCGTGCCGGAGTGGCTTTGTCGTTCCCCATAGATCCCCTGTGTTGCTCGCCCGGTCGGCGTGTTCAAGCCGGTACCGGTCAGTTCGTGCGGCGGCGCGATTCAGTCGAAGGGGTGAGGCGCGGATTCACCCGCGCAGCATCGACGGTCAGACCGGGAACAGCCTGGGTGACTCGCATGAGGCTTACATTGCTCAGCGATCCGACAAAACCTGGTCGCATCGGTTTGCCTTCGACGTTGATGTTCTTTCCAGTGAACTGGAAGTTGACGCTGATCGTCCACAAACCGTCGTTGATGCCCTGTTGCCTCACCAGCGCTGCGGCGATCTCTTCCCAGTTGAATTCGTATCGCGATGCGTCAGCCATATATGACATCCGTAAGAGGGCGCCGCCAATCCGATGGCGGTGTTGTCGGGCGTGATCTTGCTTGGTTGCCTGATGCAGGGCAAATAAAAAGCCCACTTCGAACGAGACTTCGAAGTGGGCGTATTTTCTTGCTCGTGCTGTGGTCGGTCCGATGCCGCTGCGACGCGGTTCTTACACGTCGCACCCATCGGCCGAAAATATTTGCGAGGTCACACTTGCGCGCCGTCCGCCTCAACGTGGTAATGCGTCGCCACTTCCACTTCCTTCTTCGAGCCCAGGAACACCGGTACGCGCTGGTGCAGGCCGCTGGGCTGGATGTCCATGATGCGCTGGCGGCCAGTGGTGGCCGCACCGCCGGCCTGCTCGATGATGAAGGCCATCGGGTTGGCTTCGTACATCAGGCGCAGCTTGCCGCCCTTGGATTTGATCTTGGCGTCCAGTGGATAGAAGAACACGCCGCCGCGCGTGATGATGCGATGCACGTCCGCCACCATCGAGGCGACCCAACGCATGTTGAAGTCCTTGCCGCGCGGACCGTCCTTACCGGCCAGCAGTTCGCCGATGTAGCGCTGCATCGGTGCTTCCCAGTGGCGCTGGTTCGACATGTTGATGGCGAACTCGGCGGTTTCTTCCGGAATGCGGATGTCACGACGGCTCAGGATGAAGCTGCCTACTTCACGGTCCAGTGTGAACTCGTGGGTGCCGTGGCCGAAGGTGAGGACGAATACGGTGGCCGGGCCGTAGACCACGTAGCCGGCGGCCAGCTGAGTGGTGCCTTCCTGCAGGAAGTGCTCGGCCTTCGGTTCCGTAATGCCGTCCGGGCAGCGCAGCACGGAGAAGATGGTGCCGACGGAGATGTTCACGTCGATATTGGAGCTGCCGTCCAAGGGATCGAACAGCAGCAGGTGGTGACCCTTGGGGTACATGTCGGGAATGGGCTGCGGGTCTTCCATTTCCTCTGAAGCGCAGGCGGCGAGCTGGCCGCCCCAGGCGTTGGCCTCGAGCAGGATCTCGTTGGAGATCACGTCCAGCTTCTTCTGCGCCTCGCCCTGGATGTTGCCGGTGCCGGCCTCGCCGAGCACGCCGCCCAGGGCGCCCTTGTTGGTGGCCACCGCGATGCGCTTGCAGGCACGCGCCACGACTTCGATCAGGAGGGAGAGCTCGGCGTTGATGCGGCCGGCGCGGCGTTCCTCGATGAGGAACTGGATGAGCGAGATGGACTTCATGGCGAACCCGCAAACAAAGGGACGCCTATTGTCCGGGGAGAGCCTGTCGCTTGTCAGTACAAAGTGTGACCAGTTGGTTCATCCCACGGTACAGAAAACCTTTTCTGGTAAGCCACCACCCGTCAGCCCCCGCAGGAGCGCACCGCGCGCGGGACCGGGCGGTGCCGCTCAAGGCCACCCCTGCTGACAACACGTTGGCAGCAGGGGGTGCTCACACTCCTCCCTGTCAGTAAGGAGGGAGTCTCATGCGCGATACGGTGTATTTCCTGGTGTTCGACGGCTACGCGGACTGGCATGCGGCGCATGCGCTCTGCGAGATCCGCCGTCCGGGCGAGTGGCAGTTGAAGACGGTGGGCTTTTCCATGCAGCCGGTGCTCTCGATGGGCGGGCTGCGTGTGCTGCCTGAGTTGACTCTGGATCAGCTGGACCTCAAGCGCGCGGCGTTGCTGATCGTGCCCGGCGGGTATCTGTGGGAGCACGGGCACGGTGAGGAAGCGGTAGCCGCGGCGCAGCGTATCCACGCGGCCGGTGCGCCGGTGGCTGCCGTCGACAGCGGTGTGCTGGTGTTGGCCCGGGCCGGGCTGCTGGATGCCTGCCGTCATACCGGCAGTTGGCCGGGCCACATCGGCACCCACGTGCCTGGGTACACGGGTGCGGATCAGTACGACGCCAATCTGCTCGCGGTGAGCGACGGGGGCGTGATCACCGCCAGCCAGCTCGGGTCCGTGGAGTTCGGCCGCGAAGTGATCCGCACGCTCGATCTCTACAACCCGAGTGATCGGGAGCATTGGTTTCGCATGTTCAAGCACGCCCTGCCGCCACCGTGGTGCGCGGGTGAAGCGGCCACGGCTGTGGCGGCGTAACGAATGACGAGGAGGACGTCATGGCATTCCCGCTTGGAAAGATCCTGATGGCGTATCGGCCCTTGTATTTGCGAGGTCTGCTGATGGATGGGCAGTACCGCTTGCCGGCCAGCACGCCGGAGGCGACGCAGGGCACGAAAGTCAAAGTAAGCAAGGAAGTGGCGGCAAAGCGTATGCCTGCCGCACCCACGACACTACGAGGAGTTCGCACATGACACGTATCCACCAGGGCAGTTGCCACTGCGGCGCCGTTCGCTACGAAGCCGAACTGGATTTGTTCACAGGCACCGGCCGCTGCAATTGCTCCATCTGCCGCAAGTTGCGCTTCTGGGGTGCCAGGACGAAGCCGGACAGTTTCCGTTTGTTGAGCGGCGAAGACGCGCTGGTCGATTACCAGTTCGGTACCAACAGCACGCACAACCTGTTCTGTCGCCACTGCGGCACGCACTCGTTCCATCACGGCTACGTGGAACAGATTGGCGGTGCCTTCGTTGCCGTCAACGTCGCCTGCCTTGATGACGTGAGCGATGAAGATTGGGCCGCCGCGCCGGTGAAGTTTTCGGATGGCCGAGACAACAACTGGTGGAACCAGCCTGCGGTTACCAGCTACCTGTGAATAACTCAGCCAACCTGTGAATAACTCGACAGGGACCACGCCATGACCACTCCACGCGTCACCTTTTACCACGCACCAAACAGCCGTTCTGGCGGTACCCGCGCCTTGTTGGAAGAGCTGGGCGCGGACTACGACTTGCACGTGCTCAACTTCAAGAAGAACGAGCAACGCGCACAGCCGTATACGGCGATCAACCCCATGGGCAAGGTGCCCGCGATCGCTCATCGGGGTGAACTCGTTACCGAGCAGCCGGCGGTTTTTCTCTATCTCGCTGATCTTTACGCGGACAAGGGCTTGGCGCCTGCACTCGATGATCCGCTGCGTGGGCCCTATCTGCGATGGATGGTGTTCTACGGCTCGTGCTTTGAACCTGCCGCTGTGGACCGTGCGATGAAGCGCGAACCCGTGCCTTTGTCGACAAGTCCGTATGGCGACTGGGACACCATGTTCAACACGCTGGTGGCTCAATTGGAGCGTGGACCCTACATGTTGGGCGAGCGCTTCACGGCGGTCGACGTGTTGTGGGGTACGGCGCTGAAGTGGATGACGATGTTCAAGCTGGTGCCTGAGCTGCCCGTCATCGTGGCCTATGTCGAACGCGTCGCATCGCGGCCCGCCATGCAAAGGGCTGCGGCGCTCGACGAACAGCTGGCGGCGTCGCAGGCGGCGTGAATCATGTCGTCGTACGCAGGCTACCGTCGTCGTCCTCCCTGCTTACGCAGGGGTGACGGTGTTCATGCGGCGCGTGAACGATTCGCCAGTTTCGTCATGCATATAGCCATCCATGACTCCCGGCGCTGGCCCTGGGCTCGTCACTCCGCCATCATCCAGGGATGCGTCGCGCCGACCGGCTTTTCCTCATCATTCACGCCCTGCGCGGGCGTCGTACCGCGCTGCAGGCGCGTCAGCTTGCAGGCACGCTCGGTGTCTCGTTGCGCACGGTCTATCGCGACGTGGCGGACCTCCAGCTCTCTGGGGTGCCAATCGAGGGTGAGGCGGGCGTCGGTTACCTGCTGCGCAAAGGGTCGGACATCCCGCCGCTGATGTTCACTGCCGACGAACTCGAATCGCTGGTGGTTGGCACGCGCTTCGTGCGTGCTTTCGCCGGGCAGAAGCTGGCCGAGAGCGCACAGGCAGCGCTGCTCAAGATTGAAGCTGTGCTGCCTGCGGAGTTGCGGGAGCGTGCCACGCGTACGCGTATTTATGCGCCGATCTGGCGTGACCAGAGCAAGACGGATTTCGCGGCACTGATCGACCGTCTCAACGCCGCCATTACGGATGGCCAGGTGCTTCGCCTGGAATACAGCGATGAAGCAGGGCGCACTTCTACGCGCGAGGTTGAGCCACTTTGTCTGGCGTTCTGGGGGGGCAAGTGGACGTTGGGTACGTGGTGTCGGTTGCGTGTGGGGTTCCGCAATTTTCGTCCGGATCGGATTGCTGATTGTGCGGTGACCGGGGAGCGGTTTGGGGATGTGGCGGGGCGCAATCTGGATGCTTATCTGGAGGCGATGCGGGGGTATTACGAAGGGATGGAGAGTTAGGCTTTTTGTCTCCCTCCCCCCTTCGGGCGACCCGAAGG
>NZ_JAELTQ010000137.1 GCF_016428905.1 Dyella sp. ASV24 | reverse complement strand
GTCCAGTAGTGGAAGTGCTCGGTGAGGCGATAGGTGGTGGCCACGTACGGGAACTTGTCTGGACTGCCAAACGCCGCACGATCATCGGCAAACACACGCGCTGCGGGGTTGTTCTTCACCTTGGGATGCAGCACGTTCTCCACCGGCGATTCCAGCGGCTCGTAGTGCTCGGGGAACGGGCCTTCCGCCATCAGGTCGCGAGCGAACAGACGCCCCATGCCCTCGGCATTCATGATGAAAGGACCGACACCATCGGAAGGTTTCACCGTGGGGCCGTAATCAGGCACGTCGATGCCCACCCAGCGCGTACCGTTCCACGAGATCACCGGCTTGGCCGGATTCCACGGCTTGCCATCCAGGTCTGCGCTGGCGCGGTTGTAGAGAATGCGCCGGTTGGCCGGCCATGCCCAGGCCCAGTTCGGCGCAATGCCTTGCTCGCGTGGATCAGTGGCGTCGCGACGCGCCATCTGGTTGCCCTTCTCGGTAAAGCAGCCTGTGAAAATCCAGCAACCGGACGCCGTGGTGCCGTCGTCGCGCAACTGCGCAAAGCCATCCAACAACGTGCCCGCCTTGGTCGCCACCATGTTGGTGGCTGGGTCGGTGAGATCCGTCAACGCACGGCCATTCATTTCCTTGGCCAGCTCTTCCGGATCCGGATTCACCGGATCGGTGTACTTCCACGTCACGTTGAGCAAGGGGTCGGGGAACGCGCCGCCCTCCTTGCGATACAGCTCGCGCAGGCGATGGAAGATGCCGCTCATGATCCAGATATCGGACTTCGCCTTGCCCGGCCCTTCGGCGGCCTTCCAATGCCATTGCAGCCAACGCGCGGAATTGACCAGCGAGCCGTTCTCTTCCGCGAAACATGTCGTCGGAAGTTGGAACACTTCGGTCTGGATCTCCGCGGAATGCGCCGGGTTCTGCGGACCGAAGTCCTGCCAGAAACGCGAGGTTTCGGTATCCAGCGGATCCATCGTGACGAGGAACTTCAGCTTGCTCAGGCCGCGGCGAATCTTGCCTCGGTCCGGGAACGCCTGCAGCGGATTGAAACCCTGGCAGATGTAGCCCGTCATCTGTCCGTTATTCATCATCTCGAACGCCCGGATGATGTCGTACAACGGCACATCCAGCTTCGGCAACCAATCGTAGGCCCAGTTGTTCTCCTGCGTCGCGGCGTCGCCGAACATCGCCTTCTGGAAGCTCACGAAGAACTTTTTGTAGTTCTGCCAGTAGCTGGTCTGCCCTGCGCGCAGCGGCTTGAACAGCTTGGTCTTCATATAGGTGTCGAGGTCGACTTCCTTGTCCAGCGGCAGGTTCATATAACCCGGCATCTGGTTGGAAAGCAGACCCACGTCCGTCAGGCCTTGAATGTTGGAATGCCCGCGCAAGGCGTTCATGCCGCCACCGGCCACACCGATATTGCCCAGCAGCAATTGCACCATCGCCATGGAGCGGATGTTCTGCGCGCCCACCGAATGTTGCGTCCACCCCAGCGCAAACAGGCTGGTCATGGCCTTGTCGGGCGCGGCAGTGCTGGCCATCAGCTCGCACACATGCAGGAACTTGTCCTGTGGCGTGCCGCAGATGCGCGACACCATTTCCGGCGTGTAACGCGCGACATGCTGCTTGAGCAGGTTGATCACGCAGCGCGGGTTCTGCCACGTATCGTCGGACTTGGCGAAGCCTTGTTCGTCCAGCTCGTAATCCCAACTCGACTTGTCGTATGCGTGCGTTTCCTCGTTGTAGCCGCTGAACAAGCCGTCATTGAAGGCGAAGCCATCTTTCACGATCAGGCTGGCATTGGTATACGAGCGCACGTACTGATGCTGGATCGCATCCTTCTCCAGCAGGTAGTGCATCACGCCACTGAGGAACGCGATATCCGTGCCCGGGCGGATCGGTGCGTAGTAATCAGCCACCGACGCCGTGCGCGTAAAGCGCGGATCGACCACGACGAGTTTCGCGCCGTTCTCGATCTTCGCCTCGATCACCCATTTGAAGCCGCACGGATGCGCCTCGGCGGCATTGCCACCCATCACGATAACAACGTTAGCGTTCTTGATGTCCTGCCAGGTGTTGGTCATTGCACCGCGACCGAATGATGGGGCCAGACTGGCCACCGTCGGTCCGTGTCAGACGCGCGCCTGGTTGTCGAACACCACCATGCCGAGAGAGCGCACCACCTTCCACGTGAGGTAGGAGGTTTCACTGGACGACGCGGAAGCCGCCAGCATACCCACACTGGTCCAGCGATTGACCGTGGTGCCGGCAGCGTTCTTGGCGATGAAATTCTTGTCGCGGTCGTCTTTTATCAGGCGCGCGATGCGATCCAGCGCGAAATCCCAGGAGACTTCCTCGAACTCCGTGCCACCCGGCTTGCGATAGCGCGGCGCTTTCAATCGCGTGGGCGCATGCACGATGTCGAGCAGCGCCGAGCCCTTAGGACAAAGCGTGCCGCGATTGACCGGGTGATCCGGGTCGCCTTCGATATGGATGATGTTGGAGAGCGCGTTCTTCGCGCGATCACCCATGCTGTAGATAAGGATGCCGCAGGCCACCGAACAGTACGTACAGGTGTTACGCGTCTCGGTGGCGTGGGCGAGCTTGAAAGGCCGGACGGCGGCGGCTTGCGCCTCCCCCGAGGCCCCGAAGCCGAGCATGCCAAGGCTTGATGCTGCCAAGCCCAGGCCGGTGAACTTGATGAACTCGCGGCGGGTGAGTGCCATCGCTTGCGCTCCGGAAAATCTGGCTGGACTTACCGCCCGGTGGATGGACGGTGGACGTGGCTCGACAATCGCGGTGAAGCCAACGGGCGGGAGCCCGTTGTTTGTTCAAAAATGTAGCACAGATTGCCAGGGCCAGCCGGTCACATTCTTGCGATACCGTGGCGCCGGAGCGGACGCTGGCTGGTTCGTTTCCGGTGCATCGACACGTCGTTCACACGGCCTTTCCGCATCACCATTTGTGACAGTCGCCAGAGCGCCTTCAGCGTGTACGCGAAGGCGGCGCGGTCGACCCGCGCACCACCAGATCGGCCGACAGCACACGCTTGCGCGGCGGCACGCCGACGTCGTTCAGCAGCTCGATAAGCATGCTCATGGCTTCGCGCCCCAGCGCGTTCTTCGGCTGGGCGACGGTGGTCAACGCGGGCGTGGTGTAGCGCGCGAAGCGGATGTCATCGAAGCCGACCACGGAGACATCCTCCGGCACACGCAGGCCACGCGCAGCGAGTGCGCGCATGGCGCCGATAGCCATTTCGTCATTGGCGCAGAACACCGCACTGAAGGATCGCCCCTGCGCCAGCAGCAGTTCGATGGCGCGCTCCCCTGCTTCGATGGAAAAGTCGCCCGCGACAGTGAGGTTGGCGCGGAACGCCATGTCCGCGCGCTTCAAGGCGAGCCTATAGCCCTGCTCGCGATCCACACAGATCGGGCTGGACGGCGGGCCACCGACGAAAGCGATGTCACGATGGCCAAGCATCACCAGATAGTCGACCGCGACGCCGGCCGCGGCGATGTTGTCCACATAGACGCTGGAGATCTGCGCGTCCTTGACGTACTCGCACGCGTTGACCACCGGCAGCCGCCCCTGCACCGGGATGGCCGGCACGCGCGGCGACATGGTGATGATGCCGTCCGCCTGGCGAGCCGCCACCATGTCCGCATACGCCTGCTCGCGCACCAGACTACCCTGGGTTTCGCCCAGCAGCACGGAATAGCCACTCTCGTGCGCCACCTGCTCGATGCCGCGGATCACTTCGGAGAAGAACGGGTTGGCGATGTCGGGTAGCAGCGCGATGATCAGGCGCGTGCGGGCCGTGCGCAGGTTGCGGGCCAGGGCGTTGGGCGTGTAACCCAGCCGCTTCACCACTTCATGAATGTGCTGGCGCGTGGTCTCGCTGACGATCTCCGGCCGTTGCAGCGCACGGGATACGGTAGCTACCGATACATTGGCGGCGGCAGCGATCTCCTTCACCGTCCTGACGCGCGCGGGCTGCGCCGCCGGAGTGGACGGCTTGCCCTTGGCACTCGGTCGTTTGCGCCTGGATCCGTCCCCGCTCACGGGCTCACGCCTCCCTCTTTGCTGCATTGCTCACGACGATACCACCGGCCTTGAGGCCGGCAAGCGCGCGAGTAGCGCAGGCATCCCGGCGACCATTCCCTCGCGCATTGGTGCAATGCAATGTAATGGATTACATGAAATCGTTGCACAGGCATTTAGGCATCTGTTACATATTTCGGCCAGTTTATAGCAGCAAGCCATCCGGAAGTGGCAACAACGCTCCCGGACTCGATGTGGATACCCAGTATCCATAAGGATGTAATCGAATACATTTTCGATTGCATCCAAGCACCGGGAGGGGACATGGCAAGCCAGAGGACATCGACGGACATCCAAGCGCCATCAGGCGCTGCGCCCATGCGCGCGCAGCGCGCTGATCGCGAATACCGACGGAAAGGCGCTACTGAATCAACCTCATGGTGTCGCGTCATGGGGGCGTCTTGATGAAACGGCTTGGCATGGGCCTCGTCGGCCCCGGCTTCATCGCCACGCACCACATCGACGCCGTGCGCCGCCTGGGTGATGTCGACGTGATCGGCATCGCCGCGTCCAGCCATGACTCCGCCAAGAAACGCGCCCAGGAACTGAACGCCGGGCGCGCCTACACCAACTATCTGGAACTGCTCGCCGACCCCGCCGTGCAGGTGGTGCACAACACCACGCCCAATCACCTGCACAAAGAAATCTCGCTGGCGGCCCTGCGCGCCGGCAAGCATGTGATCTCGGACAAGCCGCTTGCCAGCAGCGCGGCGGAAAGCCGCGAGCTTGTCGACGCCGCTCGCAATGCCGGCGTAGCACATGTGGTTACCTTCAATTATCGCGGGCATGCCTTGGTGCAACAGGCCCGTGCCATGGTCGCCAAGGGCAAGCTGGGCGCACCGGTGTTCGTGCATGGCCGCTATCTGCAGGATTGGCTGACCGACGAACGGGCCTACACCTGGCGACTCGATCCCAAGCTGGGCGGTGCAAGTTCTGCGCTCGGCGATATCGGATCGCACTGGTGTGACCTCGCCGAGCACATCACCGGTTCGCGCATCACCGCGGTACTCGCCGACCTGCATACCGTCGTACCCATCCGCCACGCGCCGGCCACCTCGGCAAAAGCATTCGCCAAACAAGGCAAAGCCGCCGAGCAGCGCGAGATCGCGATCACCAGCGAAGACCTTGCCAGTGTGCTGCTGCGCTTCGACAACGGCGCGCGTGGCTGCCTCATCGTTGGCCAGGTACTGCCCGGCCACAAGAACGACCTGCGGCTGGAAGTGAACGGCCGGCTTGCCTCCGTGGCGTGGCAACAGGAGCAGCCGAACACGCTGTGGGTCGGCCACCACGCGCAGGCCAACACGCTGCTGGAACGGGATCCCGCCGCCCTGGATCCCTCCGCACGCAGCTACGCCCACCTGCCCGCCGGCCATCCGGAAGCCTGGGCCGATGCTTTCCGCAACCTGATCGCCGACGCCTACGCATGGATACGCCATGGCGGCGCGCCGGAAAAGCGCCCACCAGCGCTGCCCACGTTCGAAGACGGCTACCGCAACAGCCTTGTGATCGACGCCATGCTCCGCAGCCATGCGGCGGGCGGTATCTGGCAGAACGTCGATGACGGTCACGAGCCACCACGCAAAAAGGGGAAACGGGGATGAAGTGGCGCCTTCGCTTGATGATGCTGTTCGAGTACGCCATCTGGGGCGCCTGGTACGTCACCGTCAGCACCTGGCTAGGCAAGACGCTGCACTTCAGCGGCCAGGAGATTGGCGCGGTCGCGGGCACCACCGCCATCGGCGCAATGATCTCGCCGCTGTTTGTCGGCCTGCTGGCCGATCGTCTGTTCGATACGCGTGGCGTGCTGGCCGTGCTGCATGTCCTCGGGGCCGTGTTGCTGGTGGCCGCCGCGCAACAACAAACGTTCCCGGTGCTCTACGCGGTGTTGCTGGTCTACAGCCTTTGCTACATGCCGACGCTGGCGCTCACCACTTCGCTCGCCATGCGGCATATCAGCGATCCACGTGAGGAATTCGGTGCCATCCGCGTGTTCGGCACGCTGGGCTGGATCGTGGTCGGACTGATCGTGGGTACCTGGGGCGTGGAAGCTACCGCGTCGCCACTGTTGCTCGCCGCTGCGCTGTCGGTGGTCATGGCGGTGTACTGCCTCAGCCTGCCGGCTACACCACCGCTCGCCCGTCACCAGCGCTTCGAGTTGCGCCATGCGCTTCCGCTGGAATCGCTGCATCTGCTGCGCGACCGTTCAATGGCAGTGTTCGCCCTCGCCTCGTTCCTGATCTGCATTCCTCTGCAGTTCTATTACGCGTTCACCAACCTGTATCTCAACGAGATCGGCGTCACCAACGCCGCGGGCAAGATGACGGGCGGGCAGATGTCCGAGCTGTTCTGCATGCTGCTTATCCCGTGGTTCTTCCGCCGCCTGGGCGTGAAGTACATGCTCGCCGTCGGCATGCTGGCGTGGGTGGTGCGCTACGCCATGTTCGCCTTCGGTGGCACCGACCAACTCATGTGGATGCTGTGGCTCGGCATCATCCTGCATGGCATCTGCTTCGACTTTTTCTTTGTCGTCGGCCAGATCTACATCGATCGCGAAGCCCCACCCGCATTGCGCGCCGCTACACAGGGGTTGATCACCTTTCTTACCTACGGCCTGGGCATGTTCGTCGGCTCGTGGCTGTCGGGTTGGGTGGTGGATGTGAACTCGAGCACCGTCGCGCAAGGCATTGTCGTGCATGACTGGCACGCCATCTGGTCGATCGCTGGCGGATGCGCCGCTGTCGTCCTCGTTCTGTTCGTACTGCTGTTCAAGGATCGCCGGGCGGAGGCGAACAGCCCCGTCGCCACCACCGCGTGATCCATCACCTTTAACACCTCCACCTGGACACCCGGGAGAAATGTTCATGTTGACCCGTAGGCAGTTCCTGGCTCGATCCGCTTTGCTCGGCGGCGCTGCGTGGCTTGCCGCCAATGCACCCGGCCGACTTCTTGCCGCCGCGGCGCAAAAGCCGCTCGGCATCCAGCTCTATATGGTGCTCAAGGCCTATCAGGATGACCCGATGGGTACGCTCAAGACGCTCAAGGCCATCGGCTATGCCGAGATCGAAGCCATCGTCACCTCCACCGCACAAACGCTGCGTGACCAGTTGAAGGAGGCGGGCCTTGCCTGCCCCAGTCTGCACTTTGACAGCTTGGGCATTGATCCCGGCATCGAAGCTGCGCACGTGCTGGGCACGCAGTATTTCGTCAGCAGCATGTTGCCGTCCTTCATGGCGAAGATGAAAGGCGGCAAGGGTGAGGCCACCTACACGCTCGACGACGCCAAGCGCACCGCGGCGTTCGCCAACCAGATCGGCGAGAAGGCGAAGCAGGCCGGCCTGCAGTACGCGTATCACAACCACCATAAGGAATTCACCGATGTTGGCCAGGGGCAGACGTTCTACGACGTGCTGCTCAAGGAAACTGACGCCAACCTCGTGAAGTTTGAGCTCGACTGCGGTTGGGTTCACGCGGGCGGCAAGAACCCCGCCGACTATTTCAACGCGAACCCGGGCCGCATTCCGCTGATGCACGCCAAGGATTTCCTGCCCTCCCCTGCACCCAATGAATATCCCGGCGCCGAGCTCGGCCGAGGCACGGTGGATTACAAGCCGATCATGGCCGCAGCGGAACGCGCGGGCCTCAAACACTGCTTCGTCGAACAGGAAGGCCCCTTCAGTCGCGTGAGCCAGCTTGAAGCTGCCCGCATCGACTACGCCTACCTGCGCCCGCTGCGTTGAGCGGCGACTCACCCACTCACCGATAACCTTGCTTCAAGGGATCATGATGGAAAAGAACACATACGACGCCATTGTCGTCGGCACGGGCGTCAGCGGCGGATGGGCCGCCAAGGAACTCACCGAAAAAGGACTCAAGACGCTGGTGCTCGATCGTGGCCGCATGGTCAAGCACGGCGACTACCCCACCGCCATGAAGGCACCGTGGGAGCTGCCCTATGCGGATGAACCGACACGCGAGGACGTAGCGCGCCACCCCATCCATACACGCCCCTCGTTCTACGGCATCACGCAATCGACCAAGCACTGGTTTGTCGACGATCTCGATAACCCGTATGTGGAAACCAAACCGTTCGACTGGTTTCGCGGCTACCACGTTGGCGGCCGTTCGCTGATGTGGGGACGCCAGAGCTACCGGCTCAGCGAAATGGACCTGGAAGCAAACGGCAAGGAAGGCGTGGGTGTGGACTGGCCCATCCGCTATGCCGACCTCGCGCCCTGGTATGACTACGTCGAAAATTTCATCGGCGTGAGCGGATCCATCGAACATATGGCGCAGCTTCCGGACGGCCAGTTTCTGCCGCCGATGGAACTCAACTGCGTGGAAACGGAATTCAGCGGCCGGCTGGCTGCCAAGTTCAACCGCAAGCTCATCATCGGCCGCACCGCCAACCTGTCCGGGCCACTGAAGCACGACCAGAGTCCGCAGCGCGCCACCTGCCAGTACCGCAACCTGTGCATGCGCGGCTGCCCGTTCGGTGCGTACTTCAGCAGCAACTCGTCGACACTGCCCTCGGCCGAGCGCACAGGCAACATGACCATCGTGCCGAACGCGATCGTCTACGAAATGATCTACGACAACGCCAAGGGCAAGGCGACGGGCGTGCGCGTGCTCGACGCCGAAACCGGCAAGCAGACGGAGTACTTCGCGCGTGTGATCTTCCTGTGCGCGTCGACCTTCGGCACTACGCACATCCTGCTGAACTCCATCTCCAGCCGCTTCCCCAATGGCTTCGGCAACGACAGCGGCGAAGTCGGCCACAACATCATGGATCACTTGTTCGGTGGCGGCGTGTCAGCGTCGGTCGAAGGCCATGAGGACCGCTACTACACCGGCCGACGTCCCAACGGTTTCTATATCCCGCGCTATCGCAACATCGGTTCGAACACGCGCCCCTACCTGCGCGGCTTCGGCTACCAGGGCAGCGCCAGCCGTCGCAACTGGTCACGACTGGTCGACGAACCCCTGATCGGCGACGAGCTGAAACGGGCGGCGGAAGATCCAGGCCCGTGGCGGATCGGCATGTCGGGCTTCGGCGAGATGCTGCCCTCACACGACAACTACGTGACGCTGGATCGCGACCGCAAAGATGTCCACGGCCTGCCGATACTTGACTTCAACGTTGAGCACAAGCAGAACGAAATCCTCATGCGCAAAGACATCATCGCGGATGCCGTCGAAATGATGACCGCCGCTGGCTACAGCGACGTGCAGTCGTACCAGATCGAGGCCAACGTCGGCGCGGCCATCCACGAGATGGGCACGGCACGCATGGGCCGCGATCCAAAGACCTCGGTGCTCAACGGCTGGAACCAGATGCACGCCTGCAAGAACGTCTTCATCACTGACGGCTCCTGCATGACATCCTCCGCCTGCCAGAACCCATCGCTCACTTACATGGCCCTGACCGCCCGCGCGGCCAGTCATGCCGTGGAAGAACTCAAGCGCGGCAACATTTGAGGACACGCCATGAATCGTCGCGAATGGTTGAAATGCGTTTCCGCCCTGGCGGTGGGCGTGGTGGCTGCGCCCTCGCTGCTGGCCGCCCTCGATGCACATGCGGCCGCCCAGGACGCCGTTGGCTCCACGCCGCCGTTCTTCAAAGCACCACAAGGTGAACTGATAGCAGCCGTGGTCGACATCATCCTGCCCCGAGGCAAGACGCCGGGCGCGATCGACGCGGGCGTTCCCGCCTTCATCGATCAGATGTTCAAGGACGTCTATACGCCGGCAGAGCAGCAGCGTTACCTGGGCTCGCTGGCCGCATTCGACCGTGCCGGCGGCAAGCCCTTCCTCCAGTTGGACGATGCACAGCGCAAAGCGCTGGTGACGCAACTGCATCGCGAGGCCTTGGCTAATCACGGCGACAACGAGGCGACCACGGCCGCCAACTTCGTCATGATGACCAAGAAGCTGACGATGATGGGCTTCTTCTTGTCCGAGCCCGGTTGCACGCAGGTGCTGCAGTACTCGGCCGTTCCGGGTGGTTACCACGCGGATGTCCCGCTCTCGAAGGCGGGCAACGGCAAAGCCTGGGCCGTCGAAACCGTGTTGACGCTCTAACCCCGTGAGTCCAGGCCGCAGATCAGGACACTCCCCATGAAGACTCTCAAGGGCCCCGGCATCTTCCTCGCCCAGTACGCCGGTGATGAAGCTCCATTCAACACACTGCCCGATATCGCCCGTTGGGCGTCGTCGCTGGGCTTCGTCGGCGTGCAGATTCCCTCGAACGATACGCGTCTGTTCGATCTCGCGCAGGCGGCGGCGAGCAAGACCTATTGCGACGATATCGCCGGCATGCTCGCGGAGCATGGTCTCGCGGTGACGGAACTGTCCACGCACCTGCAGGGACAACTGGTGGCATCCCACCCCGCGTATGACCGCCTGTTCGACGGTTTCGCGCCCCCCACGCTTCGCGACAACATGGAAGCACGTCAAGCCTGGGCGGTTGAACAGCTCAAGCTTGCGGCAACCGCCAGCAAGCACTTGGGGCTCTCGGCGCATGCCACGTTCTCCGGCGCGCTGGCGTGGCATCTGTTCTATCCGTGGCCGCAGCGACCGGCAGGGTTGATCGACGAAGCCTTCGCCGAACTGGGCCGTCGCTGGCGTCCGATTCTAGATGCCTTTGACGATGCCGGTGTGGACGTCTGTTTCGAACTGCATCCAGGTGAAGACCTGCACGACGGCGCCACCTTCGAGCGATTCCTCGACGCCGTCGATCACCATCCACGCGCCAACATCCTGTACGACCCCAGCCACATGGTCCTGCAGCAGATGGACTATCTGGCTTTCATCGACATCTACCACGAGCGCATCCGCGCCTTTCATGTGAAGGATGCCGAGTTCCGCCCCAACGGACGCGCTGGCGTGTACGGCGGCTACCAGAGCTGGGTCGATCGCCCTGGGCGTTTCCGTTCGCTGGGTGATGGTCAGATCGACTTCGGCGCGGTATTCAGCAAGTTCGCGCAATACGACTACCCCGGCTGGGCCGTGCTCGAATGGGAGTGCGCGCTGAAGGATCCGCTGGTCGGCGCAGAGGAAGGCGCGGCGTTCATCCGCCAGCACATCATCAAGGTCACCGATCACGCCTTCGATGATTTCGTCGCCACCAAGACCGATCCGAACTTCAACCGTCAGCTACTGGGACTCACATAGCGCCATGCATCACTACCCGCTTGCTCAGGAGAAGCCCAGGCCATGACCGATCATTCCCTTGGCCTCTCCCGCCGCGCCGCGCTCGGCCGTATCGCCGCACTGGCGGCGCTGGGCGCCGCATCACCGCTGGCTTTCGCCGGAACAACATCCGGCAAGGACGCATCACCAACGCTGCCGGCCGGGCGCATTCGACAGTCACTCAGCCGCTGGACCTCCGATGCACCGCTGCCTGACCTGTGCAAGCGCCTCAAGACCATCGGCTTTGCGGGCGTTGACCTGCTGCATACCGATGAGTGGTCGGTGGTCAGCGACCACGGCCTGGCGGTATCGATGGGCTATCCGACCCGCCGCGACAATTTCATCGCGATGGGCTTCAACGACCCGGCCAATCACGTGGTGCTGTTGAAGGAGCTGGAAACCACCATCCCGCTCGCGAAACAGGCGGGCGTGAAAAACCTGATCACCATGTTCGGCAATCGCAAGAGCGGCATCGATGAACAGCAAGCCATCGCAAACTGCGTGGCAGGCCTGTCGAAGATCGCGCCCTACGCTGCCGAAAACGGCATCACGCTCTGCGTGGAGCTGCTGAACAGCAAGGTAGATCATCACGGCTACCAGGGCGACAGCACAGCGTTTGGCGTCGCCGTCATGAAGGGCGTCAACTCGCCCCATGTGAAGCTGCTCTACGACATCTATCACATGCAGATCATGGAAGGCGACGTCATCCGCACCATCCGCGACAACATTACCTGGATCGGGCACTTCCATACCGGCGGCGTGCCCGGCCGTCATGAGATCGACGGAACGCAGGAGCTCAACTACCACGCGATCGCCAAGGCCATCGCCGACCTGAACTACACCGGTTTCATCGCGCATGAATTCGAACCCGTGGCACCCGATCCGTTCGCATCGTTCGCAGATGCGGTCCGGATCTGCACGGTCTGAACTTCCAACGGGAACACCCATGACACAGCGACTCCACGCCGCCATCCTGCTTGCACTCGCCACGCTCGTCACGTCTGCCGCCTGGGCGCAGACGGCCGAGCCCACCGATCCCAAGGCCACCGAACAATGGGAGCCCGTGCCCAAAACGGTGACGCCTGGAAAACAGGACGGCGCGCCGCCGTCGGATGCCATCGTGTTGTTCGACGGCCACGACCTCAGTCAATGGGAAACCGCGAAAGACCACTCACCAGCGCACTGGAACGTGCACGACGGCATCGTGACGGTGAGCAAAACCACGGGCAACATCCAGACCAAACAGCATTTCAAGAACTACCAGCTGCATCTGGAATGGCGCGTGCCCAAGGACATCACCGGCGAAGGCCAGGCGCGCGGCAACAGTGGCTTGTTCCTGGCGTCCACCGGGCCGGGTGACGAGGGCTACGAGATCCAGATCCTCGATTCGTACAACAACAAGACCTACGTCAACGGTCAGGCCGCCAGCATCTACAAGCAATCAGCGCCGCTGGTGAACGCCATGCGGCCGCCGGGCGAATGGCAGACCTACGATGTCGTGTGGACCGCACCGGTGTTCGGTACCGATGGCGCGCTCAAGTCACCGGGCTACGTCACCCTGTTCCACAACGGCGTGCTGGTGCAGAACCACACACAGCTCACCGGCGGGACGTTCTACATCGGCAAGCCTAAGTACAAACCCTATGCCGATGCGGCCATCAAGCTCCAAGCGCACGGAGACCCGTCGCCTGCCATCAGCTTCCGCAATATCTGGGTGCGGCCGCTCGATTGAGCGGTCATGCCGCGGTATTCAGGCCAGCAGTCGCCAAGCCAGAATGCAAGCGATGAGAAACAGGCCGACGTATTGCGCTTTCCGGTTGCGCGTGGTTCCTGAAGCCGCCCCTAGCGTCATGACCAACGCCAGCCACATCGGTACGCAATGATCCACAAACACACTCCCTGATCCACTCTTCCATCATCGGAGACTCCACTCCGATCCGTACGCCGCCGGTCAGATAAGCCGGCAGCCCATCACACCGCTTCTAGTGCCCGCAACAAGAGCGCCCTTGCTGCTGGATCGGCGGACACGGCACCGAGCCGTATGAGCAGAACACGCAGCAATCGCCCTCTTTCGGCTTCAGCAATGCGCCGCACGCGGCGCATTCATGGAAAAACACACAGGCGTTGGTGGGCATGACTTCCACGCTCTGGTGATTGCACTGGGGGCACGTGAGCTTCGACTCCCGTACCGACATCCCGATATCCACACTCGCCATGTTCCATGCCCCCTTCCTGATCTTACGGCCGGCCTTGGCCCATCCAGCCGCGGCAGTCATGGGGCATTCCTATTGACGCCATCGCCCCGAAACCTAGGGATTTATACTAGGCCCAGGGCGGCAACGCCGCCACTGCCTGGTCGGGGAATACCGTGGAATGGATTGCAAGGCTGGCCCACGCCGGCACCCTGCTGATCGTCAACGCCTTGCTGGCAGGCCTTTCTTCGGCAATCTTCCTGAGCCTCTACGCCACCGGCCGAAAGGTACGGCGTCGGCAGGGCGTGCTGCTCTGGGGTCTCAGCTATGCTGCCTTCGCGGTTGGCTTTGCGGTGTTGATCCTGCCCGGCTTCCACATCGACTTTGCTTACCTCGTGCTTACCGGCAACCTGATCATCGACGCCGGGGCCGTGCTGACGCTACTTGGCGTCAATAGCTACCTGGAACTGTCCCGGCGCCGGCTATGGGTACTGGCGCCTGTCGCCCTGCTTGCGATGGTGGAGATCGGCGGCGTCATCACGGTAGGCGAGAACTTGCGCTTCATGGTGATACTGGGCAGCGCACTGACCGCCTTGCTCACCATCGCCACCGGCGATGCCTTGTGGCATTGCTCGGACAAACCACGGCGTGCGGTCGCACGCGTCGCCGCCGCCTTCCATTTTCTGTGGGCCATCATGCTGCTCTTGCGCGGCGTGTGGTGGTGGTTTCATCCACTTGCCGATGTCACCCAGGATCCGACATCCACCTTCGGCCTGCTCTCGCGCCTTATCCTGACGTGGGTGATTACGCCGAGTTTCCTGTGGATGCTCACCCGCGAGCTCGATGCGGAACTGATCCGCCAGGCGCATCAGGACCCTTTGACGGGCGTACC
>NZ_JAELTQ010000136.1 GCF_016428905.1 Dyella sp. ASV24 | reverse complement strand
CCCCCCCCCCCCCCCCCCCCCCCCCCCCCCCCCCCCCCCCCCCCCCCCCCCCCCCCCCCCCCCCCCCCCCCCCCCCCCCCCCCCCCCCCCCCCCCCCCCCCCCCCCCCCCCACATTTTTTTAATGACCCGCCCACCCCCGAGATCTACACCATTCCAGCTTCGTCGGCAGCGTCAGATGTGTATAAGAGACAGAGTGAGGACAGTGGCGGTATAGACGGCTGCGGACATGGAAGTTCCGGGAGGTTGAACTCGCATCATGACGGGAATTTCGCTGCCATGCAACAACAAGTGCCCACGGATAGAACATCGCCGCCCGGAGGCGGCGATGTGGCTTGGATCTCAGTCGGCGGGAGAAACGCTCACCCGCACGCGCAGACGCTCGCCAGGGTCGTAGTTGAGGCGGGATAGATAGACCTCGCCCCGGTAACGGTATTCCACGTCATAACCCATGATGCGGCGCTGCTCGCTCACTTCACTGACCTGGCGGCAATGGGTTTCGGTGGTCTCGTATTCACCACCGCCCGATTGTGTCGCGCTGTTGCCAACGGCACCGCCCGCCACGGCGCCAGCCACGGTCGCTGCCGTGCGGCCATTGCCCCGGCCCACGGTACTGCCCAGCACACCACCGACTACGGCGCCCAGGATGGTGCCGGCCGCCGAACCCTGGCTGGGGGTCTGGCGCACCACCTGCTGGTCATAGCATTCCTGGCGCGGCACTTCGGTACGCGCCACGCCATACACCGGATCGACGCGCAGCACATCCGCCCATCCATAGTGGGTGTTGTCGTCATTCTGTTGATTCTGGTACCGCGCATCCTGCGCAAACACGCCGGTGGTCACCAGGGACAGCACCAGCGCGGGGAACAACCACTTGGTCATTACGACCTCCGCAAGGAGCAACTCGGGGCGCATCTCTGCACCTCATAGCATCCATTGCAGCAAATTCACTCTGAATCGACGCTTAGAAGTTGTCCTAAAGTTGCGCGAACGTCTGCCGTTGTTCATCCATCCGGCTGCGTTCCGGCCGACAACCGGCCGGCCAGGTCCTATTGACCTGCGGAGCGTCCTGCGGCTTGTTAAGATGCGCGACTGGCCTGCGCCGCCCGGCGCCGCTATCCACCGCCCGGACCACCCGACCGATGCCGATTTCGCTCCATAACAGCCTGACGCGCCGCGTAGAACCGTTCACCCCGCTCGACCCAAACCGGGTCACGATGTACCTGTGCGGGCCGACCGTCTACAACTACGTGCACATCGGCAATGCGCGCGGCCCGGTGTTGTTCGACGTGCTGGCGAAGCTGCTGCGCCGCCATTACCCGAACGTGGTCTACGCCCGCAACATCACTGACGTGGACGACAAGATCAACGCGGCGGCCCAGGAACTGGGCGTTGGCATCGAAAGCATTACCACGCGCTACGCCCAGGCCTATCGCGAGGACATGGCCAGGCTGGGCATTGCCCCGCCGGACGTGGAGCCATACGCCACTGCGCATATTCCGCAGATCATCACGATGATCGAGCGCCTGATCGCCAGCGGCCATGCGTACGCAGCGGAAGGCCATGTGCTGTTCAAGGTGGACTCCTACCCCGCCTACGGCGCACTTTCCGGGCGCGACCCGGAGGAACTGCTCGCCGGAGCGCGGGTGGAAGTGGCGCCTTATAAGGAAAGCCCAGGCGACTTCGTGTTGTGGAAGCCCTCCACCCCCGAACTGCCCGGCTGGGACAGCCCCTGGGGCCGCGGCCGTCCGGGTTGGCATATCGAATGCTCGGCGATGAGCGAGGCTCATCTGGGCGAGACCATCGACATCCATGCCGGTGGCGTCGATCTGCAGTTTCCTCATCACGAAAATGAGATCGCTCAGTCCACGTGCGCCCACGGCGGCAAGATCTTTGCCCGGTTCTGGTTGCACAACGGCATGCTCACCTTCAGCGGCCGCAAGATGTCCAAGTCGCTGGGTAACGTGATGCTGGTGCATGAACTGCTGAAGCAGCATCCACCGGAGGCCTTGCGCCTACTGCTGCTGCGCGGCCATTACCGCCAGCCGCTGGACTGGTCGGACAGCGCCGTGGCGCAGTCGATCAGCACGCTCGACGGCTGGTATCGCGTACTGCGCGACCTGGCGGATGTCGATGTCGATATGTCCGGCCTGCCGATTCCGGCGACCGTCGAAGCGGCGTTGTGCGACGACCTCAATACGCCGCAGGCATTGGCCGAACTGTCCCAGTTGGCGGATGCCGCTCGACAGGCGGATTCGCCGGATGCCCGCCACGCTGCCAAGGCAGCCCTGCTCGGCGCAGGCGCCGTACTCGGCCTGCTGCAACAGGATCCGGAAACCTGGTTCAAGCAGGCAGGCGGCGAAGGCGCGGTCGACGAAGCACGCATCGAAGCGCTGCTGGAAGAGCGCCGCAACGCCCGTGCCGCCAAGGACTTCAAACGCGCCGACGCCATCCGCGAGGAACTCACGGCGATGGGCGTCGCGATTGAGGATGGCGCGCAGGGGACTCGCTGGAGCGTCCTCAAGGGCTGACCGGCCTCCCTTCGGAAGTACCGCCCCTGCCCTATGAAATGACGGGGTAATTGCCCCAGCCCCCAACCCTCTCCCCAAAAGGGAGAGGGCGCAGAAAAGCGGCGCACGCCCAAACGCGCGATAATGGCGCCATGAATGCCATCGCCACTTCCAGCGCCGAACAGGCGCAGCAAGACATCGTCGACGAATTTGCCTTCTTTGGAGACTGGACCGAGCGCTACCAGTACCTGATCGATCTGGGCAAGCAACTGCCGGACTTTCCGGAAGACCTGAAGATCGAGGACTACCGCGTGCATGGCTGCCAATCGATGGTTTGGCTGGTGCCCAGCGGCGATGCCGACAAGCTGCACTTTCAGGCCACCAGCGACTCCGCCATCGTTTCCGGACTGATCGCCCTGGTGCTGCGTGTGTACTCGGATCGCTCCGCCCACGACATCGTCACCACGGAACCGACGTTTATCCAAGCCATCGGCCTGGCGAAGCATCTTTCGCCCACGCGCTCGAACGGTCTGGCCGCCATGCTGGCGAAGATCAAGGCATACGCTACCGCCACGCTCAAGGCCTGAGCACGTCCAAAGCACCCCAAAACAAAGCCCCGCATCGCGGGGCTTTGTTTCATGCGGCAAATGGCAAAGATGCGGCCACTCAGTCGCCCATCTGCTTCTGCAGATGTTCGCGACGCTCCTGCGCATCCAGCGACAAGGTAGCAATCGGGCGAGCGTCGAGACGCTCCACGCCGATTTCCTCGTCGGTTTCTTCGCAGTAGCCGTAGCGACCTTCTTCGATGCGGCGCAGAGCCTTATCGATCTTGGAGATCAGCTTGCGGTAACGATCACGCGTACGCAGCTCCAGCGAATTTTCGGTTTCGCGGGTGGCGCGTTCGGCTTCGTCGCCCACATCGCGAACCTCATCGCGCAGGTTCTCCATGGTCTGGCGCGACTCTTCCACCAACTGCTCGCGCCATTCGCGCAGCTTGTTACGGAAGTAGGCCAGGTGCTTGGGGTTCATGTACTCCTCGTCGTTCGAGGGGCGGTAACCCTTGGGCAGATCGATCAGCGTCGTAGAGGGCAGCGCGTAACGGCCGTCTTCACGGGTGATGCCATTGTCGAGAGTTGCAGATTTGTTCATCGAGGACTGCTGGGCTTTCTGAGTTTTGATGGGGGTGTGACGAGCCGTCGCACTGGCCACCTTGCCTGTAAGAGGCGATGTGACCGGCTTGGCCGGCTCGGCATGGGAGACCGGGGTTGCCTTGGCCGGAGCTGACGTCGCCTGCCGGGCAGTTGCAGGCTGCTTGGCGGGAGCGGGGCTGGCCGCTGGCTTGGCGGGTGCTGGCTTGGCGGGTGCTGCCTTGGCCGTCTTTGCCGGTGCCGGAGCCGGCTTCACCGGCTTGGTCACCGCCTTGGGCGGCTGCTTTTTGGCGGGCGCCGAAACCTTCTTGGCGGCCGGTTTCTCAATTTTCTTGGCTACAGCCGGCTTCTTGGCGGGCGCCGCCTTCTTGGCCGGAGGCTTGGGAGCGGCCTTCTTGGCAACACTCTTGGCCGGAGCCTTGGCGACGACCTTCGTGGCGGCAGGTTTCTTGGCGGCGGCAGCCTTCTGCACCGGCGCCTTCTTCACGGCCGGTTTCTTGACTGCAGCAGCCTTGGTGGGCGCCGCACTACGCCCGGCGGCAACCTTCTTGCCGGCCTTGACGTCTTTCACCTTACCAGCAGGCTTTCCCTTCTGCGGCTTGGTGGCTGTCGCACTACGCGTCGTTTTCGCCATATCCCTTCACCATTTTGGCCTTGGCGGCCGGGTGTTATAGCCCAAGCGGCTTACACCGGCAACCTTGCTTCTGGAATACTTGCGCCACTACATGCCGCAAGCTGTTTTGGCAGCGTCAAACCGTCGTGACCCGACTGATACTTCTATTGCTTGGCTTCTACAAGCGCTGGTTAAGCCCCCTGCTGGGTCAACGCTGCCGCTTCCATCCCAGCTGTTCCGATTATGCACGGATTGCCATCGTGCGCTTCGGGCCGCTCAGGGGCGGCGCACTCACCGCCTGGCGCCTGTTGCGCTGCCAGCCATTATGCGAGGGTGGCAACGATCCAGTCCCCGAGCACTTCACCTTCCGCCGCTGTCGCACCCCAGGAGAAACCCATGTCCACTGACTGGTTGATCAAAAACGCCGAGCTGGTCAACGAAGGCCGCCGTTTCCACGCCGATGTGCGTGTAAAGCAGGGCCGTATCGACGCCATTGCCGGCGACCTGGACGCCCGCGCCGGCGAGCAGGTGGTCGACGCCAGCGGCCTCTGGCTGTTTCCGGGCATGATCGACGACCAGGTGCACTTCCGCGAGCCGGGCCTGACGCAGAAGGCCGACATTGCCCATGAATCACGCGCCTGTGCCGCCGGCGGCATCACCAGCTTCATGGAGATGCCCAACACCAAGCCGCCCGCACTGGACCGCGAGACCCTGGAAGCAAAGTATGCGCGCGGGGCGGAGGTCTCTGCCGTGAACTACGCCTTCTATATGGGCGCCAGCAATGACAACCTTGAGGCCATCAAGCGCCTCGACCCGCTGGCAGCGCCCGGCATCAAGGTATTCATGGGCGCCTCCACGGGCAACATGCTGGTGGATAACCCGGAAGTACTGAACGGCATCTTCCAGTACGCGCCCACGCCGATCATCACGCACTGCGAAGACACGCCGATGATCGACGTGAACCTCGCCAAGGCGCACGAGAAGTACGGCGACGACATTCCGGCCTGGGAGCATCCGCTGATCCGTTCGCGCGAGGCCTGCATCAAGTCGACGCGCCTCGCCATCGAGCTGGCCCGGCGCCACAACACCCGTCTGCATGTGCTGCACATTTCCACCGCGGACGAGCTCGCGCTGTTCGAGCCGGGCCCGATCAAGGGCAAGCGCATCACCGCGGAAACCTGCGTGCACTTCCTGCACTTTGACGACCGCGATTACGAGCGCCTGGGCTTCCTGATCAAGTGCAACCCGGCGATCAAGACCGCGGCCGACCGTGAGGCGATCACCAAGGCGCTGGCCGAAGGCCGGCTGGATGTATTGGCGACCGACCACGCCCCACATTTGCTGGAAGAGAAGGGCCAACTGTACGACAAGGCCCCCAGTGGCCTGCCCCTGGTGCAGTTCGCACTGCAGGCCGCCCTGCAGCGCGTGTTCGAAGGCAAGTTGACCCTGGAGCGTGTGGTGGAGGCCGTGACTCATGCGCCGGCCACGCTGTTCGATGTGAAGGACCGCGGCTTCCTGCGCGAAGGCTATGCCGCCGACCTGGTGCTGGTCGATCCGAACAAGGCTCATACGGTGCGTCGCGAAGAAGTGCTGTCCAAGTGCGGCTGGTCGCCGTTCGAGGGCTATACCTTCAACAGTTCGATCGCGGCCACCTTCGTGAACGGCCAACGCGTATGGGACGGCAAGACCGTTGACCAAGGCGTGCGCGGCCAACGATTGGCCTTTGATCGATGACGTGTGCGTTGTGGGCGGGCGTGTCGCTCGCCCTTGGCGTGGCTGCCCTGCCCGTGGCGGCGGCCACGCTTCCGCAAAGCATGTCGCAGGGCGGATTGGTAACGGCCATCGTACCGGCGGGTTCTTCTGCCACGGTGAACGGCAAACCTGTGCGCATCGGCGATGACGGCATGCTGGTGTTTGGCGCGGGCCGGGATGAAAAGGGGCCTGTCGTTGTTGTCGTTACCTATCCTGATGGCCACCGGGATACGTCCCGAGTGGCCGTGACGCCCCGGGCTTGGCCCGTAGA
Organism: Dyella sp. ASV24; assembly: GCF_016428905.1. Taxonomy (GTDB): domain Bacteria; phylum Pseudomonadota; class Gammaproteobacteria; order Xanthomonadales; family Rhodanobacteraceae; genus Dyella. Next base: position 8,361 of record NZ_JAELTQ010000136.1, on the reverse strand, counting down.
GCGCGTCAATGGCGTACCACCCAAGACAGTGAACCCTCCACCTGACATCGCCGCACGTATTCAGCGTGAACAGGCGGAGGTGGCGGTTGCACGCAAGCGCGACGATAACCGTGAAGGCTTCGTGCATGGCTTTATCTGGCCGGTGGTGGGCCGTATCAGTGGACGTTTCGGCAGTCAGCGCATTTTCAACGGCACGCCGAAATCGCCGCATCCCGGCATGGATATCGCCGTACCCGAGGGCACACCCGTGAAAGCCCCGGCCGATGGCGTTGTTACGTTCGCCAAGCCCGACCTCTATCTGACCGGGGGCACCGTGCTGATCGACCACGGCTTCGGGCTCAGCTCCAATTTCCTGCACCTGTCGCGACTCGACGTGAAGGTCGGCCAGGTGCTGCACCAGGGTGACGTGATCGGCGCAGCGGGTATGACCGGGCGCGCGACCGGTCCGCACGTGCATTGGGGTTTCAACTGGTTCGAGGTACGACTCGACCCGATGCTGCTGCCGGGCATCGAAGGCACCAGCCCACACTAACCCTCGTTAGCGGGCTGCGTGTCCCGGCTTACGGAACGGCCTTGAGCGTGATGCTCACCGGGCCGTTCTCGCCGGAACGGCCAAACACGCTGGTGCGCGTGTCATTGATGGCGAGCAGCTTGTCACCCTGCTGCAGGCGCACGTTGACGGCGAAATCCACGCCATCCTTTAGGTCGGCCGGGTCGTAGCTCAGCATGAAATCCACGGGCGATGCGCCGACGGGCTGGATACGTTCTTCCGCCACCGTGCGCGCAGCAACGTCCTGTCGACTCACGTCAGCCAGCGTCACGATCAGTACGGCATCAGCCGGCACCGCGTTCGGCAGGTCGTAGCGCACGTCGCCCACCAGCGTCCTCATCAAGGCCTCATGCACGGGAGCTGCAGGCGCACTGGTTGTGGTCGCTGGCTGGGAAGCCGCTTCCTTGTGGTGGAACGGGAGCCACGAGCAAGCAGACAACGCGAGCACGGCAACGGCCAGCAAGGGAAGACGGAACGACATGCGGATCTCCAGACGATGAAAGCCCGGCAACGGGCTTTCATCATGCTAACAGGGCCCGGTTGAATGAGAACTCAGGCGCAACCCTTGCCCGCGTAACCACCCTCAACGCCCTTGCTGGCGTAAGCAACGGCGTCGTGCGGATGCAGGCTCTCCTGGTGCTCCACACGGACATGAAAGTCGCTCAACGCCTTGTTTACATCGAGCGCTTTCTGGATGCGGCGGGCAGCGTCCTCGCAGAACATCAAGTTGCCACCGTTCGCAAGCGCAAACGCCTGCTCGTCTTCACGCTTCACGGCGGTCTGCACCGGCGTGCCCAAGGCTTGCTCGGTAACGTCAATCAGGTCGATCAGATTGAACTTGGCGCCATCCGCCGGTCGCACACGCAGGCGTGCGACGCTGCGCTGTGCATGCGGTGTAGCCACAATGCCCTTTTCGCTGCCCAGCCACGCCAGCACAGCGGCATGATCAAGCGGTGCGCTCGCCTCGAAATCCTTCGCGAACTGATCCTGGATCAACTGACGCGACAGCGCCGCCGATGCGGGACAGGTCGACGAGTAGACAATCTCGGTGCCGAACTCCAACAGAAACTCATCACCGATCATGCTCGCTTCGATGGTCACCGGATACGAGCGCCAGCCACTGTTGGCGCTACGCAACGCAGGTCGACGCACCAAATGCTCAAACCGGATGCTCAGGCATGCGCGGTCGGACAGATCCTTGTGCGACTCCAGGAAGCCGCGCAACAGCTCGCGCAAGGTGTCAGTACCTAGCGTCTGCGTGCTCAGTGCCTGCTCGACCTGCAGATAGAGGCGCGACATGTGGATGCCGCGCTTGTCCGGGCGGCGCAGATTGACGAAAGCGCCAACGCGCGCACTGGCACGCTGTACGTCGCCATCGCCGGCGTCGAAGCGCACCGGCACCTCAATGCCGTCCATCCCCACCCAATCCAGCTCGCCGACGAGATGCGGCTGAGCGTGGACTGCCACATCGGGCAGCAGGCGGGCAGTGTTTTCCTCGGTGTACATATAGTGAATCCTGTATATCCGGCCGGCGGTCTTGGCGCCGCGAGTCCACAATCTTGGGGCACGGTGGGTGCCTCGCAATAGTGGCGTGCGGGAAACGCTGCGTCCCGGCTTGGCTCAGTCAGCCGCGCGTCGCCATGCCCTTGCGGCCTGCCAGGCCTGCCACGCCACGCCAGGCCCTTGCCGCCCCTGCCCTTTGCGCAGTACGTCGAGCGGGTCTGCCGCCTTACGCGCCTTGGCTACAAGGGTCTTGCCCAGGCGCGACTCCAGCCCGCGAAACGCGCTCAACGAGCCCGGGAGGCGCTCCGACTCGCGCCATGCCTGGTGCAAGTCGTCCAACTGGGCACGAACTGCATCGTTGCGCACAGTGCCAGCCTCGCGCAGTTCATGGCGGCTCAGGCCGAATTTGGCCAGACGCGACATCGGCAGCGCCAGGCGATCGCGGTCCGCGTCCTCTTCCAGACGCAGCAGCGAATAGAGCATGTGCGACAAGGTCGCTACACGCGCAGCACGCTCGCTGGATGCCTTGTCACCAAACCACCATGCGGTTTCCAGTTCGGCAATGGCGCCGTGGAGCAGCGAGCCAGCCGCAAGCTGGGCCGGAAAATCCGCTGCCGTGCCCTCCTCCAACTGCGCCATGGCGGCCAGCACGGGAGCGATCCAGCGCTCGGCCGAAATGGCATGGGCACGATCGTCGTCGAACAGCACGTGCGTCAGAGGATGGCGACCACCGCTGGCCGCCGCTCCTGACAGTTCTTCTGCCCACCAGTTGAGCTTGGTGGCGGCCACGTGCGGCTCACGAATGCCATATGCAGCGGCCAGCCATTCCTGCTCGAGCGCGGCCAGCGCGATGTGGCCTGGGTAGTTGTTCTGATCCACAAACGCCAACGCAATGCGCTGCTGTGGCTGTACCGCCAGCCACTTGTCGATGTAGCTCTGCAGCGCAGTGTCGCTCATGCAGCCACCGTCAGTCGGCGGGTGAGATCGGATGGATGATCCACCACGAGATCCGCGTTCCACTGATAAGGGTCGCCACCATCGAGATAACCCCAACGCACGGCCACCGTGTACATGCCTGCCGCAGCGCCAGCCATCACGTCGCGGCGATCGTCGCCCACGAACAGGCAACGCGAAGGATCAAGCCCGGCGTGCTCACATGCCAGCAGCACGGGGGCCGGGTCCGGCTTCTTGACCGGCAACGTGTCGCCCGACACCACCGCCGCGGCGCGAGGCGTCCAACCGATGCGGATCAGCAGCTCGTCAGTCAGGAAGCCTGGTTTGTTGGTAACGATGCCCCAGGCGATACCCTGCGCCTCGAGCGACGACAGCAGTTCGTCCACGCCGTCGAACGGACGCGTGTGCTCGGCCATCATCGCGTGATAGAGCTCAAGATACCGAGGTATCAGGAGCAGCAACGCCTCGTCATCGAGGTCAGGAAAGGCGCAGCGCAAAATGGCACGGGAGCCACGCGAGACCACCTCGCGAACCATCGCATACGGTGGCACGGCCGCCTGCATTTCGTTGCATTGGGCTTTCAGCGCCGCATAGAGATCGGGGGCGCTGTCGAGCAGAGTACCGTCGAGATCGAACAGCACGCCCTGGATATTTGCTGGAAACGACTTCATGCGGGCTTTCGTGCGCTGATCAGGTAGTTCACAGCCGTGATACGGCTCAGCCATGCCTTGCGATTGAGCGGGTTGTAACCGAGGCCTGACACGTCATCGATCTCCAATCCGGCATGGCGCATCAGGCGTCCGAGCTCCGACGGCTTCAGGAACTGCGCGTAGTGATGGGTGCCGCGCGGCAGCATGCGCATGATGTACTCCGCACCAAGAATGGCCGCGCCGAACGCCACCGGCGTGCGATTGAGCGTGGACATCACCACCACGCCACCGGGCTTGACCATACGGGCGAGGTCACTCACCAGCGCAGCCGGATCGGGTACGTGCTCGATCAATTCCATGCAGCACACGGCGTCGAAACTCTCCGGCTCGACAGATGCGAGTTCCGCCGACGACTGCACGCGGTAATCGATATCGAGGCTCGGGTTCTCCAGTCGCGATTCGTGCATGTGCAATCGCGCGATCTCGATCACCTTGTCGCCCAGGTCGATGCCGGTGACGCGTGCGCCCGCCTTGGCCAATGCCTCGCTGAGCAGGCCGCCGCCGCAACCGACGTCGGCCACGCGCGCACCGCGCAGATTGACGCGATCGGCTACGTACGAAGCACGAACCGGATTCAGGTCGTGCAGTGGGCGAGACTCGCCATCCGGATCCCACCAGCGCGCGGCAAGCTTGCCGAAGCGCGCGATTTCCTCGGGGCTGACATTGGTTGCGGCTTGCATCGAAAGCATCCTTTGAAACGTGTGCGCAGCTTAGCGCGCGTTCCATTCGTAGACCGTGATATCCCAGCCGCCACTGGTATGGGCCGGGTCCTGATGTGCAATGGACAGTGCCTCGCTCATGTCGGTGGCGCGCATGAGGTAGGCGCCTCCCGACTGGTCACTGAAGCCACCGGACATTTCCAGCCGTCCGCCAGCACGCAGGCCTTCGAGGAAGTCCTTGTGCGGCTGTACGAAAGCCGGATCGAAGTTCGGGCGTCGCATGGCCATGACGAGATAACGATGCACGGTGATGTCCTCAGCCCGCGTCGATGGCTGCAATGCGCTCGCGCCATGCGTGCGTTTTGGCCAACACGGCATCCGTGTCGATATCCGTCAGCAGGCGGCCGGCCAATTTGCGCACACCACTGATCCACACGTCCGTGACCTGGTGACGGCCGGTGGCGTATGCCAGCTGCGAGGCGATGTGGAACAGCGGCTGGGTTTCCAGATCGGACAACCGCACAGCAGCCAGATCGGCCTGCTTACCGGGTTCAATGGAGCCGATACGGTCTTCCAGGCCCATCGCCCGTGCGCCGTTGAGCGTGGCGGCACGCAGTGCATACGCCGCATCGAACGCTGCGGCATCCCCGGCCACGGCCTTCGCCAGCAACGCAGCCGTACGCATTTCGCCGAACATGTCGAGGTCGTTGTTCGACGCGCAACCATCCGTACCAATGGCGACGTTCACGCCAGCCTTGCGCAGCTTCTCTGCCGGGCAGAAGCCCGACGCGAGCTTGAGGTTGGACTCGGGACAATGCACCACGGAGACGCCAGCTTCCGCGCATGCCTCGATTTCCGCGTCGGTGAGCTGGGTCATGTGCACAGCAATCAGACGGTCATTGACCAAGCCCAACTTCTGCAGGCGCTGGAAGGGACGCAGACCGGACTTGGCCTTCTCCTCTTCCACTTCATGCGCAGTTTCGTGCGTGTGCAGGTGCACCGGAATATCGAGCTGGTCGGCGAGCACGCGAATGCGCTCGAAGCTTTCATCCGACACGGTGTACGGCGCGTGCGGCGCAAACGACGTACTGATCAGCGCGTCACCCAGGAAACTGTCGTGCACTTCAATAGCGCGATCGAAATACTCATCCTGCGTCTTCGCCCATGCGGTGGGGAAATCGATCACCGGCAGGCCAACCACCGCGCGAAAACCCATACGGCGATAGGTGGCGCCGATGACGTCGGGGAAGAAGTAGTTCTCGTTGGCGCAGGTGGTGCCACCACGGATCATCTCAGCCACGGCCAATTCGACGCCATCACGCACAAACTCCGGCCCAATCACCTGGCCTTCCACCGGCCAGATGTGCTTCTGCAACCACACCATCAGCGGCAGATCATCGGCGAGGCCGCGCAACAGCGTCATGGGATTGTGTGTGTGCGTATTGACGAGGCCCGGGATCAACACGTGCTCGCCCAGCTCCACGCGTTCGCGCGGCGCATAGGCGGCGCGGGCATCCGTCTGCGGCAGCAGGGCCACGATGACGCCCTTGTCGACCGCCACGGCGTGATGCTCAAGCACGACGCCATGCGGTTCCACCGGCACGACCCAGCGCGCTTCGATCAGGAGGTCGATGGTTTGCGGGGCGTTCTGGCTCATCCGTTGGCTCACTTTTTTGATATTGGATACGACATGGGGCGGATCACCTCGCGGTGGCCGCCCCATGGTTGCCTATCGGCATGACGATTTTTCGCTCGTCATTCCGGCGAAGGCCGGCAGCGCCTTACAACAGCCGAATGGCTGGTCATCCAGTGACTTTGCAGTTGGCGGCACAAAGAAGAATCAGTGTGCTTCGCACAGCGTATTTCACTGGATCCCTGCCTCCGCAGGGATGACGAACTGGCAAAGGCGCGGGCAAAGCCCGCGCGCCGGCTCGTCACTTGCCGACGCGGCTCACGTATTCGCCCGTGCGGGTGTCGACCTTGATCACTTCGTCGGTGCCGACGAACAGCGGCACGCGGACCACGGCGCCGGTTTCCAGCGTCGCCGGCTTGCCGCCGCCACCGGAGGTGTCGCCACGCACGCCCGGATCGGTCTCGGTGATCTTCAGCTCAACGAAGTTCGGCGCCTGCACGGAGATGATCTCGCCGTTGAACAGCGTGACCACGCACTCTTCCTCGCCCTTCAGCCACTTGACGGCGTCACCCATGCCGGCCTTGCTGGCCTGGTGCTGCTCGAAGGTTTCCTGCTGCATGAAGTGCCAGAACTCACCATCGGAGTACAGGTACTGCATGTCGGTGTCCACGACGTCGGCGACTTCAAAGCTGTCGCTGGACTTCATCGTCGACTCGCTGGTGCGGCCGTTCTTCAGGTTGCGGATGAAGATGCGGGTGAACGCCTGACCCTTGCCGGGCTTGATGAAATCGGCGTCCGTAATGACCCACGGGTCATTGTTGTGAAGGATCTTCATACCCTTCTTGACGTCGTTAAGACCGGCGGTGGCCATGTGCTGCACTCCAGGTGTGATGCCGCGGGGAGGCGGCTAGAATAGGGTTTTCCCCGGGCCCATAGGCCCGATTCAAGACCCACTATGATAACCGCAAGCCGCGCCGCCCGCCTATCACCGCCCGGAACCGACTGGCGCACGCTCTGGCGCGAGGCCGTGACGGACCCGCGCGAGCTGCTGGGCCTCGTTGGCCTGGGGCACTTGGCCGACCGCCTGCCCGCGGACGATGCCGGCTTTGCCGTACGCGTGCCGCGGGGCTTCGTAGCCCGCATGCGCCAGGGCGACCCCGGCGACCCCCTCCTGCTGCAAACCCTGCCGCAGCTGGCGGAACGGGACGTTGTGCCGGGTTTCAGTGTCGACGCGGTGGGCGACATGGCGGCCCGCTCCGCCCAGGGCGTGCTGCACAAGTACGAGGGCCGTGCCCTACTGATCGCCAGCGGCAGCTGCGCAATCAACTGCCGCTACTGCTTCCGCCGCCATTTCCCGTACGGCGATGAGATGGCCGCCGCCGGCCAATGGCGCAAGGCATTGGAGCATGTGCGCCAAGACAGCTCGATCAGCGAACTGATCCTTTCCGGTGGTGACCCCCTATCGCTTGCGACGTCCAAGCTGGAGGAACTCACCCGGGGACTGGCCGAGATCCCGCACGTGACCCGCTTGCGCATCCACACCCGTCTACCGGTGGTGCTGCCCGAGCGCATCGACGAGGCTTTCAGTCAGTGGCTGGGCCAGCTTCCATTGCAAAAGGTGGTGGTGCTCCACGCCAACCACGCCAACGAGTTCGACACGACAGTAGATGCTGCCTGCGCCCGCCTGCGCGATGCCGGCGCCACGCTACTCAACCAGTCGGTGCTCCTGCGAGGCATCAATGACGATGCCGACACGTTGGCCGCTCTGTCCGAGCGCCTGTTCACCGCGGGCGTGCTGCCCTACTACCTGCACCAGCTCGATCGCGTGCAGGGCGCCGCGCACTTCGAGGTGGACGACGCCCGCGCCCTCTCCCTCATGGAGGCGGTCCGGCATCGGCTGCCAGGCTACCTGGTACCCAAGCTGGTTCGCGAAGTTGGCGGCGAACCGTCCAAGCGACCAGTGTAAGAGCCTGTTCATGCTTTCCTCGTGGCCCGCGCCGGGAGCTGTTTGCACGCAGGACAAGGAAGAAGGAAGGAATGTACGTCCGTATACGACTGAGTGATGACGCAGACATGTGGGCAAACAGACCCGGCCCGGTGGGTTGTTCTTGAGTGGCCGTCCGGCGGCAGCGCGCGGCTTGACCTGCCCACCAGGCAGGCGCCTGTCTCTTATACACATCTGACGCTGCCGACGAAGCTGGAATGGTGTAGATCTCGGTGGTGGCGGGATCATTAAAAAGGGGGGGGGGGGGGGGGGGGGGGGGGGGGGGGGGGGGGGGGGGGGGGGGGGGGGGGGGGGGGGGGGGGGGGGGGGGGGGGGGGGGGGGGGGGGGGGGGGGGGGGGGGGGGGGG
>NZ_JAELTQ010000135.1 GCF_016428905.1 Dyella sp. ASV24 | reverse complement strand
CATTCGTTGTGGCGATGCATCATCGACGACCGGTCAAATCATCGCTTGCGGATGACGACTTCTTGGGCGGTGCTTCGTTGTTGAGAGGAAGCACTTCACGTCGGCGCATAGAGAGCGCCGACGACGGTTATCGGTCGAGGTAAGGCGCGGTAGCGATCTGAGGATCGAGTCGCCTGGGTTACATCACTTTTCCGTGGGCGTCAGAGCGGCCTTGATCGGCGCTGATGCGTCCTTCAGGTAATCGATGGTGCCCTTCGTGCTGATGATCATCTGCTGAGACACGCTGAGGAACTCTATGGGGTCCACATCCTTGCCCAGCCGGATGCGCGTCTGCAGGTCGATCATGCGTGGCGCATTCAGCGCCACCGTGGCGTTGTGCGTGGTCCAGCTCGCCGCATCGCGGAGCGCGGCGTAAGCGATCGCATAGCGATGCAGGCGCTCCGCGTCGATCCAAGTCGCCGATTGGTTGGCCACGGCCACGTCCCATGCCTGGCTATTGAAGGCCGGCCAATTGATGGCGAGCGCAAAGCTTTTGCTTTGCTCACGGATGTGCTTATTGATTTCCGCATCCGGCAAGCCCTTGCGCACGTCATCGTTGATGGCTGCATCCAGGGCCACCAGCGGTTCGAGCTTCTTTTCATCCATGTCGATGGTGGCCTGGATATCGTGCAGCGTATTGGTCAGCTCCGCGTCGATCTGCGCGGTGGCGTGCTCTGCGGCATGCCGTTGGTGCGTATGCTCGATCCATTGCTCAAGGCCTAGTGCCGTGAGGATGCTGAGCACGATCATCAGGTAGTGCTGCAGAAACTCGCGCAGCGAATGCATCTTCACTTTGGGGACTTCAAAATGCATGGGGTTTTCGTCCATGGGATAGGTAAGTACCTTGTGCCAGCGCGTTGCCGCGCAGGACGTCATTCGTGATAGCCAAGCCGTTCCATCATCGGCCGAAGTATCGGCAGGATGGGCTCAAACCTGTCACGGTAGGCCTGCCACCGGCCCACCGCCTTGCGGTGGATACCCTCGGTCACCTGTGCGTAGCTTGGCGTACTGATGTAGCCCTTGCTGAGCGCGTGTTCGGCGAAGCGCGCCATGGGCGCACTGTCGTCGAGCTGCAGGAACTCGCCGAGCCGCACGAGGTGTTCGTCGAATCGCGACACCACCGATTCGTAGCGCCACTCGAGTACGCGGGGGGCGAATACCTCCACGTGACGGAACCAATGCTCGAAGGCATCCACGTAGCCCCGCGCCAGCCGTTCCAGCGACGAGCACAGCACCATGAAGGCAGGCGAGCGGAAGGGCTGCATGTAGCAACTCAGGAGCACGTCGCAGGGATGGCGCAGGCACATGATGATGCGGGCATCCGGGAATAGCCGCATGATCATCGGCAGGCACAGCATGTTAAGTGGATTCTTGTCGACCAGCTGGCGGCCACCAAGATCCGGAACGACACGTCGGACGGCACCGGCGTAGATGTCTCGCAACTGATCGGTGTTGGCCTGCGTGAGCGATGCCAGGTCTGTCGGATAGGACTGCCCAGCCAATTGCATGCGCTTGATCAACTCGTAGACGAATGCGCGTTCATCCATCGAGCGAAAGGCGGGGTGTGCATCCAGCATCTGTTCGAGCAAGGTCGTACCCGACCGCGGAAACCCGACGACGAACACCGGACTGTCGTGGCTACGGGGTGCGCGCAATGCCGACCAGCCATCGTGGGCGCGTCGGTCGACCGCATGCTCCACCATGTCGAGCGGCTGGCTGCCCTCGGCCAGCAATTCGGGCACGAAGTCGCTCGCGAACCGCAGCTGGGCCGTGTGCGCGGCGTCCAGCGCACGCCAGGCTTCATCGTGGCGCCCTTGCTTGTTGCGAATGGAGGCCACGCTAAAGGCGGCGTTTGCCTGCAGGTGGGCGTCGTTATGTTCGCGCTGGAGTTGTTCGAACCACGTCGCCGCCTGCTCCAACTGACCTTGGCGGGACGCGATGTTCGCGTGCACCTGGAGACCGGCGTGGCGGAGCTCCCAGTCGCTGGAAGGGAGTGATGTCAGGACATCCAGCGGCAACTGGCTTAACTCGGCGCTGGCTTCGTCGATCTGGTTGCTGCGTTCGTACATGGAGGCACGCATGGCGACGATGCGCCTTTCCATGGAGAGACGCTCCGGACCATCGGGCAGGATCGCTTGCGCCAGCGCGCGGAACGCCGTGTCCTGGTAACCCAGGCTGGAAAGAATGGTGGCAAGGATCAGCGCCTGGTCGGCAGCCTGCGGTGGCCATGTGTCGGCACCGTCGAGCATGACCTCCGCACCACGGGTGTCACCGCAGAAATGACAGGCGTATGCCGCCTGCAATCGAGCTTCGACGAAGTCGGGCGCCAACCCCACGGCTTGCAGTAGCGTTTCGCGCGCCGTCAGCCACCGTTGTTGGTGCGCGTACAACAGGCCGAGGTTGTAGTGCACCTCGGCTTGCGACGGTGCAAGCTCAATGGCTCGACCAAGTGCCTGCTCGGCGAGCGCGTAGTCAGCCGCCTGCCTGGCGGCTAGGCCAAGGTTGTTCCAGTACTCGGAGACGTGCGGTTTGCGCCGTACAAGCTCGCGAAAGAGAGTCAGTGCACTCTCGAGGCTTCCTGTTGCCTGACGCGCCGCGCCCAGCAGAAGCAGGACCATATCGTCGGCGGAAGCGAGATCGCCAGCGGATTCACCCATGGCCTGCACGCTGACCATGTCGCCCGCGTTGTACGCGGCGAGCATGTTGTCGACCAGTGTCTTGGAAGACGATGCAGGCGTCATCATCGTTCGATCTTAACAGCCATGTGGCCGCATCGTTCGATGCGGCCACAGGCCTTTCCAGCGTTTAGAACTTCACGGTGGCGCGTGCCCAGTAGTAGCGGCCCATCACGTCATACGTTGCCGTATCGACGTTGTAGTTCAGGCCGTTCTGGTACACCAACGGCGGAATACGACCGGTGAGGTTGTCGATGCCCACGTCGAAGCGCGTGTGGATCGTCGGCCATTCGTAGCCGGCCTGGATGTTGTGGTAGGTGATCGCACCCATCGGGGTCGACACAGCGGCGCCGGTATCGGCATAGGCCGTGAGGTTCTTCAGGTGGTCGATGTAGCGGCTCTGCCACTGAGCGCTCCAGTTGCCGAGTGCCCAGTTCAACGTCAGCGTGCCACGCCAGCGGCTGATGTTGCCGAACTGCTGGGTGTAGGTGCCTGCGTAGTTGATGGTGGACGCGCCAGGTGCGCCCGGCGTCGCGTCGTTCTTGTACGTATCGATGTAGGTGGTGTTGAGCGAGGCCTTGAAGTTGCCAGGGTCCACGCCGGCCACGTTGAAGTGCGGAACGGTGTAGTTCAGCGTGAAGTCGACGCCGCTGGTGCTCAGGTTGCCCAGGTTCACGTACGGCGTGTTGACGTAGTTGATACCACCGGGGATCGACGTGCCGTTGCCGTAGCGGTTGATGTAGGAGCAGTACGGGCTGCCGTTGTCGGCGAAGCACTCGTTCAGCACGGTCTGCGCCTGGATGATGGTCAGCATGTCCTTCAGGGTGATGCGCCACAGGTCGACCGTGGTCGATGCGCCTTCCAGCCAGCTCGGCGAGTAGACGAAGCCGACGTCATACGACTTGCCCTTTTCCGGCTTCAACGTGGCGCCCACCGGCACCGCACCCGAGTAGTGGCCGGCGATCTGGGTGTTGAGGACGCTGGTGTAGTTGGTGTTCGGCGGCATGAACTGGCACGCCGTCGCGTGTTGCTGCAGTTGCGCAGCCGACAGGCCGTAGCAGGGGTCGTTCACCGTCGGGTTGGTGATGGTCTGGCCGTCGTACAGTTCATCCAGGTTCGGTGCGCGGAACACTTGCGAAACCGTGCCGCGGATGAGCAGGTCGGAGATCGGTCGATACTCGATCGCGAACTTGCCGTTGGTGGTGTTGCCCGAGGTGTTGTAATCGGAATAGCGCAGGCCCAGGTCGACGTTCAGCGAGTAGGCCCAGGGCTGTTCGCTCAGCAGCGGAATCAGCGTTTCGGCGTACACCTCTTTCACCGTCTGGTTGCCGCTGGCCGGCGAGCCGCAGGCTTCCTGCAGCACGACGCAGGTGCCCTTCTGGACGTCGAGCAGTGCATCGCTTGTCACGGTGTAATCCATCGTGTTCTTGCGATACAGCACGCCGGTGGACAACTGCATGGCGCCCGCCGGGAGATCCCAGAGTTCGCCGGAGGCGTTGGCCTGGAACTGCTTCATGACGTTGGTCAGTGAGTAGATCGGATTGCTGACGCCCTTCTTGAGCAGGGCCGTCACGCTGGGGTCAGCCTGGTCGAAGACGTTGGCGCCCGCATCGATCGCCGCCTGGAAGGCGGGGATGTTCACTTCGTTGTAGTTGGTCTGTACGCGATGCGTGCGGCCGTAGTCGATGCTCGCGTCCCAGATCCAGCTGCTCTGGCCGAAGTTGCCACGCAGGCCCGCATTGACCTGGGCGTTATCGGTGCTGAAGGTGTGCACGCGATTGCCCACGCCGGTCAGACGCGTGCTGATCAGATTGTTGCCGGGCACCGCCGGATCGCCGAAAGCCACGTTGAACGGGTTGTTCGGATTGTTGGCGGCCACCGACCAGCCGTCGGTGCCGCTGGTCGGCGCCGGAGCGTCCTGGCCGGACGAATGCGTGTGGTTGTAGAACGCGTCGCCAAAGAACGTCACGTAATCGTTGATCTTGTAGTTGCCAAGCACGAAGACGTTGGTGCGTTCGGACTGCGTCTGGATGTAGTTGTAGGCGTTGTAGTTGTAGACGTCGCTGGAGCCGTTGAAGCAGCGGTAGTCGCTAGGGCTGCTGCCGTTGCCGCTGGCCAGCGTGACGAGGCCGGAGCTGCAGCCCGCCGGCAGGTTCTTATTGCCAGCAGGCAGCTGAAATTTGCCGGTAGGCACGGTGTGTGAGCCGGAGACCTGCGGACCGGAGCTGTACAGCGACAACTGGTGCGCCGAGAAGCTGCGACGCGTGGCGATAACCGGATCCTGCTTGTTGTAGTCGATGCCGGCGACGATGTTGCCCTGGTCGCCGCTGGCGCCGACAGTGAACTGCGCGCCGTGGCGCTGGCCGTCGCCATGCGAGGAGACGCCGTCGTTGACGCTCAGTTCCGCGCCCTTGTAATCCTTGCGCAGGATGAAGTTCACCACGCCGCCCACGGCGTCGGAGCCGTAAACCGTGGAGGCGCCATTGGCTAGCACGTCCACGCGCTCGACCATGTTCTGCGGAATCATGTTGAGGTCGGCGTTCGCCAGGCGCTGGCCATCGATCAGCACCAGGGTACGCTCGGTGCCAAGGCCGCGCAGCGAGACGCGGGCGGCGCCGTCACCACCTTCCAGTGTCGGACTGGCGACACCGCCGCCGTTGCTGTTGTTCTGTGTATTGGTCGCGTTGCCCGAGACGCTGGGCAACTGCTGAATCACGTTGCCGAGGGTGGGGCTGCCATTGTTGGTGATGGCGCCGCGGTCGAGCGTGACCACCGGGCTGGCCGTTTCAGCATCCACGCGGCGGATCAGCGAGCCGGTGACGGAAACCGCGGTAAGGGTTTTGGCGTTGGACTGCTTCGGCTGTTCGGTGGTGCTTTGGCCTTGCGTGCCCTGCGTGCCTTGTGCGGTCGATGCATCCTTGCTGGTAGCGGCGTCCTGTGCCTGGGCCATGGCGGCCGTTGATGCGATACCGACGGAAAGCGCCAAACGTACCGCTATCGATAGACGATTGTAGTTGGACTGCATGAATGTCTCCCCGAAATTCATAGGCAAAAGAATCCCCGCTATAGGCGCCTGGACGTCTATAGGTGTTGCACCGCTTTTTGGGTTCCCCGGAGCCACTCTTTCAGGAAATTGAGATCGAGACAAGGGCTCTTTAACAATTCTTGCGGTAGTCGATCACTTTTGAAGTGGTTTCACTTGAAACCAAGCTTGGCGAACAGATCGCTCTGCGCCGCGAAGCTGTCAGCCTCTACGAATCCGGCCAATCCAACACCTACCAGGCGATAGCGTGCCTCCGCTGGACGTTCCACGCGATCACGCAGCGCACAAGCGATGTCCGCAACTTCCTGCGCAGATTCAGGGCGTGATGACGGTGTGAAGCTTCGGGTGAGCGTATGGAAGTCCGACGTCTTAAGCTTGAGCACGACGGTGCGAGCGATGCGCGCATGTGCACCGGTGGCCTCGCGCTGGTGAGCAGCCCAGGCTTTCTCCGCGAGCTGGCGGATGTGTGGCTCGATCTCGTCCAGCGTGAGGTCACTTGCGAAGGTGTCTTCTGCCGACACCTGCAGCGTCGGTCGGTCGGGTTGCACGGCGTGCTCATCGATACCTAGCGACAACTCATGCAGGCGCACACCCCAGCGGCCGAAGCGTTGTTCGAGTTCCAGCGCGCCAAGGGTTCTCAGGTCGGCCACCGTGGCGATGCCCAGCTCGGTCAGCTTGGCCTCCATGACTTTGCCGACACCTGGAAGGCGACCGACAGGCAGGGGTTCGAGAAAGGCATTCACCTGGTGCGGACGTATCACGAACAAGCCATCGGGCTTGCGCCAGTCCGATGCGATTTTCGCGAGGAACTTGTTCGGGGCGACACCCGCCGAGGCGGTGAGCTGGGTTTCCTCGCGAATGGCCGTGCGGATGGCTTCCGCGGTTGCCGTGGCCGAGGGCAGATGGGTGTGCGTGGTGGTGACGTCCAGGTAGGCCTCGTCCAGCGACAAAGGCTCGATCAGATCGGTATGTCGGGCAAAGATCTCGCGTACCTGCCGCGATACCGCCTTATAGCGGGTGAAATCCGGCGGCACGAAGATCGCCTGCGGGCAAAGCCGCTCCGCGCGCACCGCAGGCATCGCCGATCGCACGCCAAACTTGCGCGCCTCATAACTCGCCGCACAGACCACCGAGCGCGCGCCACGCCATGCCACCACTACGGGCTTGCCGCGTAGCGAGGGGTCGTCGCGTTGTTCCACTGACGCGTAGAACGCGTCCATATCAACGTGGATGATCTTGCGGGGCTGGGACGACACAACGGACGGCGGCGCGGATGGG
Source organism: Dyella sp. ASV24 (assembly GCF_016428905.1). Taxonomy (GTDB): domain Bacteria; phylum Pseudomonadota; class Gammaproteobacteria; order Xanthomonadales; family Rhodanobacteraceae; genus Dyella. The sequence continues at coordinate 7,730 of NZ_JAELTQ010000135.1, read as the reverse complement.
GTGCACAGTCAAGCACGAAACGCGCCGGTTGGCGCGTGGCGTTGCGTCATCGTGCTGGAGCCTTACGTCGCGCGATGTGCGTTGCTACCAGAACATGGACGCACGCCGCGCGACGATGGCTTGCTCATTGCCAGGGCGTATGCAGGCTCTGGTCGACGCGCTTTTCATCCAGCTCGACGAAGGCATTCAGATCGAACGTATCGAGCTTGAAGCGCTGTGCCGCGGTGAAGAACGCCATCAGCGACAGGATGCGCTGCGGATTGCGTGCCCACGGCGGCACATACACGGCTCGCCCGATCAGGCCATCCTGGAGATAGGGGGCAAGCGTGATGACATCGGACATGGTTACCCGCCCCGCGAACAGAAGCGGCAGCATTTCCACATGGCCCGCTTGCAGCACCTTGCGGATGAACACATAGATGCCCATCACGCCTTCCAGGTAGGCGCCATCCTTGGTGAAGCAGATGCGACCGCGCGGATCGCCACCACGGAAGATGCGCGCAGCACTTTGGTAGCTCTCTACCGGGGACTGGCCTGCGTCGAGAAAGCCACGGAACACCTCGATGAAATCCGCGCCGTCCAGCGCGTTCTTGACGGCGACCACGCGTAGCGCGATGCGACGAAGCCGGTTGAGATCTATCGCGCCAGTAATAATTTCCGAAAATGTCGCCAGCCCTTCCTGAGCGCGTGTAGTGCGAGGCGCGCCCAAGCCGAGTGTCTTGAAGTACGGCTGATGTTTGCCGTTGAGCAAGGTTGCCGTGTGCACAAAGGCTTCATGCTCGGTGAGCTGTTCCAGATCCAATGCGGAGAACAGCGCGCTTGAGCGAAGGTTGATGCTCTTGCTTCCCGCCGTCGCCTTCGACGGAAGATCCGGATCGAGCACCACCTTGACCTCGTCCTTGTCAAAGAACGGGCCCAGCCGCTCGCGCAGGCGCTGGGCGAACTCCTCTGCAGGGATGTCCGCCGGCACGTGGGGTATCCCTTCCCGGCTGATCAGGTCGTCGCTGATGGTGAGCAGATCCTTGGCTGCATCGACGGCATTGGATGTCTGTCCGGGATAGATCGTGTCGGGACGGCCGTACAGCGCCGTCGAGCAGCGCGTGAAGGCCTCTGTGCCGATGCTCATCAGCATTTGTGCCGCGGTGAGGTAGCTCCACGCTGTCTTGAATAGCCAGTCGCCGATAGGGTGGCCGCGATCCAGCTTGGCCATGATGGCCTTCAGTGTGGCCATCTCGGCGGTGAGATCGGGATGGCGGACGGGTGGTTGCGGCAGTTCAGGATGGCCCTTCTCGTAGGAGGCCATGAACGTCGCCTCCATCGACTGCGGCCAGTCGATAGCCTTCAGCACCCGGATCTTCTTGCCGACGGCGACCAGCTCACGGTCGCATTCGAGCAGGGGGCCGAGGATCTTGTCGTCCTCGGGGCGGATGACGCTTGCGACGGTGCTCATGGTGCCTCCGAACGATCGTCAGTGGGGATGTGCAGGGGATCGCGTGAGTGGCGCAAGTCGGGACTATGGTGCTGCCCGTGCGTGATCGAAAGCGAAAAACTACTGATCGCCACGCGAAATCGTCGTGTGGATTGTCGTCCGCGGTTGCACCTGAGTGCTGGGGGGCACAAGGGGCGGGCGGCACGGTTGTCCTGCGACCGGGGCGGGGTCGTCTAGGTAAAGCGTCAGTCGTACATCGTGGCGCAGTCCGCTATCTTCGGTGCTCCATCCATCGTGCAGGACCCTGCGCCGCCCCATGACCGCTGAGACATCTTCTTCGTACGTGCGTCGCCTGGGCACCTGGGATGCGGCGGCCATCGTGATCGGTGGCGTGATCGGTGCAGGCATCTTCCGTAGCGCCTCGACCGTGGCCGAACGAACCTCGTCGGGCGCGCAGCTGCTGACGCTTTGGGCAGTGGGTGGCCTGCTCACGCTGGCCGGCGTGCTCTGCTACGCGGAGCTCGGGGCGCGCAGGCCACAGGCGGGCGGTGTCTACATCTATTTGCGCGAAGCCTTTGGACAGCTCCCAGCCTTCCTGTTCGGCTGGACCATGGCGCTGATCAACTATCCCGGTAGCGTGGCAGCGGTGGCGACCACCTTTGCGGATTACTTCTGCACGGCGGTCGGGTTGTCGCCGACCCTGTGGGTCAAGCCGGTGGCGGCCGGCGCCATCGCTTTCATCGTAGGCGTCAATTTCTTCGGCATCCGCGCGGGTTCGCGCATGCTCAACCTGTTCACGCTGCTCAAGCTGTCGGCGATCGCGCTGGTGGTGGTGGTGGGCGTGATCCTCGCCCATGGGCAGTTTGGTCAGGTGCTGGCGACCGACACCACGCACGCCATGCCGCCCAGCGCCATCCTGGGTGCGTTGCTGCCGGTGCTCTTCACCTACGGCGGCTTTCACTACCTCAATGATCTTGCCGGCGAAGTACGCGATCCGCAGCGCACCTTGCCCCGCGCGCTGGGTCTGGGACTGGGTGGTGTGGTGGTGTGCTACGTGCTGGTGAACTTCGCCTACCTCGCGGGTCTGGGGCACGCAGGGCTGGCGGCGAGTCAGGCGCCAGCGGCCGACCTGATGCGCCACCTGTTTGGCCAAAGCGGCGCCACACTTATTGCGGTGGGCATTGCCTGTTCCACCTTCGGTTACTGCAGCATCGCCATTGCCGGTGGTGCCCGCGTGCTGCAGACCATGGGTGCGGACGGCATGCTGTTCAGCGCCGTGGGCCGCATCCATGCGCGCTCGCACGCGCCGCGCGTGGCGCTGGCGGTGCTGGGTGGCTGGGCCATCGTGCTGGTGATCTCAGGCAGCTTCGGCCAACTGGTCGACTACACCACGGTGGGTGAGTGGCTGTCGCACGCGTTCGGCATCGCCACCTTGTTCTGGTATCGCCGGCGCTTCCGCAACGAGCCGTCGCCGTATCGCGTGCCGCTGTACCCGCTATTGCCGATACTATTTGTCGGGACTGTGTTGGGCGTGATCATCGTTTCTGCCATCAACGATTGGCAGAATGCGGGTCTGAGTTTGGCGCTGATCGCTCTGGGTGCACCGGTGTATTACATGTGGCGCGCATGGCAACGGAGGGCAGCATGAAATTGCGTTCATGCGTGGCCTTGATCCAGCAAGGCAGCCTTCAGACGGCGCAGGCATACTGCCGCCATTTCCTTGCATCGAGCCCCCGATGAACCGGATCGCTCCCCTTGCTGTCGCCTGCCTGCTCGCCCTCGCGGGCTGCCATAAGGCCAGCGATACCGATCGGGCCGACCTCAGTCGGGCGGCCGCCGCTGCGCCTGCTGCGGCTTCCACCAGTGCCAGCACGGCGCCTGCACCGGCAGCGCCGCAGACCGCGCTCGACCACGTGACACTTGATGGCAAACCCGTCACGGTCGATGGCATGTCGTTGCAGCGCTACGTGTTCCAGCCGTCGCCGCAGCCACAGGTGACGGTATTGCTGGACAAGGGCGACTGGTCGAAGGAAGGCTCGTTGCGCGTGGACATGCAGAATGCGATGTCCTGGGCCGTCACGCTTACTGTTGATATCGATGGCGTGAAGCCGGATGAGCATCTGCATGCCACCGTTGGCATTCCCGCTGGCCCGCCGCAAACGCTGGTGATTCCGTTGCACGCGACCTCGCCGCGTGCGATGGGCATGCAAGCCGGGCCACCGATGCCTTATGTGTCAGGTGGCAAGCGTCTGTTCGTGGCGACAACCGTGGAGGGTTCGCTCGATCTCTCGCACGTGAAGTCGGTTCGCCTGAGCATGCCCGCACCTGCCGCGCCGCAGACGCTGCTATTCGGCAAGTTGGATACCTCGCACGGCGACCACGACCTGCGCGACGCCTATACCGGTATCGTCGATGCCTGGGGCCAGTACACGCGAGGCCAGTGGCCGGGCAAGGTGGATTCCGACGATGCCTTGCGCGGCACGCCCCATCCCAAGCCCAAACCGAAGCCCAAGGCGGGTGCCACGACTGCTGCGGCTGCGACGTCGCCCGCACCGGCAACGGCGGCTGCACACAAGGGTTTCGACCGCTATGGCGGGCGCACTGATGTTGCTGCGTTCAAGGCCACCGGCTGGTTCCGTACCGAACAGCGCAACGGCCGTTGGCAGTTCGTGACGCCGGAAGGTCACGCGTTCTTCTCACTGGGCGTGAACGTCGTCGATGACGACGGTGGTCGTACCTATATTGAAGGCCGCGAGTTCATGTTCAAGGACTTGCCACCTGACAGCGGTCGCTGGGCGCCGTTCTACGGCACCACGGGCAAGTCGGCGGGCGATCAGACAGCATCGGCCGGCATCGCTTTCCATCAAGGCAAGTGGTTCGATTACTACTCCGCCAATCTGTTCCTCGCCGATGGCCGCCACTGGCGACAAGCATGGCGTGCACGCACCATCGAGCGCCTGGACCACTGGGGCTTCAACACCCTGGGCAACTGGAGCGACGACGCACTGAGCCAGATGCATCGCTTCGCGTATACGCGCTCGGTGAATATCGCCGGCGCGTTCGGCAATGTGTCCAGCGGTTACGACTACTGGGGCCGCATGCCCGACCCATTCGATCCCCGCTTTGCACAGGCTGCCGATGCCGCTGCGGCGCAAGCGGCGAAGGAAGTGCGCGACGATCCGTGGATGCTGGGCTATTTCGCCGACAACGAACTGGCGTGGGCGGGGCAGGGCCCGCAGGGGCGCTGGGGGCTGGCGCAGGGAACCTTGCGTGGCGAGGCGCGCAGCCCGGCCAAGCAGGCGTTCATCGCGGAGTTGAAGAAAAAATACGGCACGCCGGCGAAGCTTGCCTCGGCGTGGGGCATCACGCTGGATGCGTGGGATGCACTCAACGCCACCAACTTTGCCGCACCCAACCCGGACGATGCGCATCCCGCCATCGCCGATGACTACAGCGCATGGTTGCGCATGTACGCGGATCAGTATTTCCGCACGGTCGCGCAGGCGATTCACAAGCATGATCCGCATCACCTGTTCCTGGGTGGGCGTTTCGCCGCGCAAACGCCGGAGGCGGTGGCCTCATGCGCGCAGTTCTGCGACGTGGTGAGTTTCAATGGGTATGCCGACGTACCCGAACATGCCTTCGACGCGGCGGCCTTCGCCAAGCTTGGCAAGCCGGCCTTGATCTCGGAGTTCCATTTTGGTTCCGACGATCGCGGTCCATTCGGCAAGGGCGTCGCGCCGGTGTGGAACGAACAGCAGCGCGGCGAAGCGTATGCGCATTACGTGGCCGATGCGGTAGCGAACCCGTCCATCATCGGCGTGCACTGGTTCCAGTACGTCGATCAGCCCGTGACCGGGCGTTTGATCGATGGTGAGAACGCGCACATCGGCCTGGTGGCCATCACGGACCGCCCGTTTACGCATTTCATCGATGCCGTGCGCGACGCGAATCGAAAGACCGGTTTCTAGTTGGCGGCGCTCTGGGCGCGAATGCGTGGCAGGGCGACGCGCCACAGTGTCGGGATCGCGCCATCTTCAGGAAAAGGCTGCGCCGCTGGCGCAACGTGGGACGCCCGATGCTCTCCCGTGAACGCGGGACTCGGTCCAGCCCGGGCTACTTTTATTTTTGAGCGCAGGCTGGCGAGTTCGGCTCGCTTGCTGTCTTCATCGGCCAGCGCGGCAAGCCACGGCTGGGCGTGTTGCGCGGACTGCAGGTCGTCGATGCTTCGCGCGGGGTCGCGGACATGATCCAGTATCAATAGCCCGCGCAGGTAGCGCATCGTCAGGCGATCCTGCGGGCGCTCGATCCATGTCCTCAGCGCCATGTCGCAGCAGTGGACTGCGGTCTTGGGCTGGTTGTGCAAGAGGGATGAGCAGATATCCATCAGCCAGGCATCCGGCGTCCACATGCCGCCTCCGGCAACGCGCCACGCCATGGCCATCTTGTAGAGACCGTGCCAATCGGCTTCATCGAGCAGCTTCAGGCAGGCGTCGCGATACGCGATGTGTGCTTCGTCCGTGGGTGACATGTGACGCGTGGTGGGTCTTCAGCCTGCGAGACTGGTCGCCGCGCCAAACGCCACGGCCATCACCGCCGCTACCGCCATGCACGCGCTGGCGGGGCGGATGCGGTGGGCATCGACGCGGGGGATGAGTCGCCACAGGGCGAACACGCCGATCAGCATGTCCACCACCAGCGCGCCACGCAGCAGTGGCGAGGCGAGCAGTGGTGCATAGGGAGGTTTCGTGTGTCCCTCGTGGATGGCAACACCGGCGACGAGCAGCAGGCCGACGAGGTTCCATACCAGACAGGCGAGGTAGGTTCGGTTGAACACCACGGGACAGCGCTCGGTCCAGCGCAACACCGACCACGCGATGATCGCGAAGAACAGCGCGCCGATGCTGCTGTAGAGCACCCACCAGAGCAGGGTGCTGACGAGGGTGAGCAGAAGAGTCATACAGCTTTACCGGTTTCGTTGGTCGGAACGACGGTGGAGTGATGGCGGTCAGATTCCCGCGCGACGCAGCAGCTTGTCCATCAGCCACGCCGGCCCCACCAGCAAGTACGCGAGATCCGTCAGGAAGCTCGGTCGCCGACCTTCGATGACATGGCCGACGAACTGCCCGATCCACGCCACCACGAAAACGCCGATAGCGGTGAGCAGCAGCGTATGCGGCCCCAACGTGCGATAGGCGAATTCGGTCAGCACGCATAAAAGCACTAGCGCGACGAACAACGCGGCGGCGAGGCGATGCGATTGCTTCCAGTACCACGCGAACGCAAGCACCAGGGCACACACCGACCAAAACCCGGGGCGGCCAATCATTGGCGGCACGGGGATAGTCCACATCATGGCGATGGCGCACCACACGATCAGCGGTACGCAGATCCAGTGCAGGAGACGGTTGATCGGGTGCTGGTGGTCACTGCTGTAGCTATCGAGCCAGCCTTGCATGCCTTGCGTCGATCCGGTCGATGCCATCAGTGCGCGCCGCTTTTCGAGAAAAGGTTGAGGACCAGTACGCCGGCCACGATCAGGCCGATGCCAAGCATCGCCGGCAGGTCTAGTTTCTGCTGGTAGGCCACCACGCCGATCAGTGCGATCAGCGCGGTGCCGATGCCCGACCATACCGCGTAGGCAATGCCGATGGGAATGTGGCGAAGAGTGAGACTGAGGCAATAGAACGCGATGCCGTAACCGATCACCACGGCGATGCTCGGCAGCCAGCGGCTGAAACCCTCGGAGGCTTTCAGCGCGCTGGTAGCAATGACTTCGGCAAGGATGGCGGTGCCAAGCAGCAGCCAGGCCTTCACGGCATCAGTCCAGCGTGATGTCGGCCAGGCGCTGCAGCGCTTCGGCGTATTTGCCTGCGGTGGCTGCGATCACGTTGGCAGGGACGTTCGGGCCTGGCGCTTTCTTGTTCCAGTCCAGCGTTTCCAGGTAGTCGCGTACAAACTGCTTGTCGTAGCTCGGCGGGCTGATACCAACCTGATACGAGTCGGCGGGCCAGAAGCGCGAGGAGTCGGGCGTGAGCATCTCGTCCATCACGTAAAGCTTGCCGTTCTCGTCGGTGCCGAACTCGAACTTGGTATCAGCAATGATGATGCCGCGCTCGGCCGCGTATGCGGCCGCCCACTGGTAGATGGAGAGGGTAGCTTCGCGGACCTGCTCGGCAAGCTCGATGCCCACGGCGGCCACGACAGCGTCAAAGCTCACGTTCTCGTCGTGATCACCCACGGCGGCCTTGGTCGACGGCGTGAAGATCGGCGCTGGCAATTGCTGGGCCTGCTTGAGGCC
>NZ_JAELTQ010000134.1 GCF_016428905.1 Dyella sp. ASV24 | reverse complement strand
GGTTTGAAGCTACGTCAACGTGTGTTTTCGCTCGTGCGTACAAGCCGCTCTGCCTCGCAACCTACCTCACCGTCATCCCGGCGCAGGCCGGGATCCAGTAACGGTGCACTGCGATTTTCGTAGCAAGGCTTGGATGGATTTTCGCGAAAATCTCGAACCGATGTCACTGGATCCCGGCCTGCGCCGGGATGACGGTGAGGGGCTTTTAGCTGTTGCTTTCTTCGAAGCGGTTGGCGTCGCGGTTCTTGCGCACTTTCGACGGATCCCACACGCGGCCGTTCATGGTGATGTAAACACCGTCCGGCAGCGTCTGCACGGCGGCGACGGCGCAGCCAATGTTGAACACGGCGTCCGAGCCCTGGAAGCGCGCGGGGTTCAGTGCGCCGGTGAGCACGATCACCTTGCCCTTGATGGTGGCGAGTTCGCGCGCGGTTTCGACCATGGTGTCGGTGCCGTGGGTCACCAGCACGTGACGGTGCGGCTGCGCCTCGATGGTGGAGCGCACCAGGGCGCGATCCTCATCGCCCATGTGCAGGCTGTCCTTGCGCAGGATCGGGATCACGTCGAACTGGAAGGCCACGCCGAGCTGGCTCAGGATGTCGCCGATCTGGGGCGAGCCGATCTTGTAGTCCGACTTGTCGTCGAAATAGATCTTGTCGATGGTGCCGCCGGTGGTGACGATGGTCAGATGCTGCATGGTCGGGAGTCGCCAGGGTGGGGAAGCGGCCATTTTAGGGCTTGTGGGCTTTCTTCGCATGCCTTGCTCGGCATGGCGCCAGGGGTAAGCATCAATGCGGCCCCAGCAGCAGCGTCGTATCGGTGGCATCTGTGGTGGAAAACCGGGAGAGCCCATGTGCCACGAACCGCCGCAATGCCGCGCCGGCACGCGCGTGGCCGTGCTGCGCGCCCCAGGTATCGTGCCGTGCCAGAAGGGCTGCAGCCGTGGTGCGGGCGAGGGTGAGTGCCAGCCCCCGGGCACCGGCCTCCATGGCATCGCGCTGACTGGCGTGGGCCTGCAGAAAGGCGACAGCGTCGTGCAGCGCACGATGGATGGCCTGACGCGCCTGCGCATCGATACTGTCGGCCAGCCAACCCTCGATGGCGATGCACAGCGCGCCGATGTTGTCGCCAGCCAGTGCGCGTAGGCTGTCCAGCGAGAGCACATTGGTAGTGCCTTCCCAGATCGCATAGACCTGCGCATCCCGCAGCAACTGGGGCAGGCCGGTGTCCTCGATGTAGCCGGCGCCGCCGAAGCACTCCAGCGCTTCCGAGCACAGTTTCACCGCCATCTTGCCGGTCCACAGCTTGGCCAGTGGCGTGAGCAGGCGCAGCAGAGCGGCTTCGTGCGGTTGCGCGGCGCCATGCTCCACGCGCCCGAGCAGGTGCGCCACTTCAAAGGTGAGGGCGAAGGCGCCTTCGAACTCCGCCTGCATGTCGGCCAGCGTTTGCGCGTGCAGCGGCTGGTCGATCAGTCGCTTGCCAAAGGCGTGGCGGCGCGTGGCGTAGTCGCGCGCCAGCGACAGTGCGCGCGCCATGCTGGCGGTGGCGCCGACGGCGTTCCAGGTGCGTGTGATGTTGAGCATCGGTGCGACCTGACGCACGCCGTTCGAGAGATCGCCGAGTGGCCAGGCCGGTAAGCCGTCCAGATGGATTTCCGCGGTGGGCAGCTCGTGCGTGCCGAGTTTGTCTTTCAGTCGATCGATGATCAGTTCCGGCCTGCGGCGCTCGCCATCCATTGTTTCCACGTAGAACAGAGCGAGCGCACTGGGGCCAGTGCCTGCACCTTCCGGTCGAGCGAGTCCAAGCGCCATTTCGCCGACCACGGCCGAGCTGAACCACTTGCGGCCGTAGAGGCGCCACTGGCCGGAGGCATCCTGTCGCGCCACGGTTTCCGTATTGCCGACATCCGAGCCGCCAGTGTTCTCCGTCATCCATTGGCCGCTCAGCCAGAACGTGGATGCATCACGGCTCAGCAGATGCGGCAGCGCGCGTTCGATCAACGCCTTGTTGCCGGATGCTTTGAGTGCCGTCGCGGCGCCATCGGTCATGGCAAGCGGACAGCTGTAGAACTCGCTGGCCACGTGATAGAGATAAGCGCGTGCGAATTCTTCCAGCCGTGCGTGCTCATGCGCTTCGTGGCCGGCCGCGAGCACGGCATGTCGCGTGGTGATGTGCGGGCCTTCCAGCCACGCATCGGTGAGCTCGATGCGGTCGACGCGGTTGCCCCAAGCGTCCCATTGCGTGAGCACGGGTTTGCGGCGCGTGCTGCGACATGCGCGCCGCCATTCCATCACGGCGTAATCGCCGAGCGCCTGCAGATCCGGCTCGATAGCGGCGAGTCGCGCTGGCGGCAGCGTGCGTCTAAGCATCGCGCGCAGCAGCGGGTCTTCACGATACGGATGAGCGAGCTGCGGCGGATCTTGCAGGAATCCCATGATCGGCTCTCGACGGATCGGTGCTCTCGAGTATAGGCCGTGCATGTGGTGCGTGTGTCGTGGCCGCATCGAGGGTGATCGATGCGGCCACGGGGCCATCAATGGGCGTGCGTGCGCTCGCTGTCTAGATGCGCCATCTGCGCGGCCGCGTAGCGTTCGCCGGCAGCGGCGTTCTTCGGTACAGCGGCTTCGATGGTGGCCAGGTCGTCGGCAGTCAGTGTCACGTCGAGCGAACCCAATGCTTCATGCAGACGATCGCGACGGCGTGCGCCAACCAGCGGCACGATGTCCTTGCCCTGCGCGGCGACCCAGGCGATAGCGAGCTGGGCGACGGACACGTTCTTCTTCGCGGCGATCTGGCGCAATGCGTCGACAAGTGCGAGGTTGTGGTCGACGTTGCTGCCCTGGAAGCGCGGGCTATGTGCGCGGAAATCACCTGCGCCTGCACTGTTCTTGTCCCAGTGGCCGCTGATCAATCCACGCGACAACACGCCATACGCGGTGATACCCACGCCGAGCTCGCGGCAGGTCGGCAGGATGCTGTCCTCGATACCGCGCGAGATCAGCGAGTATTCGATCTGCAGGTCGAGGATCGGGTGCACGGCCGCCGCGCGTCGGATGGTTTCCGCGCCCACTTCGGACAAACCGATATGGCGCACATAACCGGCCTTCACCAAGTCGGCGATCGCGCCAATGGTGTCTTCGATGGGCACGTTGGGATCAAGGCGGGCGGGGCGATAGACATCGATGTATTCCACGCCGAGGCGTTGCAATGTGTACGAGAGGAAATTCTTCACCGCGGCAGGGCGGGCGTCGTAGCCCACCCAGTCACCGGCCGGACCGCGCAATGCGCCGAACTTCACGCTGATGAGCGTCTTGTCGCGCGGCACCTGTTTCAGTGCCTCACCGATAAGCATCTCGTTGTGGCCCATGCCATAGAAATCGCCGGTGTCGAGCAGATCCACACCCGCATCGAGCGCGGCGTGGATGGTGGCGATGCTTTCGGCGCGATCCGACGGGCCGTACATGCCCGACATACCCATGCAGCCGAGGCCGATGGCGGAAACACGGGGACCAGTGGCGCCAAGCTGACGGTGTTGCATGGTGCGTCTCTCCGAAGATGGTGGGGATCGGTACGGCGCGCAGTATGGCGCTATGGCCGGTGTACGATAATCTGTGTTTATCCATACAACCCGTGCTGGAATCCGCACAATGGAAGAGCCTGGCCTATCCGATATCGAGGCGTTCCTGGCCGTGGCGCGGGCTCGCGGTTTCCGTGGCGCCGCCTTGCAAGGTAGCGTGTCGGCTTCCGCACTGAGCGCCGCCCTGCGGCGACTCGAAGCGCGCCTGGGTGTGCGCCTGCTCAACCGCACCACGCGCAGCGTCACACCCACGGAAGCGGGGCAGCGCCTGCTCGATCGCCTGGCACCGCTGGTCGGCGAGATCGGCAGCGCGCTGGATAGCATCAACGCTTACCGCGACAGCCCCACTGGCACGTTGCGCCTCAACGTGCCCTCCATCGTGGCGCGCGACATCCTCCCGTCCATCGCGGCACGTTTTCTCACGGCGCATCCGGGCATCACGCTGGATGTGGTCACTGACGATGCCTTCGTCGACGTGCTGGCAGCGGGCTGCGATGCAGGCATCCGCTACGAGGAGCGCGTGGAGCGCGACATGATCGCCATGCCCATCGGACCGTGCATGCAGCGTTTCGTGGCGGCCGCATCGCCTGCGTATCTCGATCGCCGGGGGCGGCCGGAGCGGCCGCAGGATCTGGTGAACCATGCATGCATCCGGCATCGCTTTCCGAGCGGTGGCGTCGCGGTGTGGGAGTTTGAGCGACGAGGAAAAATCGTGCGCATCCGACCGGATGGTCCGCTGCTGGCTTCCACGGTCGAGATGGAACTGGCTGCCGCCGTGGCCGGCCTAGGCATCATCCATACCTTCGAGGAGTTCCTGCAGCCGGCTCTGGCAACCGGCGCATTGGTGCCGGTGCTGGAAGACTGGTGCCAGAGCTTCAGCGGCCCGCTGCTCTACTACCCCAGCCGAACCCATATGCCGGCGCCGCTGCGCGCCTTCGTCGATTTTATTAAGGACGAAGGCGCGCAGCGAGGGGACGGTGAAGTGCGCCGGACAAAGTGATCAGGGTTTGTGGAACTTGTAGATGAAGCGATCGGTGTGCCCCTTGATGGACGCGTCGTAGATGCCCTTGGTGTGGTCGTCTGCGGGGTTGAGTAGCGCGTCGTTCTCACCGTCGAACTGGAAGCCAGCAGCAGTGAGTTCGCTTTTCACCGCAGCAGGATCGATGCGATGCAGATCATCGGTTTTCGAAATGCCTGTGCCAGCTGCCGCTGCGTGGTCGAGCACGATGAGTGTGCCGCCGGGTTTGAGCGCATCGAATAGCTGTTTGTCGAGCGTCGCCATATCCGGTTTGCCCATGAAGGGATCATGCAGGTCGTGGTAGTTCTGCGAGGTCCAGATCACGTCCACCGGTTCGGGCAGTTTCAGTTCGGTCACCGGCTCGACGAGCACGGTGACGTTGGGATAGGCCTCTGTTCCCGCAAAACTGCGCACGCTTATCAAACCCTTCGGCGCCTTCTTGTCCATCTCCGACGGCTGCAGCGCATAGACCTTGCCCTTGGGGCCCACCATGCGGCTGAACAGCCGCGTGTAGTAGCCCTTGCCGGGCATCAGGTCGACCACGACGTCGCCGGGCTTGATGCCGGTGAAGCCGAGCACGGCGGCGGGATGGCGTTCGTCATCGAGCGCGCGATCGTCGGCGGGGCGGTTTTTGTCGGCGATGGCGAGCCCGACGAAGCTGGGCAGCGGATGCGTGGGTGGGGCGGCCGTCGCAGCGGTGACGGCAAGCAGGCTGGAAAGCACGAGCAGGCAGACGCGTTTCATAACGTTCCTCAGTGCACGTAGTTGAGGGCAATGGCTGGCGTGATGGACGAGGTCGTGCGATTGCCCGAGGGAATGATGCGCACGCCCAGCAGCAGGCCGATGTTCGGCGACCAGTTGTATTCCACAGCCGGCGCGAAGCCAATGTAACGGTTCGACTTGGCTCCCAAGGCCGGATCCGGCGGAAACGGGTCGCTGTTCGCATATTCCTGACCGCTTACGCGCGTGCTGCTGTTGTGGCTGTAGATCACGTCCAGCGCCAGCACCCAGTTGCGCGTGAGGCTGTATTCCCCCGACGCGTTGGCGAAGACATTGTTGCCGGGGCGTGCATGGCCGCGGAAATTTGCGTCGGTGCCGTAGACGCTTACGCCCTCCACGTCGGTGCGTGCTGAGAACGAGGCCGACACGTTGAAGCGCACGCGAAGAATGCGGCCGTTCGGCATCCACAGATAGGTCTGCGTGTCGAGGCCGATGGTAGTCGTGTAAGCACCGCTGCCGATGCCGTCAGCCGGGCGATTGCCAAGGCGGTCGTAGGGGCCGGAAGGGAAGGTTTCCTGCACGTTGATGGCTACGGTGGGCAGCCAGCTTCCCTCATGGAATTGGCGCAGGCGGTATTGCGCCTGCAGGGTGATGTCGCCCACCTGCACGCCGCTGCTGTTGGGCCCGTTGCTGACGCGGGTATAGCCGAACACCGGGATGATGCCCATGGTGAAGTTGTTGGCCACGCCGTAGTTCATGTAGGTGCGCGAGCCAAAGGCGTCCGAACCGCGGCTGGCGACGTCGTAGAGGTAAGGCTCGAGCAGAGCGTGGCCTGGTGGCAGCGTTTCGGCGGAGTTGGCCATCATCGGACCGGTCCACCAGGCGTCGTCGCGGGTCTGCGGTACCTCCTGGCTGGAGGATTCGTCCTGGGCGTAGGCCGGTTGCCACGCGCCCGCCAGACACAGCAGCAGCGTCAGGCAGCGCACAAAAACGTGTGGGTCGATCAGCGGTGCGGGCAGGTGTCGCGTCATGGTTGCGGGCTCGATCAGACGAGCGCAAGCTAAGCCCGCAAGTGGTTTGCTGAAATAGCCACTTTAAGTAGATTTCATATATCCACTTTGGAGCCGCGCCATGCAGCGCATTGCCGCCGGATTCCTGCCGCCCGTCGCCATGGACAGCGGCAGCGACACGCCCATGTACCAGCAACTGTCGGAATGGTTTCGCCGGGCTATCAGCAGTGGCCAACTGCGCCCCGGCCAGCGCGTGCCATCCACGCGTAGCCTTGCCAACGAGCTGGGCATTTCTCGCATTCCGGTGCTGGGCGCGTACGAGCAACTGCAGTCCGAAGGGTTCCTGGAAACCTTCACCGGCGCTGGGACGTGTGTGGCGCGGGCGATTCCCGCCGACATGACGATGGAGCGGACGAAGAAGGCGAACCCCCAGCCAGCATCGCCACCAGGCGGTTCCCGTCGTACGTCCCAGCGGGCCGCTCTCTTGCGTTCGCCGGAGCCGACATGGCTGGCGAACATGGGCGCGTTTCGTGTGGGTCTTCCTGCACTGGATGCGTTTCCCTTTGCGCTGTGGTCCAAGATGGTCAGTCGTCATGGGCGTCATCTATCGACGGAGGCGATGGGCTACGGCGACCCCATGGGGCATCTGCCGCTGCGCGAGGCGATTGCGGAGTACCTGGGTGCTGCGCGTGCGGTGCGGTGCGATGCGTCGCAGATCCTGATCACCACTGGTGCGCAGCAAGCGCTGCAGATCTGCGCGCATGTGCTGCTCGATCCAGGCGAGCGGGTGTGGATGGAAGACCCGGGCTACCCCGGCGCGCATCAGGCTTTGCGCACCGCTGGCGCGGAACTCGTGCCCGTGCCAGTGGATGCCGAAGGTATCGATGTAGCGCATGGCGCACGTGTCGGTGCGGATGCGCGCGCGGTGTACATCTCGCCGTCGCATCAGTTTCCGCTGGGCATGGCGATGAGCGCGTCGCGACGCATGCAGTTGCTGCGCTGGGCGGCCAGCAACGATGCGTGGATCATCGAGGACGACTACGACAGCGAGTACCGCTTCGGCAGCCGTCCGTTGTCCTCCTTGCAGGGTACGGATACGAACGATCGCGTGATTTACCTCGGTACCTTCAGCAAGGTGATGTTTCCGGCGTTGCGTCTGGGCTATCTGGTGGTGCCGAAAGATCTCGTGGCGGATTTCCATGCGGGACGCGACGCCATCGATACGTTCTCGTCCATGCTTTACCAGTCGGTGATGACGGAGTTCATCCGTGATGGCCATTTTGCGCGCCACATCCGCAGCATGCGCACGCTTTACATGGAGCGGCGTGCGGCAGTGCACGACGCAATTCGACGTTATCTGGGCGACCGTCTGGAAGTTATCGGCACGGAAGCCGGCATGCAGCTGGCCGGCTATTTGCCGCCGGATGTGGACGACGTGGCGATATCGCGCAAGGCAGCCACCGTCGGTGTATCGGTGCGTCCGTTGACGCCGTGTTACCTCGCAACACCAACACGTGGCGGCCTGATCCTTGGCTATGGCGGTGCAAGCCTGGAACAGATCGATGAAGGCGTGCGCAAGCTCAGCCTGTGTCTGTAAACGTGGAAGGTGGGCGTCGCAAGTGACGCCCACCGATGTTGGGCTGACTCAGGGAGCCGCCTTGTCCTTCGCTGTCGATTCGGCCTTTGGCGTGGCGTTTTTCACGTAGCGATCGAACCAGGTGAGCATTTCGTACACCTCCTGCTCGTTCGATTCCATGGCGGTGTACCAGTGCGGCTCATGCGGCAGCATCACCAGTCGCGTCGTGCCGCCAAGGCCACGAATGGCCTGGAACAGCTTCTGCGATTGAATCGGCTCGGTGCCCGGATTGGCATCGTCCATGCCGTGCATGATGAGCAAGGGCGTCTTGATCTTGTCGGCCTGGAAGAAGGTGGATGCCTTCTCGTACACCGTGGGCGCCTGCCACAAGGATCGGCGTTCGTTCTGAAAGCCGAAGGGTGTCAGCGTTTTGTTGTAAGCGCCGCTGGTGGCCACGCCGGCACGGAACAGGTCGGTGTACGCCAGCAGGTTGGCCGTCATCAGCGCACCATGGCTATGGCCGGTGACGCCGACGCGATTGCGGTCAACCACGCCGAGTTCGACGGCTTTGTCCACCGCTGCCTGCGCGTCCATTACCAGCTGTTCCACGTACGTGTCGTAGGCGGTGCGTGGATCGCCCACGATGGGGAACGATGCGTTGTCGATCACGGCATAGCCCGACAACAGCAGCAAGCGATAGCCGCGCAGCACGTCGAATTTCTGCTGGGAGCCGCTGATCTGGCCGGCCTGGCTGGGATCAGCAAAGTCCTGGGGATAGGCGTACAGGATGGCCGGCAGACGCGTGCCTTCCTTGTAGCCAGGCGGCGTGTACAGCGTGAATGAGAGCTCCACGCCATCCTTGCGTTTGTAGGTGACTAGTCGCTTGCCGATGCCGCGCACTTGCGGTGTCGGATCGGGGATATGCGTGATGGCTTGCGCCTGCGAGGCGAATGCTGCCTCGCCCGCCTGCGGGTTGCTGGTCGGCGCCCCCAGCGTGTACATGAACAGATTGGGCGGTTCGGTCGGCGATTGCCGTGCGGTGATGAAACGCTCGCCACCGGTGAGTACGGTCAACGGGCGCTCGTAGGTGTCGGTGCCGCTGCGGAACAGGCGCTCGGTCTGCCCGCTGGACAAGTTGTAGCGATCAAGGAAGGGACGATCTCCCTTCGGCGTGCCGCCAGGACCGGAGAGGTACACCGCATCGCCATCCTGGCGCACCACATTCGCGCCGTTGGGCAAGGTCTGGCTCAGTAACGTACCGGGATTTTTGTAGATCTCGTTGGCCGAGTAGTCCCAGATGGTGCGCGCCGGCTTGGATGGATGAGCCACATCGATACGGCTGACGTGGATCCACTGGCGGTTGGCGTCGAGCTCATACACAAACGGCTCATTGCCCTGGGCCAGCCAGCGCATGCCACTGAAGCGCTGGTCGGTACGGGCTACTTCCTGTGGCTTGCCGCTGAAGGGGGCGCTCCACATCAGCACTTTGTCGCGCTTGGGCACGTTGACCTTCCAGTCGCCCTGGTCGAGCGCTTCCGGCCAGATCAGTGTGGCTGGTGCGTTCGCGCGCCATTCGAAATCGCGCGGACCGACGGGTACGCCGCGTACCGGCACGCGATCCGCTACGGGCAACGAAGCAATCAGCGAGGATTGCCCCGTTTGCACGTCGAGCACGGTGACGTCGCGTGCGAAGCGCTCATAAGTGGTGACGTAGGAGTAGGGGCGTTTCAAGGTCTCGATCAGCACGTGCTCCCCGTCGGGTGCACCGGAAACACCAGCGATCACGCCAGGCTTTCCGACCATGCGCACCTTGCCGCTGGTGGCGTCGACGACAGCGAGTTGAGCTGTTGCGTAGTAATCGAACAGCGCTTCGTCGTCCGTGCTGGAGAGTGTGTCGCGGGCCTCGTAGGTGCTGCTCTCTCCCTTGCCCTCGATCGACTGCTTGATCTCCGGTCCCGCGTCCGCACCCGCCTTGGGTGCGGGCCCGAGGTTGGCGGGTATCTGCTTCACCAGCAGGGAGTCACTGTCGTGTAGCCACTGCACGCTGTCTTCCATCACCGGATTGAGCGAAACGCCGTCCACACGATGCGTCTGGCCCGTGAGCGCATCACCCAGCCATAGCTCGGTGCCTTGGTCGGTGGTGTTGGTGAAAGCGAAGCGATGCCCATCGGGTGACCACAGCGGCGCGCTGGGGCAGGCGTTGGCCGGTAGGGCCACCGGCGTCTGTTGGTGGCTGGCTACGTCTTCCAGCGTGAAATTCTTCAGGCAGGCGCGTATGCCGTAGCCACTCGAAGCATCGTGCCGACTATGGTTGCGCGGTTCGATACGCAGACCGGCGAGCTTCACGTAAGGCTCGGCCACGCGATCGATCGAGGGGTACTGCGATTGCTCGACCAGCAGCATGCGTTCGCGCGTGGGGTCGAGCATGGGAATCGCCGGCAAGGGCGCGTGCATCACGCCAAGCAGGGGCTCGGGTGGTTTGTCATAGCGAGCCAGCGTGACGGAAGGCAGCAGGGCCAGCAGGCCGACAGCCAGGGGCAACCTTTTGCCGAGGGCGGCAGTACGCATCGAACGGTCTCCTTGTTTGAGAGCCTGTTCCATGTCTCCCCGGGGGCCTTGGGAGGCATGGAACAGGCTCTTTGCCGTTTGACCTTACCGTTCCGACCTCTGCCGGCATCCCTGCTGAAAGTCATGCTTCCGAAAAAACTTTCGGCGGCGGGTAACCCGCTCTCAGCTGCGTGACGCCACGCGCTTGCGGCGCACGCCCAGCCCCAGAATGCCGATCAGCGTCAGGGTCAACAGGATCTCTATCCACGCCAACCAACGCTCACCTGGCGCGCTCCAGGCTTCGCTCACGCCGTGGCAGAAGTAGAACAGACTGAGGATGCCCACCCATAGCAGCGTGCGGCGCACGTCGCGGATCGCGAGCAACGGCAACAGTAGCGGCACCACGGTGATGCCGAGCAGCAGCGCCGTTGACATGATCTGCGGTGGAAACAGCCAGCCATGCCACACCGCTTGCAGCACAGTGAGCGCGGCCCACGCGATCAACCCCACGCGATAGTTGGCGGCGACGGGCGCTGTCATGCGCCAGTGCCCAGCCGTTTGGCGACGTCAGCGAGGCGGCGTCCCAGCGCACGCGCCAACTCGCGTTCGTGCTCACTGATGGCGTTGTCGCCCTTCGCGCCGGAGACATGGCTGGCGCCATACGGCGTGCCACCGCTTTGCGTGGCCGTGAGCGCCGGCTCGGTGTAGGGCAGGCCCACCAGCAGCATGCCGTGATGGAGCAGGGGCAGGGCCATGGTGAGCAGGGTGGATTCCTGGCCGCCATGCATGGTGCTGGTCGCGGTGAATACGGCGGCAGGCTTGCCGGCAAGCACGCCGCTTGCCCATTCGGCGCCGGTGGAGTCGAGAAAATACTTGAGCGGCGCGGCCATGTTGCCGAAGCGGGTCGGGCTGCCAAGGGCCAGCCCGGCGCATTCAGCGAGATCCTCGCGCGTCACGTAGGGTGCGCCTTCTTCCGGCTCTGGCGGCTGCGCCACTTCGGTGACGGGCGCCACGGGCGGCACCTGGCGAAGGCGGGCCCGCATGCCCGGTACTTCCTCCACGCCGCGCGCGATCAGTCGCGCGAGCTGGGCGGTATGGCCGGAGCGGCTGTAGTAGAGGACCAGGATGTCGTGGCTCATGGTTTCGGTAGGCGTGTCTGATCGGCTAGTGTAGCGGGCGATCAAGCCCGAGTTGCCGCCATGTTCACGCATCCAGTATGCAGTGCGGCGCCAACATAGGGCGTTTGACGTGGAAAGGAGTCACCATGGCCATGGCCTTGCGTTTCGATCGCGACCGCTTTCATAGCTTCCGCCGGTTCGTCTGGCAGCGGTTCATCGATGACAAGTGCTTCGAGACGGCTGGCGCGTTGTCGTACACCACGCTGGTGTCGCTGGTGCCGCTTATCGTGGCCTCGTTGGCGATTTTTGCGGCGTTTCCGGCATTTGCCGACGCACGCGGCATGCTGATCGATTTCGTGTTCAAGAGCTTTGTGCCTGCGGCTGGCGTGCGTGTGCAGGAGTATCTGGACGGCTTCGCCGACAACGCCAGCAAGCTCACCGGCATCAGCGTGTTGGTGATGTTCTTCAGTGCGCTTTCGATGATGGTAAGTATCGAGGACCGCATGAATCGCATCTGGCGCGTGCAGCGCCAGCGTGGTTGGATCTCACGCCTGTTGCTGTACTGGGCGGCGCTCACGCTGGGGCCCGTGTTGGTCGTGGGCGGCATCGCGTTGGCCTCGTTCGCTACCGCGCTGCCACTGCTCAACGATGCGGCAAGCACGCTCAACCTGAAAGAGCGGTTGGTGGGCGTGTTGCCGTTCATCGTGACCTTTCTCACCCTGATGCTCATCTACATGGTGGTACCCAATCGCCGGGTGTATTGGCGCAATGCCGCCGTCGGTGCGTTCTTGGGTGCGATCCTGTTCGAGATCGCGCGCTGGGGATTCGCGCGCTTCATCCATCATGCGCACACCTACCAGCAGATCTACGGCGCCATCGCGGCGCTGCCAATCTTCCTGCTGTGGATCTACCTGTCATGGGTGATCGTGATTCTTTGCGCATCGGTGGCAGCTTCCCTCTCTGCCTTCGATTACCTGCCACCGGCGGATTACCTGCCGGAGGATGCAGCCTTGCTCGGCCTGCTCGTGGTGCTAGGGCATTTCATCAACGCCCAGCGACACGGTGACAAAGTCACGCCGGACAGCGTGCGCGCGGAAGAGCCGCGGTTGCATCGCTCGGCGATCGTGGACTACTTCGGCGATCTTCAACGCGCCGAGCTCATCCAGGGCGAAGTGGGTAGCGGCTGGATGCTTGCGCGTAGCCTCGACAGCACGGACTTGATGCGTGTGTACGCTCATTGCGCTTACCGGGTGCCGCTGCATCCCGCGGAGGAGGCGCGCGTGCACAATCTGCGTTTGCCGGCAGCCTTGCTGGCGCTGCTCGATGAAGCCGCAAAATCGCTCTGCCACAATCTTCACAAGACGCTGGATGTTGCCTATCCACTGGGCACGCCGGCATCGACCCTATCCAAGGAAACAACGCAATGAAGTTGCTGAAGCCGCTGGCTGCCCTGGGTTTTGCGCTGGCTCTGGTCGGCGCAGCACACGCTGCCATGCCCGAGCAGCCGTCGATCAAGCTGACCACGCTCGACGGCAAGCCGTATGACCTCGCGTCGCAGCGCGGCAAGTGGGTCATCGTCAATTACTGGGCCACGTGGTGCGTGCCATGCATCAAGGAAATGCCGGACATCTCGAAGTTTGTCACCACGCACAAAGACAAGGTGAGCGCCATCGGTCTGGCCTATGACGACAGCGATGTCGCCGACATCAAGGCATTCCTGGTCAAGCACCCGGTGAGCTATCCCGTGGCACAGGTGACGCTCGACAAGCCGTTGAAGGATTTCGATGAACCCCGTGGTCTGCCGACGACGTGGTTGATCGGCCCGGACGGCAAGGTCGCCAAGCGTTTCGTCGGCACCGTCAACGAGGCCTCGCTGGGCGAGGCCATCGGCTTGGGTAAGTAACCGTGGCCGCCGCGCGCTTCTTCGTGAGCGGCAGGGTGCAGGGCGTGTTTTATCGCGCCAGCGCTCGCGAGCAAGCGTTGATGCTCGGCCTGTCTGGTTACGCGACAAACCTGCAGGACGGTCGTGTCGAGGTGCTAGCCGTCGGCACACCATCGTCCATTGAGGCGTTGGAGCGTTGGTTGTGGAAAGGCCCGTCGGCGGCTCGTGTCGATCAGGTGCTGCGCGAGGACTGCGATGCACCTGACATCGAGGGCTTTCGTACCCGTTGAGTTACTCAGCGGTGGATGGCATCGGCTCGCGTAGTTCGGTCAATGCGTCCTGTTCCTGCAGGAACGGGCGCGGTATCGACAGGACAAAACCCTGCGCGAAGTCGATGCCCAGCCGGTTTACTGCCGCCAGCAATTCCGGTGTGCCCACGCATTCGGCGATGGTGCGCTTGCCGGTGACGTGGCCGATGTTGTTGATCGCTTCGACCATGGCGAAATCGATGGGGTCGTCGATCATGTCCATGACAAAACTTCCTTCGATCTTCACGAAGTCCACGGGCAGGTGCTTCAGATAGGTGAAGGACGACATGCCGGCGCCAAAGTCGTCCAGTGAAAAGCTGCAGCCCAACGCGCGCATGTCGTGGATGAAGGCGGTCGCGCGCGAAAGGCTGGAAATGGCCGCCGTTTCGGTGATCTCGAAGCAGATGGACGAGGGCGCAATGTCGAACTCGGTGAATTGCTGGCGCAGGAATACGGCCAGACCATCTTCGCTGAGTGACGTGCCCGACAGGTTGATCGTGCACAGCGTAGGTACGTTGGTGGCACCGCGATCCAGCGCCTCGCGCAGCGCAGCAAAAGCGGACTGCACCACCCAGCGGTCGATCGATGGCATCAGGCCATAGCGTTCGGCCGCAGGGATGAAGGCGCGTGGCGGCACCATTTGGCCATCCTCGCCCACCATGCGCACCAGTAGTTCGACGTGATGGTGTTGCATCGGCTGGCGCAGGTCGACGATGTCCTGTGCGTAGATACGCAACCGGTTGCTCGCAAGCGCTGCCTGGATACGGCTGACCCAGCACATCTCGGTTTGCCGCACGAGTACTTCGTCGTCGTCGAGGTGGTAGGTCTGTACGCGGTTGCGGCCCTTTTCCTTGGCCAGGTGGCAGGCGGCATCTGCCGCGCCGAGGATATCCTCGCGGGCGAGTCGCTGATCCGTGTTCAAGCTGACCAGCCCAATACTGGCGCTGGTGGCGAAACCGCGTTCGCCGAACGCAAAGTGCAGGTCACCAATGGCAGCGCGCAGATCTTCCGCGATGGCCAGTGCATCGTCCTGGGCGCAGTCCTCCAGCAGC
>NZ_JAELTQ010000133.1 GCF_016428905.1 Dyella sp. ASV24 | reverse complement strand
GGTATAGTTGGCGCCCATGCCAAAGCCGGCCAGCCAGCCCGGCAACATGGCGAACTTCTGCTGGTAGTTCAGCTCGATGCCTCGTGCGTGTGCACTGTTGATGTTGGCGAAGGTGTACACCTTCGCCGCACCGGTGAAGCCGGCGAACAACCCGTTGTTCGGGAACGTCACGCCCTGCTCATCTTTGTTGATGATGTAGTTGCTCAACTCCTTGTCGAACACGCCCACCGACGCGATGCCGCCGTTGTCGAGGTAGTACTCCAGCGACAGGTCGAAGTTGTCGCTGGTGGTCGGCTTCAGGTTGGGATTGCCCTGCGTGACGCTGTCCGACGAAGGATCGATCAGCGTCGAGGTGGTGAGCTGGTTGAAGCCCGGGCGGGCAATGGTCTTGGAGTAGACCGCGCGGCCGATCAGCGACTCCGCGAACTCATAGCGGAGCTGCACCGTCGGGAAGAAATTGTTGTAGCTGTGGCCCACCGAGATCGGCGTCGCGCCAGCAAACGCACCCGTGTTCGGGTCTAGCAGCACTTCGTTGCCGCCATAGGCCCCCACGGTGCGCTCCCAGCGCACGCCAGCGAGAATGTCCAGCTTTTCGACTGGCTTGAACTGATACTGGCCGTACACGGCGTAGACGCTTTCCTTGCCATTAGACGCGCCCTGCGCCTCGGCCTGCTGGTCGGCTAGCGGATCGGCCTCGGGGAACAAGCCCTGGTTGTTCACGTAGAGATCGCGCAAGCCTGCCGCGTACAGGTTGTAGCCGTTCTGATAGTGCCCGTCGTAGAACGTCACCGGCTTGCCGCCGATGAACTGCGTCATCGGCAGTGCCGGGGGCACGGCGTTGAAACTCGTGATCTCGCTGTGGCGATCCTTCTTGCGCGCGCTTACGCCGAACTTGATGTTCTCGTCACTGCCTTCGAACCAGCTGGTGGGAACGGTGACGTTGAACGCGCCGGTGTATTCCTGGGTGTGGTCGTGCTCGGTGCTGTTCTGGAAATCGGACAGCGTATAGGCCGATGGATCCAGCGGATTGCCATTGAGCGGATTGAATCGTGGGTAACGTGGATCGCTCATGTTGTCGTAAGCCACCGTGTAGGTATTGGGGTTGGCAAACGTGCTGTTGTAATCGTGCGGCTTGTTGTACGTGCCGTAGGTCGCGGCCAGCAGGTAGTCGATATTGAAGCTATGAAAATGGTTCTCGCCGCCGATGGAGGCCACGCGCGTGGCGATGGTTTCCCGCTCGTCACGCAACGTCTTGTCGTAGGTGACGTTGGGGTCGATGAAGCCCTTGGGGTTGGACGGATCGACCGTTACCGAACCGGTGCCGCCACCGAACATGTTGTACGTGAGGCGCTGACGGTTCACCGACTCGGTATAGCCTGCCTTGAAGTAGCGCACGTACCAGCGATTGTCATCGTCAGGCTGGTAATTCAGCTCGCCGCCGTAACCGATGCGGCGACGGTGGTACTGGTAACGGCGCTGCTCGAAATCGTTCATCACCTTGTCGGGCGTACCGTTGGCCTGGTCGTCCGCATAGGAGCCTTCGATGTCGTCGACGCCACGCTTGTCCTCGTAGTAGGCAAGGGTGCCAATAAAACTGAAGGCATTACCGGCACCAAAGCGGCTGCCACCGCTCACCTGATAGTCCTTGATCGGCGTATCGCGCAGGCTCTCCAAACCGGTGCCCAGCTCCACCTCCAGGAACTGGTCCTTGCCCGGCGGCACCTGCTTGGGCGTGATCTCGATGGTGCCGCCAAGCGCTTCGGCATCCTGATCCGGCGTATTGGTCTTGGTCACGGTGATCGCGCCGATCAGACCGGTGGGAATCGAGTCGAAGGCCACCGCGCGACCACCGCCCATCGGCGATGCAGGGTTGGTCGGCGGCAGACGCACGCCGTCGAAGGTAGCGCCATTAAGATCGGCATCCAGGCCTCGGATATTGATGAAGCGTCCCTCGCCCGTATCACTTTCCAGCGAAATGCCTGGAACGCGGCGCACGGCCTCAGCCGCATTCACGTCGGGCAACTTGCGGATCTCGGTAGCGGGCTGCACGTTCACCAGGTTGGGCGCGTCCTGCTGGATACTGCGCGCCATTTCCAGTGGCGTGGTCTGCGCCGTCACCTTCAGCGCCTGCAGCGTCTTCGTTGCGCCGCCCAGCTCCACATCCTGTTCGATGGTCTGGCCCGGATGCAGCATCACCTGCCGCTGCACCGGCGCCTGTCCGTCGGCACTGACCACCAGGTTGTAGTTGCCGGGCTCGACGCCTTCCAGCTCGTACGTACCGTCCTTGCCGGTCACCACGCTGCGGTTCAATTCGCTCAGCGCCACCTGCGCGCCGGCCACCGGATGATGGTCGATTTCAACGATGCCCTTGAGGGAGGCGAAGCCAGCCGCGTGAGCCAAGCTCACGCCTGTCAATGCAGCGACGCCCACGAGAATGCTGCCTGCACGTTTTGCTGCCATGAATGAACCCTTGGATGAATGAATGCCCAGACGGCCTTGCATCACGCTGTCGAGCAACGAGCGCGCGCTGTCATCCAACAGACACTAAGGAACTGCTATGACTAGCAAGATGCAGGGGCCTTACCTATCGGTAAGGAACCGGGTGACGTGGTTCACGTCCGCCACCCCATGCACAGGCAAGCCATTGGAACGATGCCCATGAAAATCCTTATCGTGGAAGACGACCGCGACACCGCCGCGCACATCGCCGCCGGTCTCCACACCAGCGCCACGCAAATCGACAGCGCGCATGACGGCTATGCGGGTCTCACCATGGCTGCGCGCGAACGCTATGACGTGATCATCGTCGACCGCATGCTGCCCCGCCTGGATGGCGTATCGATGGTGCGGGAGTTGCGCCATGCCGGCCGCGAGACGCCAGTGCTCATGGTCTCCGCATTGGGCGAAGTGAACGATCGCGTCGAAGGCCTCAACGCCGGCGCCGACGACTACCTGACCAAGCCGTTCGCCATGATCGAGTTGCGCGCCCGCTTCGCCGCACTGTCGCGCCGACCGCACATGACGGACCAGGCGACGCTGCTACGTATCGCCGATCTCGAACTTGACCGCATCACGCGCGAGGTGCGACGCGCGGGCCAGCCCGTCGAATTGCAGCCCAGGGAATTCCGCCTGCTGGAATACCTGATGATGCACCAAGGCCGCGTGGTGACCCGCAGCATGCTGCTGGAGCATGTATGGGAGTTCCACTTCGATCCGCAGACCAGCGTGATCGAGACGCATATCAGCCGCCTGCGCAACAAGATCGATCGCGGCTTCGAAAGCGAATTGCTGCACACCGTGCGTGGCGCCGGGTATTGCCTGCGTGTCGAGGATTAACCCCTTACGTACCGCCGCGTTCCGCATGACCCTGATCCAGGCGTCGTTGTTCGCGGTACTGGTGGCCGCTTTGCTCGGGATCGCATGGTGGAGCGTCAGCGACTATGCCGAGGCTCAGCTGCGCGCCAATGTGAAAACCGACATGGCCAGCCTGCTTCAGGCGGCGACCGATGGCACGCTGGACATGCAGATCCGCCAGCGCGTGGCCGTCATGCCCATAGGGCCGGACTATTACCTGCTCGCCGATGCCGCGGGCAACCGCATCGCCGGCAATCTGCGTTACCGCCCGAGTGTTGCCGGCTGGCAAACGGTCCCCCTCCAGGGCGCCTTGGGTGAAGACAACAGCGATGCCGACGAAGTCCATCTCTACGCGACGCGCCTGCCCGATGGCCGCTGGGTGGTCGCTGGCAGCGACAACCGCAGCGTGGTGGAGCTGAGCGAGTTGCTGAGTCGCCGCTTCCTGGAAATCGGCGTTTCCGCGCTGCTGCTCGTGCTCCTCACCGGCGGCATCGGCGGCTGGCTCTACATGCGTCGCATCGATGCATTGGGCGAGCTCGCGGAGCGTGCACTGGAGGGCGAAGCGGATTTCATCATCGCGCGCTCCGGCAAGAACGACGAGTTCGACCGGCTGGCCAATCGCTTCCATCGCATGCTCACCCGCATGCACGTGCTGATGGACGGCATGCGCCAAGTGTCCAACGACATCGCCCACGACCTGCGCACGCCGCTGATGCGCATGCGCCAGCGCCTGGAGTCCGGCAACGATCCTCATGCCAGCGAAATGGGGCTGCGCGACAGCCTGCAACGCGCGCTTGCCGAGGTGGACGATCTGCTGGCCACCTTCCGCGCGTTGTTGCGCATCGCCAGCGTGGAGTCCCGCCAGCGCCACTCGGGGTTCGACGAACTGGATTTGTCCGCATTGTTCGATGCGCTGGCGGAGACCTACCGGCCTGTCGCCGAGGACCTTGGCCAGGAGCTGTCGGCGGATATCGAAGCGGGGCGACGCCTGCGTGGCGACCAGGCGCTGCTGACCCAGATGCTGGCCAATCTGATCGAGAACGCGCTGCACCATACGCCGACAGGTTCACGCATCCATCTGGACCTGCGTAGCAACGCCGACCGCCTCATCGGCTGCGTCACCGACTCTGGTCCCGGCATCCCCGTCGTGGACCGCGAACGCGTGCTGCGTCGTTTCGTGCGTCTGGACAGCAGTCGCAGCACGCCAGGCAGCGGCCTGGGCCTGGCACTGGTGAGCGCCGTCGCGGACCTGCATGGGATACAGCTTTCGCTGCACGATGCGAATCCGGGCCTGACGGTGGAGCTCGACTTCCCTCTCGCCGCCTGAGCGACGCAGGCCACTTGCTGAGCCCTGCGCCGCTCGTATCCTTCAATGCGCCGCCGCGCGACGCGCCGCGGGCAGGCCCGCTAGCGCCAGCAGGGCAAAGCTGCCGAACAGCCAGGGAACGGCGCGGCGCGCGCCTTCCAGACCACCCGGGTCACTCAAGCCTGCGGCATTGACGATAAGGCCGGCCATCGCCGCACCAAGTGCCATCGCATACAACTGCACGGTGGAAATGGAGGCGGAAGCAAGTGCACCATCCTCGGCGGGCACGCTGGACAACAGGCTACTCAGCAAATGCGGCCAGGCCATGCCGATGCCCAAGCCCACGCCGGCCATCGCCATGCACAGTAGTGCCAGCCCGATACCATCGGCAAAGCCCTGCGTCTGTCGCAACATCAGGCCAAGCCATACGAGCGCCAAGGCCATCAACCATGGGCCGCTGCGCATGGCCCAGGTGGCGAAGCGCGCGCCACGTCCTGCGCTGAGCATGGAACCAAAGCTCCACCCTCCCGCCATCACCGCGGTGAGATAGCCGGCTGCCAGCGGCCCGTGTCCGTGCACGACCTGCAGGAAGTACGGCACGAAGATTTCTGCGTTACTGCCGATCACCAGCGCGGCCATGACCGTGTAGATTGCGCGAAGCCGGGACGGCTGGTACGCCAGTGCAGGCAACAGCCGCAACGAAGCGCGTCGATCCAGCCATGCAATCGGTGCCGCCAGCAACAAGCCAGCGACGACACCCAGCACCTGCCACAAGGTGGTGTGGCTGAGACTGGCTAACGAGATGGCTAGCGCCGACAGCGTCAGCAACAACAGACGCAAGCCGGGCAAGCGGAACGGCTCGTTGCTGCGCGCACCAGCCGGCAACCAGCGAATCACTACTACGGCCAGCACCGCGGCCACAGGCAACAGCGACCAGAATGCATCGCGCCAATGACCCCATTGCGCAAACACGCCACCAATGGCCGGACCGGACAAGGTAGCGATGCCCCACATCGCCGATACCAGGCCCATCGCGCGCGGCCACAACCCCGGTTCAAACACTTCGCGAATCAGCACGTAGGCCAGCGACACCAGTACGCCACCACCGAGGCCCTGCAGGGTTCGCCCTGTCAGAAGCGTCGGCATGTCACCTGCCATGGCGCAGACGGCAGTGCCCAGCGCAAACACCATCAACGACGACAGATAAGCGTTCTTGCTACCCCATCGGCGCGCCAACGGGGCGGCAGCGCTGGCGCCCACAATGGACGCGATCACGAACAACGTGGTGTTCCACGCGTAGTACGCCATGCCGCCGATCTCAGCCACGGTGGATGGCATCAGCGTGGTGACCATGTAGATGTTGATGGCGTGCAATGCGGTACCGCCAGCCAGCGCCAGGCAACGCGTGCCATTACGGCCGCTGAGCAGTTCGCGCCAACTGGGGGATGTAGCGATGGTGGACATGAAACCTCGACAGTGCGCGCAAGCGCGCCTAATATCCAAGAATGTCCTTGCATATTAGTCGAGCCGATTGGAATTAAACAAGCATGAACTTGGAAAATAGATCCGAGGCCACGGCGGAACGCATCCTCTTCCAGCTCAAGACCGTTGGCCCGCAAGGCACCGCAGCGCTAGCCGACGATCTGGGCCTGACCACGGAAGCCGTGCGTCAGCAGGTTCAGAAACTCGCCGAGGCCGGTCTGATCGCCGGTGAAGCCGAGCGCGGCAGCGGCGCCGGACGCCCGCGCCAGTGCTGGGCACTGACCCAGGCAGGGCATGCGCGCTTCCCCGACACCCATGCGCAACTGGCGGTCGAGTTGATCGATTCCGTGCGCACGTTGTTCGGCGACGCCGGCGTTGATCGCTTGATCGATGCCCGCCGCGAGGACAACCGACGCCATTACATCGATCACCTTGACGGCAGCCGCACCACTGGCGAACGCGTCCGGCGGCTGGCCGAACTGCGCGAACGGGAAGGCTACATGGCGCGAGCAGAGCGCGACGGTCGCGACTGGCTGCTCATTGAGGACCACTGCCCTATCTGCGCAGCGGCCCGCGCCTGCCAAGGCTTTTGCCGCAGCGAGCTGATGCTGTTCCAGGATGTGCTTGGCCCCGAGGTACAGGTCACGCGCGAGCAACACCTGCTGGCCGGTGGACGGCGCTGCACTTACCGCATCGCCCGCCGCTGAAGCCGTCACCCCGCCATCGCGCCGCACAATGACCTTCGACACTGTCGGCTGACTGACGCCGCTCCCTAGCCTCAGCATCGGGGCCACGTGCCCCGCGTACACGACCGGATGCGCACCGCGCGTCCCTTTTGGGAGATTCCATGAAGAACCGCATTGTGAAACCGCTCGCGCTTGCCGTGGGCCTGAGCCTGTGCACCGCTGCGCTGGCCGCCCCCACTGGCTCCTTCGACGTGAAGGAACTGGACACTGGCAAGAACGTCTGCAACGACTTCAACGGCTTCGTCAATGCGAAATGGCTCGCCGCCAACCCGATTCCCGCCGATCGCACGCGCTGGGGTTCCTTCGATGCGTTACGCGAAGACAGCCTGAATGTGCAGCACGGCATCGTGGAGAAAGCCGCCAAGGACGCCGCGACCGCCAGACCCGGCTCCATCGAACAGAAGATCGGCTACTTCTATGCCTCGGGCATGGATGAAGCGGCCATCGAGAAGGCCGGCTTCGCTCCGATCAAGCCCGAACTGGCGCGCATCGATGGCGTGAAGAATGCCAAGGATGTCGTCGACTACATCACCGAGAGCTATGCCAAGGGCAACCCGGTGGCGTTCCGTTTCTACGGCAACGCAGACTTCAAGGATTCCAGTCGCCAGATTGCCTACGTCAACCAGGGTGGTTTGGGCCTGCCAACTGCCGACTACTACAGCAAGCCGGATTTCGAAAAGATTCGTACCGAGTACGTGGCGCATATCGCGCGCACGCTGCAACTGGTTGGCGCGAACGAAGCGGATGCACAAAAGCAGGCCAAGGCCGTGATGGCACTGGAAACCCGCCTTGCCGCTGCCTCATTGGTGCCCATTGAGCTGCGACAGCCGGAGAATCGCTACCACTACGTCAGCATCGCCGACGCCGACAAGGTGACGCCACACTTCGAATGGGCCGCGTTCTTCAAGGCCCAGGGTGCGGACGTGAAGGATGGCTTTTCGCTGTCGCAGCCGAAGTTCTTCGCCGAGTTCGACAAGATGCTTGCCGATGTATCCGTGAATGACTGGCAGGCTTACCTGCGCTTCCACGCCATCGATGCGGCATCGCCGTACCTGTCCACGCCGTTCCAGCAGGAAGACTTCGCCTTCAACGCGCAGACGCTTAACGGTCAGAAGGAAATGAAGTCACGCTGGAAGCGCACGCTGGATAGCGTAGAAGGCGGCATGGGCATGGCACTAGGCCAGCTCTACGTGGCCCAGACGTTCTCGCCGGAATCGAAGGCGCGTGCGGAACAGTTGGTTGGCGATCTACGCGCCGCCTACAAGACACGCATCGAGAACCTGCCGTGGATGAGTGACGCCACCAAGAAGAAGGCGCTTGAGAAGTGGGCCACCTTTACACCCAAGATCGGCTACCCGGACAAGTGGCGTGACTGGAGCGGCCTGATCATCAAGCCCGACAGCAGTTACTTCGAGAACGTGCAGGCCGCGGACGAGTTCAATTACGCCTACATGGTCGGCAAGATCGGCAAGCCTGTGGACCGCACCGAATGGGGCATGACGCCGCAAACGGTCAACGCGTACTACAACTCGCTGAAGAACGAGATCGTGTTCCCCGCCGCCATCCTGCAGTCGCCATTCTTCGACGCCAAGGCGGATGACGCGCTGAACTACGGTGGCATCGGTGCGGTGATTGGCCATGAGATGGGCCACGGCTACGACGACCAAGGCAGCAAGTTTGACGCCCAGGGCAACAACGTGAACTGGTGGACCGACGAAGACCGCAAGGCTTTCGAAGCACGCACCGATCTGCTCGCCGACCAGTTCAATCACTACGAAGCGCTGCCGGGCAAGTTCGTCAACGGCAAGCTGACCATGGGCGAGAACATTGGCGACCTCGGCGGCCTCAACGCCGCGTACGATGCGCTGCAGATGGCACTGGCTCGCAACCCCGCCGAAGCGAAGAAGAAGATCGACGGTTACACGCAGGACCAGCGCTTCTTCCTCAATTGGGCGCGCGTGTGGCGCGGCAGCATCCGTCCGGAAGCGCAGTTGACCTTGCTCAACACGGATCCGCACGCACCTGCACAGTTCCGCGCCGTCGGTGCGCCGTCGAATATGCCGGCGTTCGCGCAGGCGTTCCAATGCAAGGCGGGAGACAAGATGGTGCGTCCGGCCGACAAGCAAGTGAAGATCTGGTAACCATCGTTGCCGATCGCCTGAAACAAAACGCCGCGGCCATACCGCGGCGTTTTGTTTGCTGCATAAGCGCGACGCGCCAATCACGTCCCATCGGCCAGCCGCATTGGGAAGCCCACGCGGGCACCGACCCTCGTTTGCCCATGAGAGCGATGCATTGACTCGCAACTACAGGCTGAGAAGATTCAGCGTCACGGTACCCGACAAACTCGTCACACCCTGCTGTGTGAAGCAGGCACCGTCCAAAGTACCCTGAAAGTTCGGCATGACCACCACCAACGTGGCTGTACTTCCACCACCAACACCAGACGTCACCGTCCCTGTGAATGTCGCGGTCAACGTTCCATCAACAGCGACCGCATCAACGATATCCGTGTAATTCACCACACTCTGGGTGCCATTGGTCCAGGAGTACGTCTCCGTTGTGTTCGCCGGCTGAAGCGTTGCCGCGATATCGCAGTCCACAAGAAAATTTCCTTGCACCGAGGATGTCCCACCGTTCAAGTTGGACGGCACACCAATTTTTACCGGGCAACTGGTGAGGTTCTGTGTGGCGGCGAACTGCACGGTTCGCTCCGTGTCGATGATTCCGGGATTGAAGGTATAGGCTGTGGAACCCGTGCACAGCACCTCCAAGGTCGCCGCATTCGCAACCGGCGCAACGCCCATGGCCAGCAACCCCACCACCAGGGAAACTGCGCCAACGATCGTGGATCGGAAGAAACCTCGAATCGAAAAAGTACGCATGACAGAACCTCCGGCTAAGGGAATACTCGATCACCCGTAACGCCACACGCTCGACACCCTGCGCGGTTTGAAACGACGGCCCGCCGCAGTCAGTCACATGACAGAAGGCATCCGCTCAAAATAGCGCACGGAAGCGGCGATACGATCCAAACTACAAGCCAAGAAACGTGACTGTGGTGGGTCCGGAAAGACTCGTCAGCCCGCTTCCCGTGCAGCCGCTCAGAATCCCTTGGACATTAGGCAGGGTAACCGTCGCGTCAACCAGGCTCCCTTGACCAAGACCAGATGTCACGGAGCCTGTAAACGAGAGCACAATGCTGCCGTCAACGATGGCCCCCTCAACGAGTTCGAACTCCACGACGGTCTGACTGCCGTTGTTCCAGGTGTAGGTGGCTGGCAGAGGGAACGGCCCCGTGGCCAGAGTGTCGCAAGACATGGCTAGCAACGACACAGAGGATGCCGCTCCACTATTGAGGCCAGCAGGCGCACCGACACCGCCTAGCGGACAACTCAAACTCACGGCGGCGGCGTAACTGATGTTTTGCTGCGTGTCAGTCAACCCCGGGGTAAACGTGGCGCTGTCGGTACCCTCGCACGTCATGATCAATGCGCCGGCATGTGCGCTTGTTGTCACTCCCAGCGACAACAAGCCCACCAGAAAGACAGCCAAGCTGACAAGCAAGGAAACAGAACGGTCCCGCCTCTCAGAAGTATTCATCGACGTAACTCCCACATGAGTTGATGGAGATAACCGTGCATTCGCCCACCACCGTACCTGCGGAAATCATCCGCACACTCGGAACGCTTCGCTCGCCAATCACGGAAATGACAAAGAATTACTATCAAGAAGCGTAAGGAGAGCACCGTGCAACGCTGAATCGATCACGATGTCTTTCCCCACGAAAAGGCGTAAGCCAAAGACAGGGCGAAAACCGTGGATCTCAAACGCAAGCGGCATTTGAGATATCTGTGATCACGAGACGAATGAGCCCGAATACCCCTGGCGCCCTGATGTCCAATATCCCCTGGGGCACTTTCATTAGCAGAGCACAGGATGCGTTAACGCCTGGTCGCAGTTGCGTGGATGTCCACCATGGCCATGATGTGCATCGACCGGTGTTGAATATCTGCATCGCAGACAGCGATACCGCAAAATCGCGGCAACCATGCTGGGGTAGATTACGAGGCACTGCTCGGCATTTCTACGCAGGCATACGCGCCTACAAGAATGCGACAGGCAATCACATCAACCACTTTCGCGCGTTGATCAATGCCGTGATGTACGCACCCACGTTATCGCGGGTGTTGTAGAACCCGAGCGAAGCACGCCACGTGAATGACATCGTGAAGAACTGCAACAACGGGCGGAAGCGACAGTAGCCGGAGCGCAGGGCGACTGACTGCGGCCTTTCAACGCGATAAAGAAAGGCCCGCGAGAGCCATGCTCGTGGACCTTGCTTTTTCGAAGCTCACCAGCTGCCGGAAGCGCCACCGCCACCCGAGCTGCCACCGCCACCGGAGTAACCCGACGACGACGAACCGGAGCTGCTGCCACCTGAACCACCACGCCTTCTGCGGGTCTCCGTACCTACCAGGCCAGCGCCATCGGGACCGCTCCAGGTGATCAGCTGCCCAAGGGTCGGCGGCCATGCTTGGACGGCCGATTTGCGTTTGCCTGTTCCACCGTGCTCGTACTCATAGCGCATACGTCGGCGACGCCAGAGCATCGCCACCAACACATGCGTTCCATACGCCAACACCACCGCCCACCACGGCCAGACCAAGAGCAACAGCGGCAAGGTGAGTGGCCCAAGCAGGAACAGCATCCACCAGCTGCCGCCTTCTTTCGTCATCCACGCGAACATCAGGCAGAACAGCAACACGCCGACCATGAACCAACCGGCGCCGGACTTCCAAAAGCCCATGCGTGCGATCACCTGGTCGGGCGTTTCGTGCGGTGGCGCTGCCGCGGCGGATACATCGCCATCGAGTACGCCCAGTACACCGTCCACGCCCGACTCGACGCCGGCGACATAGTCGCCATCCGCGAAATGTGGCCGCATACGCTCGCGGATGATGCGCGAACTGGCCAAGTCGGTAAGCGTCCCTTCCAACCCATAGCCGACTTCGATGCGCATGCGGTGGTCATCCACAGCAACGACAATCAGTACACCGTTGTCCACGCCCTTTTGGCCAAGCTTCCACTGCGCGAATACGTCGTTAGCGTAGCTCTCGATGTCCTGCCCGTTCAGGCTGCGCACCGTCAGCACGACCACCTGCTCGCCGGTGCGCTGTTCATGCGCAGCCAGCTTTGCCTCGATGGTGGATCCATCCGTGCCCAGCACCTGAGCGTAGTCATTCACCCGCCCCTGCAACGCGGGCACATCGGTGGCGTGAAGCTGGCAGGCCAGCATCAAGCAAAACAGGCCAAAGACAGCCCATGCGCGTCGAAACGTCAGCGTCTTCAAGGCGACTTGCTCCATGTCATCCATTTCCATGTGTACCAACTGACGTCGGCAAGTTTACCGTCACCCCGGCGAGGCACCAGACACATCCGGATGATGCGGTCCGTTGACGGGACTATAGTCCCTCATCAGCCCCTCCCGATGTCGTCTCATGAAAGCCGCCGCTGCCACCCTGCTCCTCCTCTCCCTGTCGGCCTGCGCCACGTCAACACCGACACCGGAGCGCAACGAAACGAAGCCATCCGTGGGAATGGCCAACCCGGCCTCGGTCTCCTGTGTCAATCAAGGCGGCAGGCTCGACCTGCGCCCGGATGCGGCAGGCAACGTCAGCGGCATTTGCGTGTTCCCCGATGGCAGGCAGTGCGAGGAATGGGCCTTGTTTCGCGACCACCAATGCGTGATGCCCGACAAGAAGTCGTGACGCAAAGACAACACGGCGAATGACTCAGGGCAGCAGCCGCTGCAACGCCTCAAACGTCCGATCGATATCGCCCGTGGTCGTGCGCCAGTTGCAGATGGCCGCGCGAAGGATGGGCTGGCCATGCAGAGACGATGGCGACACATAAGCCGTGCCATCGGCATGCAATGCCTTCTGCAGTTGGGTAATGGTCGCCGCGTCTGCGTTCACCGGCGCGAAGCACACAACATTCAGCCGTACAGGCGCAGCCAGGCACCAGCGTGGATCACCGGCGATCAACTCACCCAGCCGCTTCGCCGCCGCGCAGTTGCGCTCAACTATCTCGGCATAGCCCTCGCGGCCGTAGGCCTGCAAGGTCATCCACAAGGGAAGCGCGCGGAAGCGTCGTGAATTTTCCGGCGCAAGGTGCAGGAAGTGATCGGGTAACGGCTCAGGTGCAGGAAGGTAGGCCGATTGGTTCTGGAACACTTCCAGCTGCAGTGGCAGGTGCGCGGTGTAGGCGATCGCGCAGTCGTACGGCACGTTAAGCCATTTGTGCGCGTCCACCGTCACCGAGTCCGCAGCCTCGATGCCGGCCATCAGCGCACGCCGCGGCGTTGATGCCGCGGCCACGCCGCCGAAGGCTGCATCCACGTGCAGCCAGAAACGATGCTGCCGTTTGAGTTCGGCCAACGCAGCCAGATCATCGAAGTCGACCGTATTCACCGTGCCGGCGCTGGCCACCACGATACTCGGCTGGTCGCCACGCTCGCGCAGCAGTCGTGCGAGTTCATCCACCCGCAAGGCCTCGCGACCTTCCTGCTGGGAAATCACGTGGATCGCCTGGCGACCGAAGCCCGCCATGCTGAGTGCTTTCAGCGTGCTCGAGTGCGCACTGCCGGCAAACACCGGTACCGGCGGCAGACCGTTCAAGCCCTCCGCAGCGACGTCACGACCGTACTCATGCCCCACCCATTGCCTTGCCAGCGCTATGCCGACGTAATTGGCCATGGTGGCGCCGGTCACGCAGGTACCCGTCCAGGCCGAAGGCCAGCCGAGCAATTGGTGCAACATATCCACCGCCTGCAACTCGATCACCGATGCACAGGTGTCGCCGTTGCGTTGCGTGTTCTGGTCGTACGTACTGACCAACCAGTCGGCCGCGAGTGCCGCGGGCGTGCCGCCACCGGTCACGAAACCGAAGTAGCGCGCGCCTGGGCTACCCGAAAGCATCGCGTCGTAGTCCCGGTGGAACTGCTCCAACGCTTCGAGTGCACCGATGCCCCGCTCGGGCAGCGCCACATGCGCAGATACGTCGCGCGGCAGGCCCGCCGCCGCAGGTCGCTGATCGAGCCCATCAAGATAGGCACCGGCCAGTGCACGCGCACGATCGAGGATCACATCCATCGCGGCGAGGTCATTCTTCAGGTGCGTGTGCATGCTGTTCCTACGTGGTCAGTGACGTCCTTGCCCCACCGCGGGTTTACATCAGCAGCTTGCGCACCTTGAGCAACGCGGTGATGAACGCGTCTACCTCTTCGCGGGTGTTATAGAACGCAAGCGACGCGCGCAGCGTGGCTGGCACTTTGAAGAACTGCATCAAGGGATGCGCGCAATGGTGACCCGAACGCACGGCGACGCCTTGAAGATCCAGCAGCGTAGCGAGATCCGTAGCCTGCGCGCCCTCGATCAGGAAGGAGATGACTGGCTCTTTCTCCAGCGCTTCGCCGAACAGGCGCAGGCCGGGAATATCGCGCAGACGCTCCGTCGCGTAGGCAAGCAACTGCTGCTCCCACGCATGGATGGCATCGAAGCCAATCGAATCGTAGTAATCGATGGCCGCGCCCACGCCAGCGAAGCCAGCAATGTTCGGCGTACCCGCCTCGAACTTGTGCGGCGGCGCGGCGAAGGTGGTGCCCGAGAAACTGACTTCGCGAATCATCTCACCACCGCCGAAGAATGGCGGCATGGATTCGAGGTGCTCCTTACGCGCCCACAACGCACCGGTGCCGGTGGGCGAAAGCATCTTGTGACCCGTGAAGGCATAGAAGTCGCAGCCGATCGCCTGCACGTCTACCGGGCGATGCGGCACGGCTTGTGAACCGTCTACCACCAGTGGGATACCGCGCTTGCGACACTCGCGCGCAATCTCACGCACGGGATTGACCGTACCCAGCACATTGGACACGTGCGTGACGCAGGCCAGCTTCACGTCGGGCGTAAGCATCTCGAAGTACTTCTCGAGAATCAGCTCACCGCGATCGTCGATCGGCGCTGCTTTCACGGTCGCCCCCGTGCGGGAGGCGACGATCTGCCACGGCACGATATTGGCGTGATGCTCCATCACCGTGGTGAGGATGCTGTCACCTTCCTTCAGGCGCGGCATCGCATAGCTGTACGCGATCAGGTTCATGGCCTGCGTGGTGCCCGAGGTGAGGATCACCTCGTTGCGCGACGTCGCGTTGACGAAACGCGCCAGCTTGTCGCGTGAACCTTCGTAAGCGGCGGTGGCTTCCTCGCCGAGCAAGTGCACGGCGCGCGACACGTTGGCATTGCGCAGGCGGTAGTGCTGATCC
>NZ_JAELTQ010000132.1 GCF_016428905.1 Dyella sp. ASV24 | reverse complement strand
CCCCCCCCCCCCCCCCCCCCCCCCCCCCCCCCCCCCCCCCCCCCCCCCCCCCCCCCCCCCCCCCCCCCCCCCCCCCCCCCCCCCCCCCCCCCCCCCCCCCCCTTTTTCACAGATGTGTATAAGAGACAGGCAGTGCGTGGCGCAGCGCCTGCCTGGTGGGCAGGTCAAGCCACGCGCTGCCGTTGGGTTGCCACTCAAGAACACCCCCGGGCCGGGTCTGTTTGCCCACAGGCCGGCGTCATCACTCAGTCGTGTACGGACGTACACTCCCTCGTTCTTCCTTGTCCTGCGCGCAAACAGATCCCGGCGCGGGCCACGCGGAGATCATAAACAGGCTCTTAGGAAAACCAAACCATGATCGAATGCTGGTTCGATTTCGCGAGCAACTACAGCTATCTCAGCGTGAT
Source organism: Dyella sp. ASV24 (assembly GCF_016428905.1). Taxonomy (GTDB): domain Bacteria; phylum Pseudomonadota; class Gammaproteobacteria; order Xanthomonadales; family Rhodanobacteraceae; genus Dyella. Next base: position 14,984 of record NZ_JAELTQ010000132.1, on the reverse strand, counting down.
GCGCATCGAGCAGGAGGCTCGTGCTCGCGGTGTGTCCATCGTGTGGCGTCCCTTCCTGCTCGGGCCCATCTTCCAGTCCTTCGGCTGGGACAACTCACCCTTCGTGCTGCAAGAAGCTAAAGGCAACTACGTCTGGCAGGACATGCCCCGCCAATGCCGTAAATACGGTTTACCGTGGCAACAACCCAGCCAGTTTCCGCGTCGCTCGGTGCTGCCCACGCGTATCGCGCTGCTCGGCGAGGAACAACCATGGATGGGTGCCTATTGCCGCCGCATCATGCGCATGAATTTCGCAGAGGATCGCGATATAGACAACGCAGACGCTGTCGGCGACGTGCTCACCGAGCTGGGCCTGTCGGCCGAACCGTTGTTGCAGGAAGCCGGCACCGATGCCCACAGGCAACGTCTGCGCGATCGCACCGAGCTGGCCAAGACGCGTGGCATCTTTGGTGCACCGACGTTCTTTGTCGGCAACGACATGTACTGGGGTAATGATCGACTGGACGACGCGCTGGCCGATGCGGCAACCGCGCGACAGGCACGGCAAGACCCTGTCGCCTGAGTAGCCATGCCACATCGTGCCACCGGAAACCGGCGCGAGGCGAACGCGCCGGATGGACAGCAGCGTCAGTGCCTGTCGCACCGCTCGCGTAGTTCTACGGAGCCGCCGGGGTATCCTCCCTGACGCACAAGGACATGTCTTATGCTGATATAGCGCGCACCGGCGCTGGAATGGCTGACGATCCGCATGTTCTTGTCCAAGGACACCTCCATCAACCGCCAGTTCGCCCTCTTCCTCGCGGCGATCTACGTGGTGCTGCTTCCCTTTGCCGCCTGGATGCTGCTCCATCAATGGACGACGTACACAGAATCGAAAGATTCGCTTCGTGACTTCGACCGCTTCTACGTCGCACTCATCGCCATGGAACGCCTATCCGTGGAGCGCCTGGCGACTGCCCAGATGCTGGGTACCGGAACGGCACGCGGTGTGCTCGAGCAAACCGAGTTACGCGATGCGCGCCACGCCGTAGACGACCAGCTGCAGACGTTGACCCACGCGTTCGATAGTGCCGCCTGCAACCATTGCGGCGAGCTCGCTACAAGCCTGGGCACGCTGACGGCCAACCTGCACTCCACGCGCGACCAGGCCGACACCCTGCTCGCCGCCAGTCAGCCGCCGAACGCCAGTGATACGGCCGATGTTATCGATCGCCTGGTGAACTGCGGATCGCGCCTCTCGTCGCTGGCTGCAGCCAGCGTGTCCACCTCCGTCCAGCACGAGCCGGATGCCGTGCGCTACGTTTACGTAGCGTCCTTCGCCGCCCTTCTGCGGGACCATGCGGGCCAGCTAGGCGCGCAGGTAACTCAGGTGCTGACGTCGGATCACCCCATGAGTACGGAGACGTATCGCCGTATCGAGCAAAGCATCGGCAAGATCAAGCTTCTCCACTGGCTAAGCGCCACCATCGTGGCGCAGCGCGAGGAACTGCCGAACCGACTCATTGCACGCATCGATGCAGGCTATCTCGACGCGGGTCTGGCGTACGCTCAGGCCACCGCCGACACGGCTTCTACCGGCGCCAAGGCGGTGCCGGTGGCGGAGTTTGATCGGCGCTATATCGCATCGCTTGCTCCCATCACAGATCTCCGCGACGAAGCGCTACGCCTTGTTTCGTTCACGCTTCGACAGGACGAGCAGAAGCAACGTCTGCGACTTTCCCTTTCCGTGGGCGCCTTTGCCCTGCTGACGGCTTTCCTCGTGTTCATCTCGCGGCAGTTCCATCGCAAGATCGTCAAGCCGTTTGTCGATGCGCGCCGGTTCGTGCTCGATGTAACGACCAACAAAGGGCGGATCACAACCACGCCGCAGGGGTATCGTGGCGAGATACGTGACCTCTTTTCGGCGCTGTCGGCACTCAAGGAGAGCAACGACCGCCGGTTTGAACTGGAGAAAGAACGCGAACGCCTGATCCAGGAGCTGCGGCTCATGGCGGAAACGGATTTCCTCACCGGCTTGCTCAACCGGCGCTCGTTTGAGCGGCGCGCCATCGACATGCTTTCCGACCGGCGAAACAATGACGGCTGGATCTCGCTGACCGCTTTCGATGTCGACTATTTCAAGCGCATCAACGACACCTACGGCCATGAAGCGGGCGACATGGCGCTACGCAAACTCTCGGAACTCGCCCGCGAAGCCTGGCGCGTGGACGATATTGTGGGCAGAACCGGCGGCGAGGAATTTGCCGTCATGGCGCGGGTCAAGGTTCCGGAAGACTCCACCGTCGCGGCGCGACGCCTGATGGATCGCCTGCGTCGGGAGATCATCACCACCGTGGATGGGCGCAGTTTTTCCTTGACCATCAGCTGTGGCGTCACTTACGCGCGTTCGGCAGACATCCCGTCGCTCGAAGCCCTGATGCGACAGGCCGACAATCTTCTATACGAAGCCAAGGTGTCGGGACGCGATCGCATCGAACTGTCGCCATTCGATCCCCGTCGTGGAGAAACCTGAGGCGGCACGCACGCCTACCACGCATCGCGCTCTCCGGTGCCGCGAACACCGACAGCGCCGTCAGCCATGCACCACAATCCAACGCGCTGAAAGGCTGACACGTCACCGCATCAACCTTTGGTACGGTGTTCCTGTTGCCCGCCGTGTCCATCACCCCGGCTCGGCGGACGGCCATGGCAGCGTTGCCATGCAAGGCGGGCTGCAGGCGTCCCTATCACCTGCAGCCCGCCAACCAATGCCTGTTAACCCCGTCTTGTGGCCACCAACCAAGCTGCCAGGCAGGCCAGCTTCTGTTCCTTGCGCCATGGTTTCCAACGGGACATCCCCAGCGCCTTGAGCCGGTCACCGATCTCCGTAGACGACACGCCAAGCTCCGCGGCTGCCAACTCAGGTAGCGACTTCTCATCCAGCTCGACCCGTTCGATGTCACAACGCGAGCACGCCGAACGAAGCGCATCACGCACCGCCAACGCCTCCGCCACTGGCACGTGCTCTGCCCATTCAAGACTGTATTCAAGAAGGTCGGTGATCCAGCCCGCGCGATTCACCAGCAAGGCAACAACGGTCGTGGCATAACCCGCTTCTGCCATGTCGCCAAGCAGGGCCTGCAGCCCTTTCGTGGCCATCGCGTCTTGTCGCCTGCGCCCTTCCTCCACCGTGGCTATCGCGTCGCCGGACGCCTTGCCTTCCGGCCCGCGCGGCATATCGGCAGCAACCCGGTAGGGTTCGAAGGACAGCCGATCACTCTCGACGCCAGTGACGAGTACGGTGGAAAGCACAACCTGCGGCACGCCCTTCTCCACGGTCACACACACCGCCACCGCGCCACCTTTGTGTGCGCGCAGCCCGACGACAACGCCACCGGACGGACGCTGACTCGCGTGCATCATCCATGGCTCCCGGGGCGATGTCCTTCAACATTCGGTATCGAGGCCGGATCAGCCATCTCGTACAACGGGCGGATTTCGATCTCGCTCGATCCTGGCGTGGGATTTGGGCAACGCTTCACCCAGGCAACGGCTTCGTCCATGTCCGCGACGTCCCAAAGCCAAAAGCCGACCACACCGCGAGTCTCTGTAAACGGCCCATGGATGACCGTGCGGGAAGCACCGTCTAACGCCACACGCTTGCCCTGCGAGGAAGGCTTCAGGCGCGCGGCTGCGTGCAACACGCGCGCCTTGGCCAGTTGGTCATCGAACCGCTCCATGGCCTCGAGCAATTTGGGCGTGGGGACAACCCCATGTTCGCCATGCTCGGCCGCCTTCATCAACACCATCACACGCATCGTCTGTCTCCTCCATCAAGCCGGCCGTGTCGGCCGCGCGCTGGAATGACGAACGGGTTGTCTGCAGATCGATAAACCCGGCCATTTTTCCATGGTCGAGGTGAAGGATACGAATGGTCTTTTGCGGATTACGGTGACCACCGAGCAGTATTCCGACACGATTCGAATAACGCGCTGGCGTTGATCACCTTGCTGCTCCTGCCCAATCTCATCATCCGGCAGGAATCGCTCGGGAGTTCCGAGCGTCACGTATCGATAAAGCCCTGATCAGGATACGGGGTTCGGCAAGTAGTCACCTGGCTCGAACACTCTTCGCATTCGTTGGGTGGCGAAATCGACAAAGGCGCGAAGTTTGGGCAGAGACTGACTTCGGCTTGGATAGTAGAGAGAAAGCCCTGGGACCTCTTCCCAGTAAGGTTCGAGCACGGTTTGCAGCGCCCCGCTTTCAAGATGTGACATCACGAGCGAATGCGGCAATTGGAAGAGTCCGGCACCTCTCAGTGCGGAGTGAATGCAGGCCTCGACGTCGTTGATCACAAGAGGCCCGTCGACACCCACAGTGATTCGCTGACCATCGACGACAAACTGCCAATGATCAAGAGCTCTCACGGACTGACGGAGCAGGATGCAACGGAAATTCTGCAAATCATGCGGTGATGCCGGTCGACCATGCTTCCGAAACAAAGCCGGGGAGCCGACGACAACGAAGCGCTCGGGTGGCGTCAGCCACACCGCAACCATATCGATCTGAACAAAATTTCCGAGACGTATCCCCGCATCAAAACCTTCCTCAACGATATCAATCGGACGATCCTCGCCCACCAGTTCGAGTTCAACGTTCGGGTGAGCGTCGAGAAAGTCGGGAAGCAAGCGGTTCACCAACAGCGGCAAGGTTGGCCTGGGTACGTTGATGCGCAACCGGCCGGTGATCTCACCGCCCAGACCACTCGCAGCATCCAACCCTGCCGTGAGCATGTCGACGGCCGGGCGAGCGTGGGCAAGCAGGCGTTCGCCCGCTTCGGTCAACCTGACGCTTCGTGTCGTACGAGAAAAGAGCGGCGCGCCAACCCGTTCCTCCAGGCTGCGAATCCCCTGACTGACCGCGGACGGCGTGATCCCGAGGTGCCGCGCTGCGGCACGAAAGCCTTGGAACTCTGCCACGGTCAAAAACATGACAAGCCCATCCAGATGGGTGCGAGCGATTGTTAAGTTCATCTACACAGCCCGTTCCAAATGTACCTCGTATTCGAATAGTAGCGCATGGACTACCGTGAGCCATCGAACTGACGAAGGACAACGCTCATGTTTTTGGTTATGGGAATCACGGGAAAAGTTGGCGGCGCGACAGCAGCTCATTTGCTCGCGCAAGGCAAGAAAGTACGTGCGCTGGTCCGTGACCGTGCGAAGGCAGCAAGCTGGGCTGACCAAGGCGTGGAACTGGTCGACGGCGACTGGAACGACGCGACGTCCATCGAACGGGCGCTCAAGGACGTCGATGGCGCGTTTGTCATGTTGCCTCCGATCCTGGCCCCTTCCCCGGATTTCAGAGAGGCCAAGGCCGTCGTCGCGAACTATGTCGAGGCGCTCACCAACGCGCGACCGCCGCGGGTCATAGCACTCTCATCGATGGGCGCTAACAGAACCAGCGACATGGGACTGATCACGGCGCTTTCGCTTCTGGAGCAGGGTTTTCGCGACCTGACATTGCCGATTGCCTATATGCGAGCCGGCGGTTTCTTCGAAAACTTCCTTTATGGCTTGCACGTCGCCCGGGGTGGCACCTTGCCCGTCTTCTACAACCCGACAAACCGCAAGTCGATGATGGTCGCGACTGACGACATCGGCGCCAAGATTGCAGCACTTCTAAGCGGACCGGCTTGGCTGGGCCATCGGGCCATTGAAGTCGGCTCCATGGTGAGCGCAGATGACGTTGCAGCGCAATTAAGTGAAGTGATGAACCTCGACGTCAAAGCCTTTGCCGTCCCACGGGCCGACTGGCCGGCTGCCTTCGAGCAATTCGGCATCCCGGTGGGCCGGTCTGGGCCTGTCGAGCTCATGTATAACGCCATCAATGCCGGAGGGATGGACCTTGGAGTGGCGGGTACGGAGCACGTTCCGGGCACGACGTCCGCTGGCCATGTGTTCGCGGCGGCCCAGAGGGTCACGACGGCATAGGTCCGCAGATCGGAAGCAGACTCATCACGAAGGCCAGACTCATGTTCAAAATCTCTTGGCGCCAGGCGTTGCCCTTCGCGCTTGCCGCCTTCTTCGTCGCGGGCTCTCTCAGCAATATCTTCGCGCCGGAATCCATCTACGACGAGTATCTCAAGTGGGGGTATCCGCGTTGGTTCCACTTCGTGACCGGAACACTGGAACTCACTGCGGCCTTCTTGCTTTTGCACCCGCGAAGCCGCCTGCTTGGCTCGGCGCTAGGCGGCAGCGTCATGCTTGCCGCCCTCGCGACCGTCATCATCCACGGCGAGTATGCGCACGCTGTGCCGCCACTTATCGCGGCGGGATTGTCACTTGTGGTTGGATGGATGAGCCAGCGCAAGCAGGTCCTGCAATGATTCGAGCACTTGCGTCCGTAATCATGACTTGTCTGCTTCTCTGTACGACGAGCGCGCAGGGCGCGCCTGGGTAGTCAGTACGAAGGATCGGGTTGGAAAGTCATGCAGCTGATCAAGCTCAACGGCCAATGGAAGATCGCGAGCGAGTTCTTCACCGGCTATAACGAGAAATAAAGTACTGGCAGCAACCCATGTCGACTAAGTAGCCGTTGTCGTTGAGGCGAGTTGGCAGGACGGTTCGTCATCGGCCTGCGTTTGGTCGAAAGCAGGCCTTTTCGGAATATGGCCGTAAGCGCGTCCTGCACCCAGGGGCAGCACCAACGGGGAGTTCAGCGCTCTCCGGAAATCGCATTCAGCCTGATCGGAATCCGCATGACCGACTTCCGGCGCCAAGGCGTTGCAGCGGATCGCCGCATGGCGATCACCCCTCAGATCGCCAACTCTCCAGCAACGTACGCGTTTGCTCCATCACCGTCGCCTTGAGCAAAGCCGCCTTGGCGGCGTCGATCTCTTTCCATCCCAGCTCATTGAGGCACGCGCCAGGCGGATAAAAGAACAACAGAATCTGCCCCTTGAGGCTAAGCAGCCGAATCCGTGTCATCGGGTCGCGAGAGGTGGTGCCGGTGATACGGGCCAACAAAGCGAGCCGCAACTTGTTCAATGGCTTCTTGAAGCGCTCCTCCAACAGCTTGGAGGCGCCCCGCGGTTCCTCGCCAACCACGTCACGCGTCACGAACAGGCGCCGCTGGGACGCATGAGTGTCGGTAAGCACCAGATCCAGCGTCACACCGTGGATTTCCAGGAAAGCGTCAATCAGCGCGCTGGTATCACCCTGGCGCTTCAATACGCCCAGCGCCCGCTGCATGGACGGCTCAAAACGGGCGCGAATCTCGTCGGCAATGAACTCGGCGCAAGCGTTGTACACGCCCTCCTTGTTCTCGAAGTAGTACTGCAACGCAGGGGCATTGACGCCCGCCTCCGCCGCGATATCACGCGTCGACGCACCGGCAAAACCGTGCTCGCCAAACAACTTGATGGCCGCATCGATGATCCGCTGACGCGTCTCATCGCCGCGTGCGTAGCCGCCGGCCGGGGAGCGTCGGGGACGCCTGGGTTGGCTCATGCACGGGTCTCCTTCGTGTGCCTGACCAATATATCATTTGACAAAGTTATTCCAATCGGAATAAATCTTCCAACTGGAATACATTGGACACCTCCCCATGCCCGCCCCCACTGGCTCCACGCCCGGCGAAGCCACGAAAGACGCCACCACCCCACCCTCGCGCCGCTCCAAGGCGGGCAAGATCCTGCTGCCCGTAGCCATCGGGCTAACCGTGATCGCCCTGCTGGCCCTTGGTTACTGGTGGGTGGTTGGTCGCTTCATGCAAAGCACCGACGATGCCTACCTGCGGGCGGATAACGTCACCGTGGCGCCCAAGGTCAGCGGCTATGTCACCGACGTCTACGTGGGCGACAACGCCACGGTAAAGGCCGGCGACCCCTTGGTTCGACTCGACGGGCGTCAGTATCAAGCCGCGCTGGACCAGGCCCAGGCCACCGTCGATGCGCGTCAGGCGGATATCCAGCGTGCGCAGGCGGGCATCCTGCAACAACGTGCCGCCATCGAGCAGGCCAAGGCCCAGCAACAAGCCGCACAGATCAGCAGCCGACATGCGGAAGATGAAGTACGCCGCTATGGCCCGCTGGCCAGCACTGGCGCGGAAAGCGGTGACCAACTCTCGGTGCTGATCAGCAATCGGGACCAGGCACAGGCTACGCTTGCCGCCGACACCGCCGCGCTCGACCAGGCGCAGGCGCGCATCGCCGATCTCAATGCGCAGATCGCCCAGGCACATGCACAGTTGGAAGCAGCGCAGGCCTCGGCGCGACAGTCCAAGCTCGACCTGGAAGACACCCTGATCCGCAGCTCGCTCGCCGGCCGCGTGGGTGATCGCTCGGTACGGGTGGGGCAGTATGCGCAGCCCGGCACGCGGATGATGACGGTGGTGCCCGTGCAGAACGTGTATCTCACCGCCAATTTCAAGGAAACGCAGATTGGCCAGATGCGTGCAGGACAGCACGCCAGCGTGCGTATCGACGCCCTCCCCGACACCGAATTGCATGGCGTGGTCGACAGTTTTGCACCGGGCACGGGCGCGGAGTTCGCGCTGCTGCCGCCGGAGAATGCCACCGGTAACTTCACCAAGATCGTGCAGCGCGTGCCGGTGCGTATCCGCCTGGATACCGATGAAGAAACACGCAAGCTGCTGGTGCCCGGGTTGTCGGTGACGGTGAAGGTGGACACCCGAGCAGCGCACGACGATACCAAGGCTGCGTCAACGGGAAGCAGTCATGGCTGAGGCAGTCGCCCAGCCTGCCAGCCATCCCGAGCGCGCCAGCGTAGCGGACTGGATCGCCGTAGCGGCAGGTTCGCTGGGCGCGCTGATGGCCACGCTGGATATCTCCATCACCAACTCTGCCCTGCCGCAGATCCAGGGCGAGATCGGCGCCACCGGTACGGAAGGCACCTGGATCTCCACCGGCTACCTGATGTCGGAGATCGTGATCATCCCGCTCGCAGCCTGGCTGACGCGCGTGTTCGGCTTGCGCAACTTTCTGCTCGGTTGCGCCGTGCTGTTCATCCTGTTCTCCATGATGTGCGGCATATCCACCACACTGATGGCGATGATCATTGGCCGCATCGGCCAAGGTCTGACCGGCGGCGCGATGATTCCCACCGCGCAAACCATCATCCGCAGCCGCCTGCCGCTATCGCAGATGCCCATCGGCATGACGGCCTTCGGCCTGATCGTGCTGCTGGGGCCGCTGTTAGGCCCGGTGCTGGGTGGCTGGCTGACGGAAAACATCAGCTGGAGTTGGTGCTTCTTCATCAATCTGCCCGTGTGTATCGGCCTGATCACTCTGCTGCTGGCCGGCTTGCCCTCGGACAAACCACATTGGGAAGCCCTGAGAAAAGCCGACTGGCTGGGTGTGTTCGGCCTTTCGATCGGGCTCAGTTCGCTGACGGTGGTGCTTGAGGAAGGCCAGCGTGAACGTTGGTTCGAGTCCAGCATGATCATCTGGCTCAGCCTGCTGTCCTTTGCGGGCATGGTGTTGATCGCCATCTCACAGTTCACTGCCAGCAAACCGGTCATGCGCCTGAGTTTGCTGAAGAATCCCCGCTACGCCAGCGTGATTTTCATTGTGCTGGTCGTGGGTGCAGCACTCTATGGTGTGATCTACGTGATCCCGCAGTTCCTGGGTTTGATCGCGGGATACAACGCGGAGCAATCCGGCTGGGTCATGCTGGTATCCGGCGTGCCCGCGTTCCTGATGATGCCGATCTTGCCGCGCCTGCTTGGCAAGGTGGATTTTCGCATCCTGGTGATCACCGGGCTGCTGTGTTTCGTGATGAGCTGCATGCTGGACATCCACCTGACCGCGCAATCGGTCGGTCATGATTTCTTCTGGTCGCAGCTGGTACGTGGCGCGGGCCAGATGTTGGCGATGATGCCGTTGAACCAGGCATCCATGGCTGCCGTATCGCGCGAAGAGTCGGGAGACGCCGCGGGCATCTACAACATGGCGCGAAACCTTGGCGGCTCGATCGGCCTCGCCATCATCGGCACCGTGATCGATCGACGTAACACGTTTCACGTAGCGACCATCCGCGAATCGCTCTCCGCCAACTCGGTACTGGGCCAGGAGCGCATGGCCTCCAATGCCGCCGGTTGGTTCTCGCAAACCGGCGATATGGCGTACGCAAAGATGCGTGCCCTCGGCCAACTGGCGGCGCAGATCCAGCAACAGGCCCTGGTCATGACGTACTCGGAAATTTTCTACGTACTGGGCATCGCCCTGCTCTGCTGCATACCGCTGGCCTTGCTGTTGAAGACGCCAAGCCACCATGCGCCTGCGTCGACGGGCCATTGAGGATGTTTTTGATGACCACGCCTGAATCCCGCACGCCGCGCGCTCTGTTGTTGGCGCTGCTTGCTTCGATTACCGCCTTGTCCGGCTGCACCGTGGGCCCCGATTACCGTGGCGCCCCCAACGTGCCGACTGGCACCACGCATGGCAATGCCTTCGTGCGTGCGCCCGTCACCGGCATCGCAACGACACCCGCACCAAGTCAGTGGTGGACGACACTCCATGATCCGCAACTCAATGCGCTGATCGATGCTGCACTGGCCCATAACCAGAACCTGCAAGCGGCACAAGCCCGCCTGAGGCAGTCGCGCGAGCAGTTGCAACAGCAGCGCGCCAAGGCGCTGCCCAGTGTTTCGGTGGATGCGGCAGCGGTACGCTTGCGCGAGCCGGATACATCCTTGCTGCAGTCATCGCAGTCCTCCAACAACAATGGCTCGCAAAGCGGTCAGGCCACAGGCGCATCCCGCGGTCGTGGTCCGCTGCAGCTCTATACGGCAGACTTTGACGCTTCCTGGGAGCTGGATTTGTTCGGCGGCATGCGACGCGCCACCGAGTCGGCATCGGCTCAGGCTGATGCGGTCGAAGCCGACCTCGCCGACACCCAGGTGTCGCTGGCAGCGGAAGTTGCGCAAGCCTACATCGGCCTGCGTGACCAGCAGCAACGACTGGTGTTGGCGAATCAGTCCACCGAACTCGCCCAGAAAACACTGACGTTGGTGCAACAGCGACGTGCACGTGGCGTGGCCTCCGATGCGGATGTCGAGCGCCAGACCACCCAAGTCGAAAACACCCGCGCCACCTTGATTCCACTCGATGAACAGATCACCGAGTCGCTGGACCAACTGGCCGTACTCACCGGTCAGGCCCCAGGCGCGCTGGATCAGGAACTGTCCGCACCCAAACCACTGCCGACCTTGCCTGCAAGCGTATCGATCGATGACCCGGCCACCATGCTCCGTCAGCGTCCGGATATCCGTGCCGCCGAACGCCGACTGGCATCGAGCAACGCGCAGATCGGCCAGCACACCGCTGATCTATTTCCCAAGGTAACGCTCATGGGTTTTCTCGGATCCACCGGCATCAATCCGGCGGACCTTGCCAAGAAGAGCGCCTTTACCTGGCTGGGTGTGCCCTATCTCCAGTGGGATGTGTTTGATTTCGGACGCACGCGAAGCACTGTTCGACAAGCCGAGGCCAGCCGTGACGAAGCCGCTGCGAAATACTCGCAAACCGTGCTCGCCGCCCTACAGGATGCGAACAACGCCCTGTCCCGCTACGGGCATCAGCGTGAAAGCGTTGCGCGCCTGCAGCAGATCGAGTCGTCGGCGAACCGATCCGAAATGCTGATGCACCAGCGCTACGATGCCGGTGCATCCTCACTGATTGACCTGATGGATACCCAGCGCACGCAGTTCAGCGCGCAGCAAAACCTGGTGGAAGGTCAGGCTGATCTGCTGAAAGACTTTGTATCGCTGCAGAAGAGCCTGGGGCTCGGCTGGCAGTGATCCCGACGTTCCCTGCATGGAACGCGGCATCGGGGGCTTGCCCTCGATGCCGCACCCACGCCCTCAGTACTTGGCGGACACGGTAAACATCAACTGCCTGGGCGCGCTGCGCTGCAGGGTCTGGTAATCGCCCGAGAAGGGCGATCCCGCGATGGTGGCCGTACCGATGTTCTTTCTGTCGAGCAGATTGCTGACATCCAGCCGGAACGACCATTCCGGCATCGCGCCACGCGCCTTGAGTGTGTAAGAGGCGTACGTGTTGACCTGCCAGAAGTTCGGCACGTAGATATCGTTCTCGTACGAAAACGGCTGACGGAGATATTCCGTACTTGTCGCGCCGAACCGCCAGGATTGAAACTTGGCCGAGAGATCGCTCACCAGGGACACGATAGGGTAGCCCGGCTGGGCCTTGCCCTTGATCGGGAACACGGTGTCATCCACGACGAAGTTGTTGTCGTAGAACGAACGCGCCACCGCCACGCCCTGATAGAACTGGATGTGATTGGTGAGGTCCGCGGTAAGGCCCAGGTCAGCGCCGAAAATATGCATCCTTGGCATCAGACCGACGGTATTGATCTGCGCAAACTGGCTACCAACGGCCGCCGACAGAAGCCGGTCACGTATGACGCTGTAGAACCCGTCATAGGTCAAGGTGAGATTGTCGAAACGATGGGTGGCGCCGGCCGTGAGGTTCCAATCCTTTTCGGGGCGAATGGATTGGGCGACCCGGTCAAACTCCTGCTGGTTGGAAACCGTCCAGGCGGAAGCCGTGTAGCCAATATTGCCGCGCTGGGCCACGCGATAGCCGTTCTCTGTTTCCGCGATATCGATAAAGACATCCGTCTGCGAGCTCGGACTCCAGAACAGCGAGACATGCGGCAGGAAATTGTTCTTCACGCGCAGCGTTCCGAACGGCGCCTGATCGGGCCCGGTGCCACCACCCGTGGTGGAGAAATCGATGCCCTTGAATCCCATGCCCAACGTCAGCTGGTCAGTGATGGCATAGTCATCATGCAGATAGAACTGCTGAGAGTGAGTACGCCAGCTCGATGCGTTGGCCGTCTGAAAGGCCGGACCGTAGACGTCGTAGGGGCCCGTGGTCTTCAGCGGCTCACCCTGCCCTAGCAACGGCTCGTCATACCAGGACGTGGTGGCGGCAGATCGGGTGTTCTCCTTCCACAGTCCTGCGCTGATCACGTGGTCACCCACGTTATAAGTGAAGTTCACCGTGCCACCCAGGCGATTCACGCGGGGGCGCTGAACCTGCTCGGAGAACGGTGCGCCTGACGGAGACGGTGTCGTCGGGTCCGCCAGGCTGGCCGCTGTCTTGCTCTGGGCGCCATACAACTGCACGCTGCCCGTAAGCGATGACGACAACCGGAAATGATGAGCTATCGTCTCGATGGAATCGTTCGTAGTCTGTCCCGTGTCGTAGGGAATCAGCGCCGACAACTCACCACAGGTATACGCACCGCAGGACGCGTTGGCATTCTCGGGAAGTGCCATCTGATACGCGCGCGCATAGTCTGGATACCAGATATCCGCGTTCCAGCCGAGCTTGCGGATCATGTCGAAAGACAAATTGTTGTAACCCCACACCGCCGCATGGCTTGCGGATACGAACAGGGTGAAGTCGCCCCAGGACACATCCTGCTTTGCCTTCAGGTCACCACGAAGAAAGTCCTGCGTTCCGCCTGTCTGATACTTGTTCGCCGAGATGTGCTGCAGATCGACCAGCACCTCAGGGCCATTGCCCCCCAGTTTCCCGGTCTGGCCCGCGAAGGTAGTCACCAACGTCTTGTTGCTGCCATAGGTCTGGCTGATCTCTGCGCTGGGTGTGTCCTTGAGGTTGGCCAGCGAATACACCAGGCCACCACCGTTGGCGCTGCTGGAAAACACGCTTTCACGGGCGGTGCCGGGCGTGATCTCGATGGAGCCAATCGCATCCGGCACGCCGACGTTGACGGCGCTCGTACCCGTCATGGACAAGAACCCGTTGTCGTTCAGGGGAACGCCTTCGAAAACTACGCCCATCTCGTTCATGCGAAAGCCGCGTACAAAAAGACTCGTCGCCGAGATATCCAGGCCCAGACTATCGGTCGCCGTGTATGAGGCGCCAGGAACGTTCTTCAGCAACGCCAGCGCATTGTTTCCCGAGAGTGCCCCGTCGAGATCGCTGCGATTGAGCACGTACTCGTTGGGGCCCACGAGTTGTATGGCGGCCATGCCCGCGCCACTCGATGACGCAACGACATCGACGCCTTTCAAAGTCACCGGTGAGTCTTTGGCATGGTTGTCAGTCTGAGCGGTTGTGCCCTGCGAACTCGCATCACCGGAGATGCTCACTGTGGACGTGGTGCTGGCCTCCTGTGCTTGCGCCGCATGCGCGCCAAGGCCTAGGAGAAGCGCAGGCAAATGGATTCCGAACCGAGTGAAAGAACCTGGCGAAGATCGCTTGCAAGGATCCATGTTCGACGTGGGCAGGTGGCCGAACGATTGGCTTTTGATCTTGCGGTAAGTCATGAGTACATCCAGATATTTTCAGAGTAGACGCCGCACGCTTGTGCGATGGGAAAGGAATGCGTTAGCGGGTTGGATGGTGTGCATAGGGGGCGTTTGGCACTCTTCTTGGCAGGGAAAAGGGATCGTTTGGGCAACAGACGCCCATCGCACCGCCCTTGGGCGGCACGTTGACTGGTGCGTCAGAGAGATCAGGTCAGCAAGACCATCCGACGCGCATAGCTAATGGACGGCTAAACCGCGCGCGGCACTGGCTTGGACAAGAACACCTCGGTAGGTGCGCGTGGCGTACGGCCACGAGCGGACAACGGCTTGCCGTCGTCATGTATGCGACGGAGCAACGCGCGCATGGGGCGGAATGCATCGCGTAGACCATCGAAGGCTTGCATGGCTATTCCCACATGGGTGGACTCGCCCTCTTCGACGTACAAGTTCGCCATCACCGCGTTGCCATCCGGAAAGGTGCGCAAAACAAGGTGTATGCCCGCGCCGGTCATCGCACCGACCACACCGTCGCCCTCGGTGACGGTGAAGTACTCATAGCTGATCGGCAGATGGTTACGCGCAATGCTATCCAGGCACCGAGCGCGGATAGCGTGCGGCTCAGATAGCAGTGCCTTGGGCGCGCCGCAGTCGAACCATTCGCCGACGAAGTGGATCTT
>NZ_JAELTQ010000131.1 GCF_016428905.1 Dyella sp. ASV24 | reverse complement strand
ACCTGGTTCCGGGGGGATGCCTCTTCAGAAGCACTGAATGCACTTCTCGCATGCTTCGCCGATACCTTCCAGATGGTGACGATCCGCGGCGACCGGTTGGAGCTCGACGGTGTGCGCAGTCTGTTCGCGCGTCTAGGCGGCGCCCGCCCGGGCATGACCATCTCCATCGACCAGGTAGCGGTCATCGCCGAAACGGCGACCGGCTGGCAGGTGACCTATCGCGAAACCCAGATGACGGCCGATGGCACGTCGAACCAGCGCCATTCGGCGGCGTGGCTGCAGTCGTCGACGCACGGTCGGCCGACCTGGCTTTTTCTGCAGGAGACGGCGATTCCGTAAAGTCTATGGATCGCCGCGGTCAACAAGTGCGAGAAGGTGTCGCGCACTATGGCAGCAAGCCAGATCGCGCCGTTTCTCCAGAAGGACAGCAGACCGCCTGCGTCAAGACGAAGGCGGTCTTTTTGTATCAATGGCGTTCCATACGCTAAGCCGGCGATCGATGGGGCCTTATCAGGCTCCGATGCTGTCGCGTTCAGGGTGTTGCCCGTCGCCTACTGAATATCTTCGCGTACCGCACGTCGACTCATGGCTGAGAAAAGACGCGGGCTTGCGGGTTGCGCCTTCATCCCAAAGAGCAAACGCAGTAATGCAAACCGTCGTACGCACACCTCGTAAAGCACAAAACACGCGCTCATGCTGAGGATCAAGACGACGAAGTACTTCACCCACGGTGTCCATGCGCTTTGGATCACGTAGTACCCGATCACCACGATCACCGTCTGATGAAGGATGTAGATGGGGTAACTCGCATCCCTCGCCCAGAGGAGCAAAGGGTTCGCAAAAGACAGGTAGCGATAGCCGTAACCCAGGAACACCATCATCCAAAGCCAGGTGAAGATATTGGCCCCGACCCCATCAGCCACGGAATCGTGCTGAATGACACCGGCGTTGAATAGCAAAATCAGCAGAACGAACGACATGGACCCTGCGATTAGCGACCATCGACGAACATCGGACAACCATCTCCAGACACCCGGCGTGGATGCCATGAGGTATCCATAGGCCGTCAGAAGCAAGTAGTGATTGAAGATGTACCAATCGCTGACGAGGTTATGTGACTCCGGGAACAACGGCTTCAGAAGGGCTTCGTTGATGCCGAGAGGAATTCCCAGCAGACACAGCCACACACCGGGTGTCAGGTTCGGCTTCGCTCTCCTCCACCAGAGCATCAACGGAAGAAGCAGGAGTACGTACACGTAGAGATAAAGAATGAACCACAGGTGATGCCAGCTGAAATTACCTGTCGGATAGGGAATGAACTGCAGCACACGCGTTGCATAGAACTCCAGATAACCACCGGACCATTGCCCCCGCAGCAGTCGCTCGTAGTAGATCTGCGGCGGCACGATAAGGAACATGCCGGCAAGAAACGGCAAGAGAAGCTTGATCGTTCGCTCTTTTAGGAACAGCCCTGTACTACGTCGCTGCAGCGCGAACCACATACCCGCACCGGCGATGACAAACAGCAGCGGCATGCGCAGTCGGTGGGCAATGTCCATGGGCCACTGCAGGGATGGGATGGTTTGACTGTTGACGATATGCCATCCCCAGCCGACGAAGATCATCCCCGTATGAAAAAAGAACAGCACAAAGATAGCGATGACTCGCAGCCAGTCCAGAAAGTCATAGCGCTCCTTCCCCTCGTCGGCAGCATGCATGATCCAGCCCCTCCCTTATCGGTGATAGACAGGAGACTGATTCAACAACGGCAGACTGACAGCAACGATGTGGTGAACGGAGACGTTGACGTGGTGAAACGGACCTTATTGCCCCATGCGGGCGAATAACGCTTCGCGATATCGCCGACTTAGCCGGAGAACGCGGCCGTTCTGCAGGTGGATTTCATAGTCGCCCTTGAACAGCGGCGTGAGCGATTCGATGCAATTGAGGTTAACCGCCGTCGACCGATGTATCCGGATAAAGCGCTGTTCGCCCAGCTGGGACAGCAGATCCTGCAGTGTTCTTCGCAGCAGATAGGTACGGCCGCCAGCATGCACATGCACATAGTTGTCGTCGGCCTGTAGCCATTCAATGGATGCGGTTTCGATCAGTTGTAGCCGTTCGCGATCCGGCACGAGCAGGCGCTCGCAACCGGTTGCTCGTGATCGTCCCATCGCCACTGCCGCAGCACCGGTCTCATGAGAGATCATCCTGTGTCGAACGCGTTGCACCGTACGCGCGAGCCGATCCTGGTCATAGGGCTTAAGCAGGTAATCGATGGCATTGAGGTCGAATGCCCTTACTGCATGCTCGTCGTAGGCAGTCACGAAGACGATCAGCGGGGCGCTCGATGGCTCGAGCTGTGCCGCCACCTGAAGTCCAGACAACGTCGGCATCTGGATATCAAGAAAGACCACATCCGGGCGGAGTTTCTCGATGCCCTGGGCCGCGGACAACCCGTCCTCGACGGCGCCAACCACGGCCACGTCCGATTGCTCAACCAGCCAGCGCTCGAGTTTCTCACGAGCCGGGGCCTCGTCATCGGCGATCATGGCGCGAATCATTGAGCAGTATCCGTCAGCGGGATCATCACCCGTGCGGCGACGCCATTATTTTCATTGCGGACCCGCAGCGATGCTTCGCTCCCGTAGATGATGCCAAGCCGCTCCCGGCAGTTGCGGAATCCCACGCCGTCGCGGTGCTCCGTCTCCAGCATAGAGCCGGAGTTGCTGACGACAATTTCCAGCGATCCGTTTTCCCGCTGCGCGCTGATCTGGATGCGCACGCGCGCTACCGTTCGCTCGACGCCGTGCTTGAACACATTTTCAAGCAAGGGTTGCAGCAATAGTGCCGGCACGGGGATATCGAGTAGGGCCTGATCGATCTGCCAGCTCAGCGTGACACGATCGCGGAACCGCTCGCTCATGACGTCCCCATAGAGCTCGAGCGTACGGAGCTCCTCCCCGAGCGGCGTCAACTCATGCTCATCTGACCGAAGACTAATGCGCAGCAGATCCCCAAGCGTCGCAACCAAACGGTCAGCTCGCGCCACGTCCGTATGCATCAAGGCGGAGACGGTGTTGAGCGCATTGAACAGAAAATGAGGACGCAGCTGACCCTGAAGTCGTGCAAGCTGAGCATCCGCCAGTGCTTTTTGCGTTTTCAACAGGCGTTGCCGCTGGAGTTGCCATTGCCCGTAGGAATCGATGCCAAACAGGATGCCGAGCCACAGCCCGGTAAAAATGGTCAGCTTGAAGCTTTCGTACACAATCACGAAACCCCAGCCGGGGTGTTGGTAGATACGCCCCATGGCGGCGTAAACCTCGTGCCTTATGGCGTAAACCACCGTCAGCCAGCTGACGATGACCCATGGCAACCATCGCAGGTAGAGGCCAAACCAGACCAGGGGCCTGTCGAGATACGGCGCATAGCGTCCGCGAACCCGGAGAGCAAGCAGCATCCACGCCGTCGCCATCAGCGACGAACTGCCCTCCCACAACATGGGCTCCCACCATCGTATGGACGGATCACGGAGTGTCTCCTGGAAAGCGACACTGATCATCAGCAGCCAGAATGCCGCCCACAGTACCGCGAACGTTTTCGGAGGAAACCTCAGGTCGTGAGTGTTGTTTGCGACAGGCTCCGAAGCCGCGCGAGATAACTCGTTCATAGGATCGAGTGTAGCTGTCCCCGTGGCGGCGGATGTCGTCTATGTGGCGAGCGGGACTTGCGCGGGGCGAAACGGACATGGTTGGGGTCCTGGCCACATTTTGGCACCGGGATTGCCCTGCCTCAGCTCGCCATCACTCACGTCAGTATCCGCCCTGGTCCAGGGTTTCAAAAGCTGTGCGATCGTTGCCTTATCGCGGCATTTTCCAGGATCGTCATACCGTCTTTGCCGTGTAGAAATTCGCCAACAAAAGCCCGGCCGATAGCGTCTTGATCGATGGTTCCGAACGCTCCCGGCAGCAAGCGACCAAGAAGAGCCAGATAACCTGGGGTGTGCGCATTACCGGCGATGATGCCGGGCCGAAAGATGGCCAATTGCTTGAAGCCGATGCTCCGAACAGCCTCCTCCTTTTCCCCCATGATGCGGGCATAGCGGATCCGGCTCGTGGAGCTGCTGCCGGCGGCGGAAAGCAGGCCAAATCGCTCGACTCCAGCGGCAAGGCAGCCGCGTGCAAATGCGCCGACGACACCGATCTCCAGCTTCCTCATATCGTCTTCGCTCCACTGCTGGCTACCTTTGCCGATGCCGATACATGAAGCGGCATACAAAGGTTCACCCTGGACGCGGCATGCGCTGGCAAGTTCGGTGACGTCACTGGCGAAGCTTGGCGCGCTGGTATCCATGATCACCTGGCGCAGGCGAGTGTTGCCTGCAAGAGGAGCCTCCCGGCGATTGACCAGTACGATCTCGGTGCACGAGCTGGTGGCGAGCAACGCCCGCACCACCGCCGATCCCACTTGTCCGGTACCACCCGCGACCAGTACGCGAAAGCCCATGGCATGCCTCGTTTTCGTTTTAGGTTGTGCGCCGTGACGACGCGCCTGCTTTGGAGTGCCGCCGATGGAGTATGCGTGTTTTCCGCCAAAGATCGACGGCGAATGGTCGGCACGCGCTGTTCGTTACAGATCACCACCCCTCGCTCGCCATCCGCTTTCGCAAGGCCAGCGTCTTCTCGCTGGGTGTTCCTTCCGCGAACGTGCCGAGCTGGATATCGCCATCAGGCACATAGGTACTCATGACGACGCCGCTCGCCGAGATCTGGGATCGAACCAGACGCAGCGCCAATGGCTTGGCCGCGTCACCAAAGAGACGTTTGCCACGCCCAAGCACTATCGGGAACGTCCACACAACGTACTCATCGATCAACGAGGCGGCCTGCAGCGTTTGAATCAGATTGCCACTACCGATGATCTGCAGGTCGAGACCCGGCTGAGCCTTGAGGGCGGCAATGGCCAAAACGACGTCCCCGTCGAGCAGCGCCGAGTTGTTCCAGTCGAGCGTGGTCAATGTACGCGAGGCGACATGCTTCTTCGTCGCGTTGAATATCCTGGCGATCGGGTTGTCATCCGACTGATAAGGCCAGTATGCCTCGAATATCTCGTAGGTCCGGCGCCCGAGCACCAGCTCGCGATGCTTGCTGTCGAAGCCGCCTGCAGAGAAGTCCAGGCTTTCATCCTGCGCATGGGCAAACATCCAGCCGCCCTGGGTGAACCCGCCCGTAGCGTCTTCTTCCTGTCCGCCGGGCGCCTGCATGACGCCATCGAGTGACACAAACGTGGATGCAATGAGCCTTCTCATGGAACACCTCCGTCGTGGAGAGAATCTTGGCCATGCGGGCCAGCAACCTAGTCGTGACGGGGCAAGGCTTCGCCAACGGCAATCGCCACCAGCAGCGCGCCAAGCAAGGCCAGCAATATTGCACCGACGGTGCATCCCCAAAAGGTGGCCCAGGCCTGTGGATGTCGACTCGTGCGCCACAAAAGGATGGCACGCGACAGGCCGGGAAGGTAAAGCAGCGCGATGCAGCCGGCTAGCCGTAGCTGGAGAGGGCTGTCCGCAAGCCAAGCCTCAGGCAGCTTCCACACCGCGACTACCACCAGCGCGCCACCGAGCAAGCTCAACGCAAATCCCAATAACCAAACCTTCAGAGAAGAAAATCGACCGACCATAGTTGTCCCGTTATGAACTCGCTCCGTTTCCGCGCGAAACGAATGCTCTGAGCCTGCCGAAGGCCATGCGGAGCGGCAAGTGCCCCCGCAGAATGCGGACCGGCGGAAGCCTGATTACATGTCCGTACCAGAACGGGGACGCCTATAATGTGTCACCTACACCGAGGCAACGACGATGACAGAACCCCTACGCCTCGCCAAACGTGTCGCCGCGCTGGCCCAGTGCTCGCGACGCGAAGCGGAGATGTATATCGAAGGCGGCTGGGTACGCGTGGACGGCGTGATCGTCGAGGAACCGCAGTTCAAGGTGCTGGAACAGCAGATCGAGATTGATCCGCACGCCCGGCTGGAGCCCACCGAACCGGCCACGCTGGTGCTGCACAAGCCTCCGGGTATCACCATCGACGAGGCTCGGGCACTGATTCGTGTGGAGAGTCATGCGGCTGATGACATGTCCGGCGTGCGTGTGCTGAAACGTCACTTTGCTCGCCTGGAATCGCCGCTGCCCCTGCCCGACCAAGCCGAGGGTTTGGTGGTATTCACTCAGGACTGGCGGGTGAAGCGTCGCCTGGAAGAGGATTTCGACCGCATCGAGCAGGAGCTTGTGGTCGAAGTCACCGGCAAGCTCGCTCCCAACGGACTCGCACTGCTCAATCACGGGCTCAGCTTCGACAACTATGCGCTGCCGCCGATCAAGGTGAGCTGGCAGAACGAAAACCATCTGCGCTTTGCCTTGAAGCGGATCGCACCCACGAAGGTCGAGCGCATGTGCAACGCGGTGGGGTTGAAGGTGCTCGCGATCAAGCGCATCCGTATCGGTCGCGTCCCCATGTCCCGACTGCCACCGGGTCAATGGCGTTATCTGGCGAGCACGGATCGTTTCTGATGTTGTGACGAGGCTGGCGGCCTGGTCCGTAAGCGGATACGTCACCCAACGGTTTGACTGGAAAGACGGCTTGCGGCGAACACTTGATTGCCGCGCCACGCCTCACCTTCCCCCCCCATGGGGAGAAGGTGAAGCCATGAGGTAAAGGCTTAGGCCTGTGTGCTGACTATCGAACCAGAAGCGGATGGATTGCCCAACCCGCTCGAAAGCGTCTGCAGGAAATTCGGCAGCGATGCGCTGCTGCTAGAACCGCCTAGGGAACTTACAAGGTTCTGGAAGTTCTGCTGCAACGAATCCAGCGTGCTGCTGGAAGCGCCGCTGGTAGTTGAGCTCGAGTTGGCGCTGGTGGACGAGAGCTGACTGATCAGGCTCTGCATATCGGCCTGCATATGGCCGCCGTGATGATGGCCACCGCCATGGTGCAGACCCGCTGAGCCGGTCTCGGTGTTCGCGCCCACGGCAGGTGTGGCAGCCGTGGTTGCGGCAACAGCGCTGCTCGTCGCGGTAGCAGCCGTACCATCCGATGCCGTGGAGCCCGCACCCTGTGCATTCTGTGCCTGTAGCGCAGCCATCAGGCTCTGCATGAAGGCTGACATGGCCTGTGAAGGATCTTGTGCGGAAGACGTAGTCCCTGATGCGGTGCTGGTATTCGCTCCGCCGGACGTTGTCGCCGTGCTGGGCGAGCTCGTGGCGCTGATCCCGCCAAGTTGCGACAGCGCCTGAAAGATTGCACCGAACAAACCATTGCTGGACGAAGTGCTCCCGCTGGTCTGACCGGCGCTGCCGGCTGCACCGGCTTGGCTGGTGCTGCTGGACTGGGTCAATGGATTGAGCCAGTAGTTGTTGTTTGAAATGCCGCCGATTGTCATAGGTGCTCCGCCGGAAATTGGATAGTCGCCGTACCGCCGGACTTAGCAGGATCGCACCGCCTGAAACACTGGATCAGGTGAGCAACGCATAAGAGCCCGGGTCGGGATCAAGCAGATCCATCACCAGCAAGATGTCGGCCAAGGCCCGGGATAAGCCCAGCCTTGTTGAGTAAAGAAACGTAATGCACGACAAAACAGCACCACGCGGGCTTATCGCCGATGTATCGATACCGATGGGCGCTGCTCAACACGTGTGCAATCGACGACCCGTGATTCCACGCGTCAACAAAAGCGCCAATTCCACGACATGGACGTCCATTTATCGACGCAAAAACATGCAGTTATCGCAAGTGATTTCGCCCGCCACACATCGGTTCAGCTCGGTTCCCCGCTATCCGCGATCAAAGCACGTGCGAAGGATGACTTCAGTGTGAAGAAACGAATTCTGAAGCCGCTTGCGCAGGCGGTATCGCAAAGTCCGCCCGCATGCGCCGCACCTCCGCCAGAGGCGGCAGACCGAAGAGTCGTTTGAACTCTCGGTTGAACTGCGATGCGCTTGCATAGCCTACGGCGTAGCTGGCGGCCTCCGCAGTCATCCCCTGGCGAACCATCAATAGCCGGGCCTGATGCAGCCGAGTCGACTTGAGGTACTGCATCGGCGAGGTCTGGGTTACTGCTCTGAAATGACTATGGAACGTAGGCACGCTCATATCCGCTTCTTTAGCCAATTGCGCGAGGTTGATCGGCTGGGCATAGGCGCCGTGGATGTGGCGAAGTGCCTTGCCTATCTTCCCGAACTGTCCGCGCATGCCCAGCGCAGCACGTAGCGCCGCTCCTTGCGGGCCGGTAAGCACGCGAAAGTAGATCTCGCGCAGAAGATCCGGACCAAGCACCGCTGCCTCCAGTGGCTGACTCATAGCCTCCAGAAAGCGCACAACCGATGTTCGCAGCGTCGCGCCCATGGGACTCGACATCATGCTGAGCGGCGCCTCATCGGCTACCGGCGAACGATGACGTTCGATCTGTATCATCAGATCGGCAGCCATCTGAAAATCGAGATGCATATAGATGGCTAAAAGCGGATGTGCGGGCGTGCCATCCGACTCCATGGTGAACGGAACAGGCACGGCAACCGCCAGGTAATGCTGCTCGTCGTACACATAGACCTGATTGCCAAAATAGCCACGCTTCCGACCCTGGCACACGATCACGATCCCGGGGTCATACAGGACCGGTGTACGCGACAACACGCGGTCTGAGCGCAGGATGCGCACCCCTGGCAATCCCGTGAGGTTGTAGCCCTCCTGAGGCGCCAGCCCCCGCGCCAAGGTCGCCATGCGCTCGGCACCGTCCATCCGGCCCGGCTCGACCGGCTTCACGGGGAGGGAGTGCTTCATAGAAATAGGCAAGAAAAGGAGAACATCAGGCGTTTAGAGTGAGCCCAACGCAGCCTATCGTGCAAGCTTCTTTCACGCACTCGAAGGCACGCCCATGTCGCCAAGCAAGACCTTACTGATCACCGGAACCAGCAGCGGGTTTGGCAGAGCCTTGGCTCAAGAGGCACTCGCCAAAGGTCATCGCGTGGTTGGCACCGTACGAACCCAACAGGCCCTGCACGAGTTTCAGGCGCTGGCCTCCGGCACGGCCGTGGGCCGCATACTCGATGTCACTGACTTTGATGCCATCGACGAAATCGTTGCCGACGTCGAAGAGACGGTGGGTCCGATTGACGCCTTGGTCAACAGCGCGGGCTATGGCCACGAAGGCATTCTGGAAGAGTCGCCCCTGGCGGAAATGCGCCGACAGTTCGATGTGAACGTGTTCGGCGCCGTCGCCATGATGAAGGCTGTGCTCCCCTATATGCGTCGCCGACGCAAGGGACATATCCTCAATATCACGTCGATGGGTGGCTATATCACCATGCCCGGCATTGCCTACTACTGCGGCAGCAAGTTCGCGCTGGAAGGCATTTCAGAAACCCTCGCCAAAGAAGTTCAGCCATTGGGTATCGCCATAACCGCGATAGCTCCTGGCTCATTCCGCACCGACTGGGCAGGCCGGTCCATGGTCAGGACGCCCCGCTCCATCCCTGACTACGACGAACTGTTCGATCCCATTCGGGAGGCCCGTCAGCAAAAAAGCGGAAAGCAGCTTGGCGATCCCTCAAAAGCTGCGCAAGTCATGCTTGAGCTGATCACGCACGACTCGCCACCCGCCCACCTATTGCTGGGCAGTGATGCACTTGAGCTGGTGAGGCAGAAGCTGTCCCAGCTGACTGCCGAGCTCAATCAGTGGGAGGCCATCTCACGTTCAACCGATGGTTGCTGAAGGCAGCAAATCACTTCCCGTGCACGTGCAAATTTCGTGAATGAACGTGTCGCACAGAAGAACAGATAAGCACCGCGACCTCAGGGTTACACGCATGAACGACTGGCATGACGCATCGTGCTGCGTAGCAACGTGCGGATGCGTTTTATGTCGTGCCAAATTTGACGGGACCGGACGCGACTTTCTCGCGTTCGCGTCGAAGCGTTGTGATAGGGATGCACTCAGTCAAACATGACAACCAAACACGAGGACGTGTCACATGAGACTCTCGAAAATCGTAGCAGGCGCTGCACTGACGGCCGCCAGTGTCGGATTCATGAGTACGGCGCTTGCTAATCACTTCACGGTCAACGGTAGCGAGAACGGAAGCTTCTCCATCCATGGCTCGTTGACCTTTGGGGCATATAAAAATGCCTCCTTCTCACCTACGACGTTTTTTCCGGACAATCAGTCCGACACGGACAATCCGATTGATAACGGAACGCCAGTTACCCTCGGCGTAGTAACCAATGGATCGCTCACGGAGTATTCGTGCACGGTGAGCATGGCTGGCAGCGTCGTTGGCGGGGTCGCGAGCATCACGTCGATGACCGCGACGGGTTCCCAGCTATGCAACGAGCTCATTCCATCGAATTTCCCCTGGCGACTGCATACGTTGTCGCAAGGCACCTATTCAGCGGTTGTGGAAGGGATTGCCTTCTACCATACGGGTGTATTTTCGTGCATGGGCGTAAGTGTCGGCGTCGGCATACAGCCGGGACTTATTGGGTTCGGCGGTCCGCTCAAACAGGGCGGCTGCTTTTTAGAGACACCCATGGCGCTCACGTTGACGCCATCGCTGGATATCGTGAGTAATTAATTTGAAAGCGCGCCATGGGTGCAAAGCATCCGCGTAGACCTTCTTTACGCCCCAGATCTTGCTGGGGCTTTTTTTAACGAATCCAACGTCGCATCGTTGCCCGACGCAGCCTGACAGATCTTCTCGATGACGACGGAGCCGCGCTCCGCCTCACCCACATTCGCCGGAGCGAATTCCGTAATGGTCAAACCGACGAGATCCGCCTGCGCCGCGATGCGTCGGACCAACGCAAGCGCTTCAGCTATCGAGACACCATCGGGTTCGCAATAGGAAAGGTAAGGAAACTCGATGGGGTCGAGCACGTCGAGGTCGAAGTGAATATGCACGGGACCGCTGAATACATGGTTCGCCTCCAGGGTCCGCAAGCCGAGAGCCGAGCCAAAAGCCTTATCTCCGGTATCCCCGACACGGACGCCGTAGTACCTGAATCGCTCTGGCGCGATCGGCTTGCCTTGTAAACGACGCATAGCCGCGGGCGCAAAGCCCATGATGGCGCTGACCGGCATGCCATGAAAATAGCCGCTTGGCGTTGTTTCAGGCGTATTGGCATCCATGTGCGCGTCGATCCAGATGACTTGCATATCCGGATAGACGCCATGGAGATAATCGATGGCAGCGATGTCTACCGCGCAATCACCGCCCGCTGTCAGAAGGCGACGGGGCCGATGCTCAGCAAGCACGCGCTGGGCTTGGCAGAACTGATCATGGATGGCGTTCCAATGATGAATGCCGTAATCGTCGCCAGACTTGTCGCTTTCACGCAGGGACGCGAGCGGGGCGAATCGCGAACAGACCTCCGCCACGGCTTTCGCGCCACGCAAGATGTTCGTACTCCGGCTAGAACCCTGCCATTGCAGGTAGCCGAGTGCCAGATCGAAGGGTTCTTTCATGATTCCACCTGCCGGTTTGCCGGCGCGAAGGAAGGACTGCAGCACGCAGGGTGATACCACCTGCAGCCGCCCACATCAACACATGCCGATAGCGCTCCGCATTCCGCGCCGAGGTATTTGACGTGGAACTGGCATCAACTCGCTAACGGATTTTGCCAAACCCGCGAAGCTGGCGAAGTGCTGCCACGAAGTAGCTCGCGTCGGTATCTGAAGTGGTGGCGTTGACGCGTGCAAGCTCAGGAAGCGCTGTCCACGGCAGTGTTGGATGCTGGTGATGCAAACGGTGGAGATGATGGTTCATCAACACGGGACGCCAGATGACCGGTACGCGAAAGTTACGGGCTCGCGCCTGCTCGTTGAGCAGGACATCGTAGTGTGGAAGGTTGTCCGCCAGTGACAGCCATAGTCCACGCAAGAACATGGTGACAGCAAGCACGGGCCACCACCGGCCGTAGAGATAGAAGGCGCCGGCGTAGAGTGCGACGGAAAGGATCCAGTCGCGCCGCATGTAGGTGCGCCTGTCTTTGTTTCCGGCAAAGGCAACAAACAGGCGCTGGACGTCCTGGCCTATCGGCTCGTCGCTGCGAAGCTTGTGTGCGACGAGCCGGCGTACCCAGGCCGTTGGTAGAAACGTAAGCAACGGTACGAGGCATTCCGCCACGTAGAGACCGCCCAGCAGATGCGCGTAATAGCCCACGCGAGCAAGCACGGGATGTGTTGCGCCGTCATGCACATCCGGACGGTCGAAGGATTCGCGCGTAAAGCGGTGATGCATCAGGTGTCCGAAGCGCACGGCATCGAACGGCAAAACGAAGGCGATGGCCAGGGACCGTCCAAACCATTCATTGAGCTGGCGCTTGGGAAACAGATGTCCGTGGATGGATTCGTGAATCAGTCCCCAGTGCATTGGTGTCAGCACCACGAGCGGCACCGCTATCCACAACGCAGATGAGCCCCAGTGCTGTAACAGGAAGGGCCATGCGATGAGCTGCACCAGTACGGCTGTGATGACCAGTCCCAGGAGCGCACCGTTGGCCCTCTGGTCGATGGGGACACGTCGAGCGGCTTGCCGCTCTGCCGTTGCCTGGGCGCCGTCCATCGCTACCGCTGCCTGTAGGTCCATCTGTTCCCCGAAAGCGCAACTTGGTCACCGCATAAGCTAGCAGCGCCTTTTGACAGACTGAAGAGTGTGCCGCCTACCCCCTTCGCGGCAATTTTTTACGGCCGATAAGACGTCTAAATCAAATCCAGGGGTGACGCGCCCGCCCTGCCCGACGATGCAGTCAACCCCGCTGACGCCCTAAACGTGCTGTGCCAGATACGCGGTGGGTGCCACGCCTACTTCGCGTTTGAACATGGCGGTGAACGCGCTGGAGCTGTCGTAGCCGAACTCCAGCGCGATCTGTCCCAACGATGCGCCCGCAGCCATACGCGGCAGACTCAGCACAATGCACATACGGCGACGCCACGCGCTGACCGACATGCCCAGTTCCCGCTCGAACATACGGGCCAGCGTGCGGCCGCTGACATGGATGCGTGCGGCCAGTTCATCCAGCGAGGGTGCCGATGCCGGTTCGGCCAACAGGCGCTGGCAGATCTGCATCAGGCGTGGCTCATTTGGGAAAGGCACGTGCATGGCCAGGCGTGGCGCGTGTTCCAGCTCGTCCAGGATAAGTTCCATCACGCGGTGGTGGCGGCCGCTTTCCTCGTAATCCAGCGGAATCGCCATGGCGGCGATGATGGCTTCGCGCAGCAGCGCCGATACCTCGATCACTTCGCAGTGTTGTGGCAGGCCGTCGCGCGCGTCGGGCCGAACGAACACTGTGCGCATACGCACGTCACCGGCCATGCGTATCTGATGCGCCATGCCGGCAGGCATCCATAACGCCTTGCCCGCCGGCACCACCCAGCGACCCTCCGCGCTGGTCACGGTCATCGCACCGGTGACGCTGTGGATCAGTTGCGCGCGGCGATGACTGTGCGGAAGCACTTCTGCCCCGTGCGCGTAGTCAGTGGCGAGCGCCGCCACAGGGCGCTCGCTGGCTTCGCAATCGTCGAGGGTGCGCTGCCTGTCCATTTCTCGACGATTGTCGTCTCGATCTAGCATGGATGACAACCCGCGGCCGTGGCCAAATGAGAGTCGATCTCATTGAGTGACTCCCGATGCTGCGCCGATTTCCTTTACTGGCCGCCGTGCTGCTCCCGCTGAGCGCCTGCGTGTCACCTACTGCGGTAGCACCCGCGCGCGTTCCCATCACGCCGGACCAGAACTTGTTGCGACATGACCAGCCCGGCATGTCATCGACACCCGCCTGGGCATCGTGGTGGACGCTTTACGACGATCCCCTGCTGGGCGAACTGGTACAGCAGGCACTACGTGACAACCTGGACGTGGAGGCCGCCAGCGCACGGGTGGCGCAGGCGCGCAGCGTGCTGGATGTGCGCCGGCGCCAGCGCCTGCCTTCGACACAGCTCTCGGCAGGCGCGGGCTATGGCAGCACGGCCACCGATCAGCTTGCCGCGGCGCTGGATGACACGCCCGTGCGCACGGGCATGCGATACGACGCTGGTCTGGATTTTTCGTGGGACACCGACCTCAACGGTCGGCTGGGCGCCTCGGTGCGTCAGGCGCGCGCGCAGGCTGGCGAAGTGCAGGCGCGCGCCGATGGCGTACGCATCGACGTGGCGGTGGAGACCGCACGTGCCTATGTGGACATCTGTGGCTATGCGGCACGCGTGATCGATGCACGCCGCTCGATCGAGCTGCTCGATCAGAGCCTCGCCGTGCAACGCAAGCGATGGGCGGCAGGCGCGGGCAATCGCCTGGACGTGGTGCGCACGCAAGGTCTTGTCGACGAAGCCACCGCCGCCTTGCCCGACCTGCAGGCCGCGCATGACAACGCGATCGAAGAACTCGCCGTGTTACTCGGCAAGCCCGTGGATGCCGTGCCTGCCGCCGCCACCGACTGCCACGCCGTACCTCAGCTGTCGGCAGCGTTGCCGGTCGGGGACGTGGGCGATCTACTGAAGCGACGTCCCGATGTGCGCGCGGCGGATCAACACCTGCGCGCCAGCACGGCAGGCATCGACGTCGCGACGGCAGAGCTGTATCCCTCGGTATCCATCGGCGCTGGCGTGCTGAGTTCCGCCAGCCACGTGAGCGAACTGGATGCCCGCGCATCGACGGTGTGGCGCATCGGGCCGCTGTTGTCGTGGCGTTTCCCCAACGTCGCCGTCGCCCGTGCGCGGATAGCGGCATCGCGCGCCGATCAACGCGCGGCGCTGGCCGAGTTCGACCAGAGCATCCTGCGCGCACTCGCCAGTGTACGCACCGCGCTAAACAGCTATGCCGCCGCACAGCGCCGGCGCGAAGCACTGCAGCATGCCAGCGCCCAGACTGGCGAAGCGCTGACGCTCGCGCTGCGTGGGCAATCCTTGGGCGCGGTCGATGCGCTGGACGTACTCGACGCCGAGCGCAGCAACGTCGCCG
The DNA here is from genome assembly GCF_016428905.1 of Dyella sp. ASV24. GTDB lineage: Bacteria > Pseudomonadota > Gammaproteobacteria > Xanthomonadales > Rhodanobacteraceae > Dyella. Next base: position 486 of record NZ_JAELTQ010000131.1, on the reverse strand, counting down.
CGCGATTGGCCGCAACGGCATCTGACGCGAACGTCGCCGTGGCGCAGATCGGTCTGTTCCGCGCACTGGGTGGTGGCTGGCAGACCGCTGACGCCTCATCCCCAACCACATCTCCACGTTCCGGTGCCGCCGGATCCGCTCCCTGATACGCGAGAACCCTCATGTTGAATCGACAGAACCGTTTCACCGCCATCCGGGATGCCGGCGCATGGGCCCAACGCAGCCCACGTGCACTCGGTGGCGCACTGGCTGGTATCGCGCTGCTGATGGGTGGCCTCACTTACTGGTGTCTAGTGGCGCGTTATCGGGAAAGCACGGACGACGCCTATGTACGTGCCGACATCGTCACCGTCAGCCCGCGCGTGAGTGGTTATCTGGCCGAGGTGCGGGTGCAGGACAATCAGGACGTCAACGCCGGCGACGTGCTCGCGTGCATCGACGACAGCGATTACCGCGCACGTGTCGCCCTCGCGCAGGGCGCGGTAG
>NZ_JAELTQ010000130.1 GCF_016428905.1 Dyella sp. ASV24 | reverse complement strand
GCGCGACGTCGCGTTGACGAAACGCGCCAGCTTGTCGCGTGAACCTTCGTAAGCGGCGGTGGCTTCCTCGCCGAGCAAGTGCACGGCGCGCGACACGTTGGCATTGCGCAGGCGGTAGTGCTGATCCACCGCTTCGATGACGCTCACCGGCTTCTGGCTGGTGTTGGCGTTGTCGAAATAGATCAACGGCTTGTCATGCACGGTGCGTGACAGCAGCGGAAAGTCAGCGCGGACGCGCTGTACGTCGAAAACGGTGGGGCTCGGTCGGGTCTGTGCGTTCATCGTGATCCTTTCGCCAAGATGCCGTCGGTCGCCACTCAGGCGGAGGGCAGGTGTGCCATCAGCTGGGTGTTGATGTGTTCGCGCAGCCCATCGTCCGCCAGCCCGTCAAACACGGCGCGGCAGAACGCTGCCGTGAGCATGGCGCGTGCTTCGGCCAACGGAATGCCACGCGAGCGCAGGTAGAACAGCGAACGCTCATCGAGCTGGCCCACGGTGGCACCGTGCGCAGCCTTCACTTCATCCGCGTAGATTTCCAACTCGGGCTTGGTATCGATCTCGGCCTGGCCAGACAACAAGAGATTCTTGCTGCTGAGGCTGGCATCGCTGCCATCCGCACCCTCGGCCACCACGATGGCACCGCGGAACACGCCACGCGAACGCTCGTCCGCCACGCCACGCCACACCGACTCGGACGCCGTATTCAGCGCCTGGTGGCGGATCGACATCTGGGTGTCGATGTGCTGCCGCCCACGCAGCGTGAAGACGCCACGCGTATCCAGTCGCGACTTATCGCCCGCCAGCACCGCATGCAGGTCATGACGCACCAGCGAACCGCCAAGCTCCATCACGTACAGCTCAGCGTGTGCGTCTGCATCGAGATGAACACTGTCGTGACGCACCAGGGTGCTGCCTTCCGATGCTTTCTGCAGGGTCACCTGACGCAGCTTCGCGCCTTGGCGCAGCACCACATCGGCCACCTGCGTACCCAGGTCTTGCTGCGCACCGGACGACACGTGCTGTTCGACCAGCGAGAGCTCCGCGCCATCACCCAGTTCGATCACATGACGAACATGCCATGCCAGCGGCCCTTCAGCCGGTGCACCGATGAACAACAGACGCACGGCCTGCTTCACCTGAGCTCCGGCAGCGACGCGCAACACCACGCCGTCGCCAGCCAACGCCGCATTGAGGCGTGCGAAGACGTCACCGCCCTCGCGATAATGGCGTGACAAGGCGAAACGCAGCGGCTCGATATCCCCGAGCAGTGCCTGCGACAGCGGCTGCAGGCTCAAGCCTTCCGGCAGTTGATCGACGTGCGACAGATCCTTGCGGAACACGCCATTGACGAAGACCAGCGAGGGGCCGTCAACGCCCGGCAAGTCAAATTGACTCACGTCGATGGATCGCGTGGCTGCCTGTGCATCGCCCGGTGCAAACCGGCGCTGCCCCAGCGCACGGAGTGCGGTGTACTTCCAGGCCTCCATGCGGGTGTCCGGCAGGCCACCAGCAGCGAACGCCTCGAGATTCTCGCGACGCGCGGCATCCAGCCAGCCGATACCGCTGCCCGGCAGGCGTGCCTGCGCGGCAGCTTCCAGCAGCGAGTCGACGAAGGGCGTGCGCTGCGGCTCGCTCATGCCGAGGCTCCGGTCAGTGCGGGATCCTTGTCGTTCACCCAGGCATAGCCCTGCTCTTCCAGCTTCAGCGCCAGCGTCTTGTCGCCGCTCTGCACAATGCGGCCGTCAGCCAGCACGTGCACAAAATCCGGCTCGATGTAGTCGAGCAAGCGCTGGTAGTGGGTGATCACGAGAAAACCGCGCTCGGCCGAACGCAGCGCGTTCACGCCCTGGGCGACCTGCTTGAGCGCGTCAATGTCCAGGCCGGAATCGGTTTCGTCGAGGATCGCCAGCTTCGGCTCGAGCACGGCCATCTGGAAAATCTCGTTGCGCTTCTTCTCGCCGCCGGAGAAACCTTCGTTCACCGCGCGGTGCAGCAGTTCGTCGGAGATCTGCATGATCTTCAGCTTCTCGCGCACCAGCTTGAGGAACTGCATGGAATCCAGTTCCTTCTCGCCACGCTGCTTGCGCTGCGCATTGAGCGCGGCGCGCAGGAAATAGGTGTTGTTCACACCGGGGATTTCCACCGGATACTGGAAGGCCAGGAACACGCCGGCGGCGGCACGCGCTTCCGGCTCCAAGGCCAGCAGGTCGACACCATTGAAGGTCACTGTGCCTTCGGTCACTTCGTAACCGTCACGACCGGACAGCACGTTGCCCAGGGTGGACTTGCCGGCGCCGTTGGGCCCCATGATCGCGTGCACCTCACCCGGGTTCACGGTGAGCGTGAGGCCCTTGAGGATGTCCTTGCCCTCGACGCGGGCGTGCAGGTTCTCGATCTTCAGCATGTTGGCTACTCGGTAGTATCAGGCGTTGCTCACGTCGCTACGGCGACGAAGCACGACGTAAGTGAAAGCTTGTTCGTTGCCGGACGGCGTGCGGTGCATATCGCGGCTGTGGGCAACGGGTTCAAATTCAGGTGCAAACTCGGACGCGAGCGACGACGCGTCGTAACGCGCTACGGGCAGGCCGCTGCAGTGTTCCGGGCCATCGGTTGCAAAGGTACCAATGACGGCATAGCCACCAGGACGCACTGCATGCGCCATGGCGGCGGCGTAACGCGCGCGGTCACCGATATCGGCAAGGAAGTGAAACACTGCGCGGTCGTGCCAGAGCGCGTAATACCCCGACGGCAGCTCGGCATCGGTGATATCGCCAACCAGCCAGTGTACGTGGTCAGCGCACGCGCCCAGGCGTTGTTTCGTTTCGTCCAGCGCAACGGCGGAAAGATCCATCACACCGATGTCGGTGAAACCACGCTGGAGCAGATCTTCGACCAGCGTCGAACGACCGCCGCCCACATCCAGCATGGGCGCCTGACGCGGCAGTTCCAATCCATCGATGAGGCGCAACGACTCGTCGAGATGCGGGCGAAACCAACTGGTCTGCGCCTCGCCTTTCTCGCTGTAGAGCACGTCCCAATGCGATGACCGCACGGCGCTCATCCCACTGCACCTTCCAGCGACACTTCGAGCAGCTTCTTCGCTTCCACCGCAAACTCCATCGGCAGTTCGCGGAAGACCTGCTTGCAGAAGCCGTCGACGATCATCGACACGGCGTCTTCTTCGCCGATGCCGCGACTACGGCAGTAGAACAGCTGGTCGTCGGAAATCTTGGAGGTGGTGGCCTCGTGCTCGACGATGGCGGTGGGGTTCTTCACTTCCATATACGGGAAGGTGTGCGCGCCGCACTTCTTGCCGATCAGCAGGCTGTCGCACTGCGTGTAATTACGCGCGCCCTCCGCACCCTTCTCCACCTTGACCAGGCCGCGATAGCTATTGGAGCTGCGTCCAGCACTGATACCTTTGGAGACGATCTTCGACTTGGTGCCTTTGCCGATGTGGATCATCTTGGTGCCGGTGTCGGCCTGCTGGCGATGGTGCGTCAGTGCAACCGAATAGAACTCGCCCACCGAACGATCGCCACGCAGCACGCAGCTGGGGTACTTCCAGGTGATGGCCGAGCCGGTTTCCACCTGTGTCCACGAAATCTTGGAATCGTTGCCGCGACAATCGCCGCGCTTGGTCACGAAGTTGTAGATGCCACCGACACCGTTCTCGTCGCCCGGATACCAGTTCTGCACGGTCGAATACTTGATCTGCGCCTTTTCCAGCGCGACCAGCTCAACGACCGCTGCATGCAACTGGTTTTCGTCGCGCATGGGCGCGGTGCAGCCTTCCAGATACGACACGTACGCGCCGTCTTCGCACACGATCAATGTGCGCTCGAACTGTCCGGTGTTGATCGCATTGATGCGGAAGTAAGTGGACAGCTCCATCGGGCAACGCACGCCCTTGGGGATGAACACGAACGAGCCATCGGAGAACACGGCGGAGTTCAGCGCGGCAAAGTAATTGTCGCCCACGGGAACCACACTGCCGAGGTACTGCTGCACCAGCTCAGGATGTTCGCGGATCGCCTCGCTCATGGAGCAGAAGATCACGCCCGCCTCCGCCAGCTCCTTGCGGAAGGTGGTACCCACCGACACCGAATCGAACACGGCGTCGACCGCGACACCGGCGAGCTTGGCGCGCTCGTGCAGCGGCACGCCGAGCTTGTCGTAGGTTTCCAGCAGTTTCGGATCCACCTCGTCCAGCGATTTCGGGCCGGATTTCGGCGCGGCGTAATAGCTGATGGACTGGTAATCGATCGGCGACAGATTGAGCTTGGCCCAATCGGGCGTGGGCATGGTGAGCCAATGGCGATACGCCTTCAGACGCCACTCGGTCATCCACTCCGGCTCATTCTTGAGCGCGGAAAGCTGACGCACGATGTCTTCAGACAGACCGGCCGGCAAATACTCCGTCTCGATGTCCGTCGTGAAACCGGCTTCGTAGCGACGCCCCAGCGCTTCGGCCACTTCGGCGTTGTCGCGAAGTGTCGTGGCGGAAAGATCACTGCGTTCGGTGGTTTCGGTAGTCATGGCGTTCTTCGTGTCGTCGTGCGCGGTCGAGGGTTGCGTCGTGTTCATCCGATCGGATGGATATCGATGCGACGACTGGGTGGTTTGAGCATGTCGGACAGGCTGACGGCGCGCAGGGCGCTGTCCACGACGCTGTTGACGTGTTGCCAGTTGGCGCGGACGCCGCACTGCGACTCGCGTTCGCACTGGCCTTCGGCAAGGCTGCATTCGGTCATGCCGATGGGGCCTTCCAGCGCTTCGACGATCTGCGCCAGGGTGATTTCGGCGGCCGGACGCGCCAGGCGGTAACCGCCGTTGACACCGCGAAAGGACTCCACCAGCCCGGCGTGGCCCAGCGACTTCAGGAGCTTGCTCACTGTCGGCAGCTCCAGGCGCGCCTCATCGGCGATCTGCGCCGTGCTGAGCACGTCGTCTGGGTGAGCGGCGATGCAGGTCATCACCACCGTGGCGTAGTCGGTGAGTCGGCTGACGCGGAGCATGGGGAATCGGCCAGGGAGACTGCGGGAATCGGTACCAAAATGGTACTGATTAATGCCCCGAGGGTCAAACCAACGCGGCGCACCAAAAGCGGGATTCCCACGCATCGAGACGCCCCGTTTGCGGGCAATCACGAGCATGCCCACTCGAAACATCCCTCCCCGCCTCCGTCGTCTCTGCGAGAGAAGGTTTCCCGTGTCACCTGCAACCCATTGAAGATGCTGAATTCCTGTCTTCACAGGGGCCGCATGGAGAGCCATCGGACGGCATATCCAGCCCTGTGGCACGCATCCTGCTGCACCGCGACATATCGACCGCACGGGGAGCGCTGGGGATGAAGTGGATTACGGCCATCATCAAACCATTCACGCTGGACGACGTCCGCCAGGCGCTGACAGAGGTGGGCGTGACGGGCATGACCGTCACCGAGGTGAAGGGGTTCGGTCGCCAGCACGGACACACCGAGCTGTATCGAGGGGCGGAGTACGTGGTGGATTTCCTGCCCAAGCTGAAGCTGGAAGTCGCCGTGGCCGACGAGCAGCTCGACCAGGCGGTAGAAGCCATCATCAGCGCCGCACGCACCGGCAAGATCGGCGACGGCAAGGTGTTCGTTAGCGAGCTGGAGCAGGCCATCCGCATTCGCACGCAGGAGGTCGACGTCGATGCGCTCTGACTTCGGGGGAATCGCAAATAGGGAATGGAGAATCGGTGGCAAGCTCGTCCGCATCCTGCTGACCTTGGCCGGACTGATCATTGTTGGCCCCGCGCTGGCGCAGGCCGACGCATCTGCACATATCGACAGCGGCGACACCGCATGGATGCTCACCGCCACGGCCTTCGTGTTGCTGATGACGATCCCTGGCCTGGCCTTGTTCTATGGCGGCATGGTGCGTGCGAAGAACCTGCTCTCTGTGTTGATGCAGTGCTTCGCCATTACCGCGCTGGTCACGGTGCTATGGATGGTTTACGGCTACTCGCTGGCCTTCAGCACCGAGGGCATGCAGCTTCACGTGACCAACCTGCACTCGTTCATTGGTGGGCTCGACCGCGGCTTTCTTGCTGGATTGAAGCCGGATTCGCGCTACCAGACGGTGCCGGAAAGCGTGTTCATAATGTTCCAGCTCACCTTCGCCATCATCACGCCAGCGCTGATCATCGGCGCCTTCGCCGAGCGCATGAAGTTCAGCGCGTTGCTGTGGTTCAGTGGCTTGTGGCTGACCATCGTCTACCTGCCCGTGGCGCACATGGTGTGGAGTGGCCCGGGTTCGTTCCTTGGCGATCTGGGCGTCATCGATTTCGCGGGCGGCACGGTCGTGCACATCAATGCGGGTATCGCAGGTTTGGTGGCGTGTCTGGTGATCGGCAAGCGCCGCGGCTATCCGAATGTCCCGATGCCGCCGCACAACCTGGGTTACACCGTGATGGGCGCCAGCCTGCTGTGGCTGGGCTGGTTCGGCTTCAACGCAGGCTCCGCCGTGGCCGCCAACGGCAGTGCGGGCATGGCGATGCTGGCTACGCAGGTGGCCACCGCAGCGGCTGCCCTGGGCTGGCTGTTCGTCGAGTGGATCGTGCACGGTCGCCCCAGCGTGCTCGGCATCGTTTCCGGTGCCGTCGCCGGACTTGTCGCGGTCACACCTGCCGCAGGTACGGCTGGCCCGGGTGGTGCGCTGGTGCTCGGGCTTATCGCCGGCGTGATCTGCTTCTTCAGCGCCACACGGCTCAAGCACAAACTCGGCTATGACGACTCGCTCGACGTATTCGGCGTGCACGCTATCGCCGGTATTGTTGGCGCCCTGCTCACCGGCCCGCTCGCCTCACCAAAACTGGGCGGCTTCGGCACAGTGGAATCGTTGTGGGGGCAGCTGTGGATCCAGGCCAAGGGCGTCGGATTCACGGTGATCTGGAGCGCGGTGCTCAGCCTGGTGATCCTGAAATTGATCGACTGGACGCTGGGGCTGCGCGTGGATGACGAGCAGGAGCAGATCGGCCTGGATCTCGCGTTGCACGAAGAGAAGGCTTACAACCTCTCGTAAATAACGGTTTCATGGCCCCTCTCTCCCCCTGTCTGGGGAGGCGGATGTGGAGGGAGGGGCCACCCTTTGGGAAGCCAGCGCGCCTACAGTTCGCGCGCTGCTGCCGCTAAGCTGCACGGCAACGCCCTTTGCCGCATGCCATGACCACCGCTTCCGAACGCGCCGCCGCACGACTGGCCTGGACCCGCGCCACCCTTGGCGACGCCACCCTTGAACTCTCCTCCGCCTCGTCGGATGCCAGCTTCCGCAGCTACTGGCGCGCGGAGCGCAACGGCAAGAGTTGGGTCGTGATGGATTCGCCGCCCGCGCAGGAAGACCCGCGACCGTGGGTTCGCATCGGCGAACGTCTCGCTTCCGCCGGCATCCACGTACCGAAGGTGTATGCGAGTGATCTCGATCAGGGCTTCTTGTTGATCGAGGACCTGGGCACTCGCCTGTACCTGCCTCGGCTGAACGATGAAACCGCCGACCCGCTCTACAGCGACGCGATGGATGCGCTGCTGCTCATGCAGACACGCGTGGAGCATGCCGACCTGCCGCCGTTCGATCACGCCATGCTGGTGAAAGGACTGGAAGTGATGCCGGAGTGGTTCCTGCAACGCCACCTGGGCTACACGCCGAGCTGTGGCGACTGGGACGTGCTGGAGGCGGCCTTCACTACCATCATTCACAACGCGCTGGAGCAGCCACGATGCTTTGTGCATCGCGACTATCACAGCCGCAACCTGCTCATCGTGGATGACAACACGCCAGGCGTCATCGATTTCCAAGGCGCGCTGTCCGGCCCGATCACCTACGATCTGGCGTCACTGCTGCGCGATGCGTATGCGGTATGGCCACGCCCATGGGTGGAAAACTGGGTGGAGTTGTATCGCTGGAAACTGCTGCGCGCTGGCGTCATCGATGCCACCACGACGCGCAAACAATTCCTGCGCTGGTTCGATCTCACTGGCCTGCATCGCCATGTACGCGTGCTCGGCCAGTTTTACCGGCTGTGGTACCGCGACGGAAAGCCTGGTTATCTCGCGGATGTACCGCGCGTGTACGACTACATCATCTCCGTCGCGAGCAGTTATCCGGAACTGGCTGATTTCGTCGAACTGCTGAAGCGCCACGCCGAAGGACGCGACCTGACGCAGGTGAATGCATGAGGCACGCACTGATCTTTGCAGCGGGTCTGGGCGAGCGCATGCGCCCGCTCACCAACCACACGCCCAAGCCCTTGTTGAAAGTGGGTGGCAAATCGCTGATCGAATGGCACCTGGAGAAGCTCGCCGCCATCGATGTGCGCTACGTGGTGATCAATACCTCGCATCTCGCTGACCAGTTTCCCGAGGTGCTTGGTGACGGCTCGCGCTGGGGACTGCGCATCCGCTACGCCTACGAAGGGCCCACGCCACTGGAGACCGGCGGCGGCATGCTCAATGCGCTGGGCCTGCTCGGCCCCGAGCCCTTCATCGTCATCAGTGGCGATGTGTGGACCGATGCCCCTTTCGCCGCCCTGCCCGTCGAGCCGCGCGGCGCGGCGCATCTGCTGCTGGTGGACAACCCGCCGCATCACCCCGACGGCGACTTCGGACTCGATGCGCAAGCTCTGATCCAGGACGGCGGCTCACCGCGCCTCACCTATAGCGGTATCGGCGTATTTCGCCGGGAACTGCTCGATGGATGGCAGGACGTTATCCACGACGCAGGAACGCAGCAGAAGCCACCCCGCTTCAAACTGAGGCCGCTGCTTGAACGCGCCATCGCCCGCCAGGAACTCAGCGGTAGTCACTATCGCGGCGCATGGACCGATGTGGGCACGCCCGAACGCCTGCACGAACTCGACGAACGGTTGTGTCACTAAGGCAGCCGACTGAAAGGTACCCGGCGCAAAATCCTGCCGGTTGGATGCCGCCGGATGTGGGCGGTATCCTAAACCGCCCGGTTCTGTAGAGCGTCCCACGCTTTCTCCCACCTGCAGGACCGCATACGTTTCCTTGCAAGGTGTCGATGATGTCTGAACTGTGGTCCCATCTGGTCAGCTGGTTCGCCAGCCATGGCGTGCTGCCAGTGTTGCAGTTCCTGCACCTGGAAGGCCTTGCCGGCGACCCGAACGACATCTCCGGCTCACTGCTCATCGCTGCGTTCCAGCTCTGCGTGATTGGCCTCATCTTCCGGCCGCTGGAGAGCATCGTGCCAGCGGAGAAGTGGGAGAACCGCAAGCTCACCAAGGTCGACTTTCAGTACACCGTGATGATGCTGGTCGGCATCTTCCCGATCTTCAGCTTCCTCATCCTCACGCCCATCGCCAACTATTTCGGCGGCCCCGACACCGGTCCGGGTGACGCCAGCGCCTCGCCGCTCGCCATCACGCATTGGGTGCCGTGGTTGAAGCAGCATCCATGGTTGCTGTTCGGTTGCTACTACGTCATCTACGACCTGGTGTACTACTGGATGCATCGCCTGCAGCACGCGCTGCCCTGGTGGTGGGCGCTGCACAGCATGCATCACAGTACGCGCCAGATGAGCTGCTGGACGAATGATCGCGGCAGCCTTATCGATGGTTTCATTCAGTCAATGATCCTGGCCTGCGTCGGCATCGTGATGGGTGTGGAGCCCGAGCAGTTCGCGTGGTTGGTGTTGATGGGCGAGCTGGTACAGAACTTCTCGCATGCCAATGTGCGCATCGCTTTCGGCCCGGTGTTCAACCGCGTATTGGTGTCGCCGAAGTTCCATCGCCTGCATCACATGCTGGTCGACCCCACACGCCCGAACCTGCACAACTGCAACTTCGGCCAGGTGTTCTCCATCTGGGATGTGATCTTCGGCACTGCGCTGTACAACGAGCCGCTACGTCCTACTGGCGTGGGCGATCCGATGGTGGACGACGACAACAATCATGGCCTCGTCGGCCTGCACTGGAATGCGGCGAAGCGCTTCTGGGGCGCGGTACGCCGCCCGGCCGGCTGGAAGTTCGGCGAAGTCGCGTTCGGCCCGGACTATCGCCCGATCCCCGTGGACCAGCTTGATCTGCACGGGCTGGCTCACCACGTGCTGCAGCCTGCGCATACCAGCGAACCGGCAGACAACAGCATCGACACCGTCACCGAGTCCGCCACCACCGCCTGACGCGGCCATATAGAAGTCCTCAACGCCGCTTGCGTTGCAGACGTGGCCTGCTGGCAGCAGCAGCCGTCCCGTCGTCGCCAGGAAAAAGCCGCGTCGCCATGAAGTCGACGAACACGCGCACCCTTGGCAGCAACGTGCGCCCGGAAGGCCACACCGCCCAGAACTGCCCACGGTCAGTCATGCGGTCAGCCAATACGGTCTGCAACGCGCCGTCACGGATCGCATCACGGGCGAGGAAGTCGGGCATGTAAGCAAGGCCATGCCCATCGAGCGTGGCCGCCAACACGGCTTCCATGTTGTTGCACACGAGCGAAGCGCGAAGTCGTAGCGGCACGTCCGTGGCGACACCCCACTCCATCAGCTTGCCCGTGGTGACGAAGCGGTAGCGAATGCAGTCGTGCTGCTCCAGATCGCCGACGGACCGTGGTGCGCCGTGTTCGCGAAGATAGGCCGGCGAGGCGCACAGCACGAAACGAAACGGCCCCAATCGCCGCGCTGCGAGACGCGAATCGGCCAACGTGCCACTGCGGATAGCGACATCGATGCCTGCTTCGACCAGGTCGACCAGCTGGTCACTGCAATCAAGATCCAGCGTGATCTCCGAATAGTGATCCCGAAAAGCCTTCAGGTGCGGCAGCAGAAAGCGATAGCCAATCGCCGGTACGCTGACTCGCAACTGCCCTCTCGGTGCCTGCACGGCGTGCGTCATCTCCGCTTCGGCATCCTGCAGTTCGTCGAGAATGCGCCGGCAACGTTCGAAGAACACCATCCCTTCCGTAGTCAGCCGAACCTTGCGCGTACTGCGCAGAAACAGGCGCACGCCCATGGCCTTCTCGAGCCGGGCAATGCTTTTTCCGATAGCCGACGACGACACGCCCAGCGTCCGGGCGGCACCGGCAAAGCTCAGCGCCTCGGCGCTTCGTACGAAGGCGACGATGCCCGTCAGGCTATCCATAGAGAGCTCCCATTAGAGACATATATTCCGTTATCAACGGACAAGCAGGCTAATTATCAATGGATTAGGTAGTTCATAGCATATCCCGGCCCGCGAAAGCCCATGGCTTTCGCCCTCACTCCGCAAAACGCCGGGACACCGATGAACGCCCCACACCCCATCCCTTGCCCATCCGGGCGAAGCCAGCACCTCGTGCTGGCCTCGGTCTGTCTCGCGGCCATCGTGCTGCCTCTAAGTTTTTCGGGGGGCGCCATCGCAACGCCTGATATCGCCCGTCGACTGGGCGGTACATCGGTCGCCCTCACTTGGGTAACCAACGCCTTCATGCTCAGCTTTGGCAGCCTGCTGATGGCGGCCGGCGCATTGGCCGACCAGTACGGCCGCAAGCGCGTATTCATCGCCGGCATGGCGTTGTTCGTGCTCAGCTCAATCCTGCTTGCCCTTGCCCCCAGCGTGTTCTGGCTGGATGTATTACGCGCCGTGCAAGGCATCGCAGCGGCAGCGGCGCTCTCAGGCGGCTCTGCCGCGCTTGCGCAGGAATTCGATGGGCACGCGCGAACACTGGCCTTCGGCCTGCTGGGCACGAGTTTCGGCTTGGGCCTCGCCTTCGGTCCCGTGATCGCGGGATCGTTGATTGGCTGGCTCGGTTGGCGCGCGATCTTTGCTTTCATTGCCATCGTTGCCAGCGTCGCCATGAGCTTCGGCCTGCCCCGCATGCGCGAAACCCGTGATCCCGCCGCAGCGGGATTGGACTGGCCCGGAACGCTTTGCTTCACGGCCATGCTGGCGCTGCTGACCTTCGGCATCATCCAGGCACCCATCGCCGGATGGGGCAGCCCGCTGATCGTGGCGCTGTTGACCGGGGCTGGCGTGTTGCTGCTTGCCTTCATCGTGATCGAGGCGCGCGTCGACCGCCCCATGCTGGATTTGTCGCTATTCCGCTATCCGCGCTTCATCGGTGTGCAGATGCTGCCGATAGGAACCTGCTACTGCTACATAGTGCTTGTCGTGCTGCTGCCTCTCCGCCTGATTGGCATTGAGGGCTGGGGAGAAATACGCGCAGGCCTGTTCATGCTTGCGCTGTCCGCGCCGCTATTGTTCATGCCATGGGTGGCGTCGCGGCTCGCCCATCGCGTATCGCCGGGCCTGCTGTCCGGGCTCGGTTTTGTGATCGCCGCCGTGGGCCTTGTCTGGCTCTCCCAAACCTCGTTTGCAGGCGATGCGCTTTCGATCTTGTTGCCGTTGTTCCTTATTGGATCAGGTGCAGGCATTCCCTGGGGGCTGATGGACGGCCTTGCCGTCAGCGTGGTGCCGAAGGAGCGCGCAGGGATGGCAACCGGCATCTTCAGCACCACGCGCGTGGCCGGGGAAGGCATCGCACTGGCCAGTGTCGGCGCCATGCTCGCGTGGATCATCCAATCCACACTGTCCCAGACGCGGCCGGGTCTGTCGCACACGGCGATAGCGCTGGCCTCACAGCAACTGTCGACAGGAGAGCTGCGAACGGCCTCCAAGCTGCTGCAGTCGATGCCCACGGCAACCATCAAACTGATCTATGCCGACGCGTTCCATGGGTTGCTCCTGGGATTGGCCGCGATCACTGTTGCTTGTGCGATCACCGTCTTCTGGGTGATCGGCGCGCCCGAGGCCCATGGATTGATCTCGGCGACGCGCCGTGAAGCTACGGATGCTTCGTCGTGACGATGAGCATCCAAACTAAACGTGTTCGCCTTGCACTTCATGCCACGGGATGCCACGCATAACCGTTATCAGCGGCAACGATCCGACCCAATCCGGGAAAAGGCGCGTGAGCTGCGGCGACGATATCGCTCCGGCGGCATGCGTCGGCCAGAAATGCGGCGCGAGTCGTTCGTGCCTTCGCCGGCTCGCTGTCGTAACAGACCGTTACATCGGGATCGGCCAATTGCACGGACGCGACATGAAACAAGTCGCCACAGAAAACGACGTCCCCCTCCTTCGTGTGCAGCCGATATCCCGTGTGACCGCGGGTGTGGCCGGACAGGGACTCCGCCGTCACGCAACCGTTCCATACCGCTCCGGAATCGAACAGCCGATAGCGTCCTTCTGCCCGATAGGGCGCCAGGATCTGGCGCGCGTGCTCGAACGTCGCACGTACGCTTGCATCCACCGTCTCGGGATTGCCAGCGCCCAACCAGAAAGCATCCTCCTCGCGCGGCACGTGGATCACGGCGTGAGGAAACACGGCTACGCCGTTCCGCGTCAGGCCGCCGATGTGGTCGGGATGAAGATGCGTCACCAACACCGTATCGACCTGCTCGGGGCGGAGCCCTGCCGCCACCAGTTGCGCCGACATATCGCCGAGTGTCGCGTCCTGCAGATCGCCGGCACCTGCATCGATGAGCATGCGATGCGCGCCAAGCTCGATAAGAAAGGCATTGACGTGACTGCTGACGACAGCACCCACACAGGCGCGCTCCAACAGGGGCTGCATGGGCATCTCGCCATCACGCAGTACTTCTTGAACGGACAACGCGAAATGGCCATCACACAGCGCCGTTATCGTCGTGCCACCGAGCTGGAAGCGATGAAAACCTGTTTGCCCGATCGCTCGGCGCGACCGAGAACCGGATGACAAGAACACGGCGTGATCGTCACTGCACATCCTGAAAGCTCCTGAAGAAAGGAGCACCAGACTGCCCGCCGCGCTGCTTCCCGCACACTGACGCCGACGTGGGTCAGCCCTTCAAGAATGTTCGGGCAGGCTGTCCGCGGCTGACCCCAGCAGGCGCACCGCGATATCCGCCAGCGCACGCACCCGCCCCATGCTCCGCAGATCCTCGTGGTACCCCATCCAGATGTATCGCGAAGGCGGTGCATCACCCAGATCCACACAGGTCAACCCACTCGTGGCATCGCCAACCGCACGCGGCAATACGGCCAGCCCCATGCCTTGCTGGCACAGGCGCGCTTGCAAGGCCCGATGGTTGGTGACCACCGCGAGCCGGGCATGCGGAAGCGCCTCACGTAGCCAATCCGTTTCCGGATAACTGTGTTCGGACGTATCCATGACAACGAGATTTGTCCCGCGACCGTCGCCGCGCTGAAGAGGCCGTTGATCGCTACGCGCGTACAAACCGTACTCGATACGCAGAAGCCGACATTGCACGACACCGGGCTCATCGAAAGGCACCACGCGGAACACCACGTCCGCCTCACGGCGGGACACGTCGAAGCGCCGCGAACTCACCATCAATTCCGGCACCACATCGGGGTGCTCGCGCTGTAATGCTTCGATGACAGGCGGCAGAACGTAGGTCGCAAACCAGTCGGCCGAAGAGATGCGCAGCGGGCCCGGCGTACCGTGGTCGCCCACCAGTCGGCGTTGAAAGGCCATCGCGGCGCCTTCCATCTCTTCCGCCAGCGCAAGCACGCGCGCACCGGCCTCCGTCAGAAGAATGCCGTTGTCATGCCGTTGAACCAGTGGCTGGCCCACATCGTGTTCAAGTGCACGAATCCGCCGCCCAACCGTGGGATGGCTGAGCTGCAGGGAACGCGCAGCAGCACCCAGCGATCCCTGGCGCGCCACGGCAAGAAAGATGCGAACGTCACTCCATTCCATGCTCGAGCTCCTTTGCGCGACCCTGAAACTGTGGGTGCGCACGAGACGTTCGACAAGCCCACCTTCCGCGGCGGGGCATCTCGCGCATGAAAAAGGCCCGGGTTTCCCCGGGCCTTCTCTTTTCCAGCAAAGCGACGGACGCCTTACGGACGGCGCGCCAGCTCCGGGTTTTCCTTGGTCTTGGGCATCAGGTCCTGCTTGGACACGCCCAGCCACAGCAGGATCGGGCTCGCCACGAAGATCGAGGAGAGCGTACCCACCAGGATGCCGATCAGCATGGTGATAGCGAAACCGTGCACTGCCGGACCACCAAAGAAGTACAGCGCGGCCATGGTGATGCCAGTAAACAGCGCGGTGATGATGGTTCGCGACAGCGTGTTGTTGATCGAGCGGTTGAGGATCTCCTCCGGCTCGGCCTTACGGGCCAGACGGAACAGTTCACGCACGCGGTCGAACACCACCACCTTGTCATTGATGGAGTAACCGATCACCGCCAACACGGAGGCAAGCACCGTCAAATCGAACTCGCGCTGCATGAGCGCGAAGATGCCCACGGTGATCAGCGCGTCGTGGAGCTCGGTGGCGATGGCCGCCACGGCAAAGCGCCACTCGAAGCGGATGCCGAGGTACAGGCCGATGCCCAGCACCACCACGATGGCGGCGACGATACCGTCACTGCGCAGCTCCTCGCCGACGGCGGAGCCCACATAGTCGCGGCTCTTGAGCTTGGCGTCCGGACGAGCGACCTGCAACGTCTTGGTGACATCGTCGGCGATCTTGTCCAGGTTCACCTTGCCGCCGT
>NZ_JAELTQ010000012.1 GCF_016428905.1 Dyella sp. ASV24 | reverse complement strand
GATAATGCGCTCGATCCGCATCACGCTCTGCGACTCGCCCACGATGGCGCCGATCATGAAAGCACCGAGGGCCACGCTGTAGCCCATCTCGGTCACCAACAGGCAAAAGCCGAAACACAGGCCAAGCACGGCGACCAGGAGCACGTCGTCGCGACTCACGCGCGCGATGTAGTCGACCACGCGAGGCACCAGCAGCAACCCGACCACCAGCGACACGGCCATGAAAAGCGTTAGCCGCCCCACCGCTGCCGCCGCCTCGGTTGCCTCCAGGCCACCCGTGCTCGCGATACCGGTCAGCAAAGCCATGAGTACGATGGCGATGACGTCCTCAATGATGAGGATGCCGAACATCAGCTGCGCAAAGCGTTCGCGCTTGAGATTCAGGCCATCCAGCGCCTTCATGATGATGGTTGTCGACGACATGGACAGCATGGCGCCAAGGAACAGCGCATCCATGGATGTCCAACCGAAGAAGCGCCCTATCTCGTAACCGAGCCAAACCATCAATACGATTTCGCAGACGGCCGCCACCAGCGCCGCACCACCGACTTCGCGCAGTTTTTTCAGACTGAATTCCAGCCCCAGGGCAAACAACAGCAGGATCATGCCCAGCTCGGAGAGCGTCCGGATCGTCTGCTCATCGTGGATGAAGACCACGGGAAACGTATAAGGACCGACTAGCACGCCGGCGATGATGTATCCGAGCACGACTGGCTGACGCAGCCGCTGGAAGATCACCGTCGTCAGGCCCGCGATCAACATGACGGTCGCGAGGTCCTGGATAAAGTGCAAATCGTGCATCAGAAAAATCCGTAGGGAGTCTCGCAAGACTAACAATCGAGCACGAGATGCACAGCCCTACGTGACACCATTGATCATTCGCTCGCCACGATGGCGATGTGCCGCATTGACGGCGCCACATCGAAACTTACGTAACTGCTTGTTGTGATTCATTCGTGAAAAAAAGTTGAAAGAAATTCACAACGAATGCTTGACGAAATCGCAAACCCTATCTATTCTTTCGGGCTTCCAGAGGCACTTCGGGGCCATAGCTCAGCTGGGAGAGCGCCTGCATGGCATGCAGGAGGTCGGCGGTTCGATCCCGCCTGGCTCCACCAAAATTAGATACGTCCCCATCGTCTAGAGGCCTAGGACATCACCCTTTCACGGTGGCGACCGGGGTTCGAATCCCCGTGGGGACGCCACTCTAACGGCAAACCGGTTTCCGGCGTAGCCCAAGAGTGGTCAAGGATGAAATCTATTTGGTGTAGTACTGGAAGAAGTAAAAATGTGGAGCGGTAGTTCAGTCGGTTAGAATGCTGGCCTGTCACGCCGGAGGTCGCGGGTTCGAGTCCCGTCCGCTCCGCCACTTTACGAAGAGCCCGCCATTGGCGGGTTTTTTGTTGCCCGAATATTGCCCCTTTGCTGCGCGCCACTCCCAAAGTAGCGGCCACGGACTTCCGCATTTACACGCGGAGTGCGGCCCTACAGAGTCTCATCCGGCGAGCGATGATCCTCCAGCCGCTCCAGCGTTCCCTTCGAGTGGCCCTGCTCCGCCAGGTATTCCAGCCAGCGGGAGAGAAACCCATTCATCCGCAACCGATGCTGCAGCACTGTATGGGCTGGCGGGAACGGGCCGAGCACCTGCCACAGATGACGGCCCGGATGGCAATGCAAGGCCTCGGCCACATGGGCGTCCGTGTACATGCGCAACTGGGCCGAGGGCGATGGCTGGCCCGTGTGCGCATCGACAAAGTTATAGGTGAGCTCGAGCTCCAGCGTGTACGGGTGCCGTTCCTGCACCTGCAAACGCACATCAAGGCCATCGTCCACGCTGGATAGATAGAACCCCGGTGGCAGCTCCTGCGGCGTAAACAGCCGCACCAGCCGATGATAGTTCTCGGCGTAAAGCCCCATCAGGAAGCCGAAGCGTCCCGGCAGCAAGGCTTGGCGACTGTCTAATACGGCACTCATGGGCGGTAGAAACTCCTCAGAACATGGTCCGCTCGATACCGAAGCGGTCAAAGATCTTGCTGGCAATCTCTTCGATGGAAACGTGCGTGGTGTTGAGGCTGGGAATGCTTTCGCGACGCATCAGCTTCTCGGCCTGGGCCAGTTCCCAGCGGCACTGCTCCAGCGTCGCATAACGGCTGCCGGCGCGCCGCTGCTCGCGAATCTGCGCCAACCGCATGGGGTCGATGGTGAGACCAAACAGCCGATCCTTATACGGGCGCAAGCGCGCCGGCAGTTCAAGTTTGTCGAGGTCGTCGTCGGTCAACGGGTAGTTGGCGGCGCTGACACCGTAATGCAAGGCCATGTAGAGACATGTTGGCGTCTTGCCCGAGCGCGACACCCCCACCAGGATCAGGTCAGCCTGAGCATAGTCCACGTCAATACCGTCGTCGTGTGACAACGCATAGTTCGTGGCATTGATACGGGCCTCGTATTTATCGAAGTCCACCAGGCCATGCGAGCGATTTACCGCACCGGAACGCTTGGCCCCCAGCTCATCCTCCAGCGGACCAATAAAGGGCGCAAATACGTCCAGCATCAGCCCGCCGCTCTCGGCCACGATCTCGCACAGCTCGCGCGAGGCCATGGTATTGACCACGATGGGTCGCTCCCCCGTTTGCGCATAACGGGTCTTGATGCGCAGCGCCGCCGCCTGGGCTTTCTGGGCGTCATCAATGAACGGCAGACGGTGCTTATCGAACTGCACGCCCTCAAACTGGGCCAAAATACTGTTGCCGATCGTTTCCGCCGTAATACCAGTGGAATCGGAGATGTAAAAAACGGTTCGCTGCATGGCTAATCCAAAGTCCCTGGTGGTTCTTGCCCATCACCTTAGCGCAAGGTGAAAAGCCTGTCTTTGCTTGACTCACGGCTGACTGGTATTGCGCTGGCGCTTGTTTTCACCCGAATGGTCTTCTTGTGCTGCGCACCATTGGCAGCGGACAATACCAGTTCTTTGTAGCCCGATTTCTTGCCGAAACGGGACTACGGCCGTCTTTGAAACCCTACGAGCTCTCGAGGAGACTCCCTTGAACGATCTGGTGCTTTGGCTCGACACGCTGCGCATGACCGACCTGGGTAAGGTCGGCGGCAAGAACGCGTCGCTCGGCGAGATGATCGGCAATCTCGCCAAGCTCGGCGTGTCGGTGCCGGGTGGTTTTGCAACCACCGCCGACGCGTTCCAGGAATACCTCGACAAGAGTGGCGTAGCCAAGCGCATCCAGGAACGGCTCGCCTCGCTCGACGTCGATGACGTGATGGCCCTGACGGCTGCCGGCAAGGAGATCCGCGAATGGGTCACCGAGACGCCGCTGCCGGCGGATCTGGACAAGGCCATCCGTGACGCCTACGCCAAGCTCTGCAAGGATGCCGGCGCCGAGAATATCGCGGTAGCCGTGCGCTCCTCCGCCACTGCGGAAGATCTGCCCGACGCCTCGTTCGCCGGCCAGCAGGAAACCTTCCTCAACGTGGTCGGCATCGACGATGTGCTGCACAAGGTGAAGGAGGTTTTTGCCTCGCTGTACAACGACCGCGCCATCGCCTATCGCGTACACCAGGGCTTCAAGCACGAGGACGTCTTCCTTTCCGCCGGCGTGCAGTTGATGGTGCGCTCGGATGTGGGCGCCTCCGGCGTGCTGTTCACGCTGGACACTGAATCGGGCTTCCGCGATGTGGTGTTCGTCACCGGCTCGTATGGCCTGGGCGAAATGGTCGTGCAGGGTGCGGTGAATCCCGACGAATTCTACGTGTTCAAGCCCACGTTGAAGGCTGGCAAGCCGGCCGTGCTGCGACGCAGCCTCGGTGCCAAGCAGCAGCGCATGGTGTATTCGGACAAGCCCGGCGAGCGCGTGCGCATTGAAGAAACGCCCGCCGAACTGCGCAACAAGTTCTGCATCACCGATGAAGACGTGCAGGAACTGTCCAAGCAGGCGCTGATCATCGAGAAGCATTACGACCGCCCGATGGACATCGAGTGGGCGAAAGACGGGATCACCGGCAAGCTCTATATCGTGCAGGCCCGCCCGGAAACCGTGAAGTCGCGTGCGCATGCCACGCAGCTCGAGCGTTTCCATCTCAACGAAAAGGGCAAGGTGCTGGCCGAGGGTCGTGCCATTGGTCAGAAGATTGGCTCGGGCAAGGCGCGTGTGATTCGTTCGCTGGCCGACATGAATAAGGTGCAGGCAGGTGATGTACTGATCGCTGACATGACCGACCCCGATTGGGAGCCGGTGATGAAGCGCGCCGCTGCCATCGTCACCAATCGTGGCGGCCGTACCTGCCACGCTGCGATCATTGCCCGCGAGTTGGGCGTGCCCGCCGTGGTGGGCACGGGCAATGCGCTGGAGCTGATCCCGGACGGCGCGGAAGTCACCGTGTCCTGCGCCGAAGGCGACACGGGCATGATCTACGAGGGCCTGCTGAAGTTTGACCGCGTGACCGCTGATCTCGGCGACATGCCCGAGGCACCGCTCAAGATCATGATGAACGTGGCCAACCCCGAGCGCGCCTTCGACTTCGGCATGCTGCCGAACGCAGGCATCGGCCTGGCCCGTCTGGAAATGATCATTGCCAGCCACATCGGCGTGCATCCGAAGGCGCTGCTGGAATACGGCAAGCAGGATGCAGAAACCAAGCGGAAGATCGACGAGCGCATGGCCGGCTACGCCGACCCCGTGTCGTTCTATGTTGATCGCCTCGCCGAAGGCATCGCCACCATTGCGGCTTCGGTGTATCCGAAGCCGGTGATCGTGCGTCTATCTGACTTCAAGTCGAACGAATACGCCGGCCTCATCGGCGGCTCGCGCTACGAGCCACATGAAGAAAACCCGATGATCGGCTACCGCGGCGCCAGCCGCTACGTCGACCCGGGCTTCGCCGAGTCGTTCGGGCTGGAGTGCAAAGCCGTCAAGCGCGTGCGCGAAGTGATGGGCCTGGACAACGTGTGGGTGATGATCCCGTTCGTGCGCACCCTGGGTGAAGGCCGCAAGGTCATCGAGGTACTGGGCAAGAACGGCCTCAAGCAGGGCGAGCACGACCTCAAGGTCATCATGATGTGCGAAGTGCCGTCCAATGCCCTGATGGCTGACGAGTTCCTGGATATCTTCGATGGCTTCTCCATCGGCTCCAACGACCTGACCCAGCTCACGCTGGGCCTGGATCGCGATTCCAGCATCGTCGCCAACCTGTTCGACGAACGCGACCCGGCAGTGAAGAAGCTGCTTGCGCTTGCCATCAAGACGGCTCGCGAAAAGGGCAAGTACGTCGGCATTTGCGGCCAGGGCCCGTCCGATCACCCCGATCTGGCGGAGTGGCTGATGGATCAGGGCATTGAGTCCGTATCGCTCAACCCCGATACCGTCGTAGACACCTGGCTACGCCTCGCAAAGCGAAAGGCGGCCTAAGCCTATTCACAAGCGTTGACTTTAAGGGCGGTGGCAACACCGCCCTTTTTCTTGCTCGTGTGATCAGGGCACACAGGGCCGTCCACCGGTATCAAACGTGCTGATGTCAGAATGGATTTCACCCTGCTTCACGACAATGAACGTGGATATGGGCAGACTCAGTGAGCGCGCGCCCTCGCCGCCTCTTGCCACGAAGCGCACAGCCACTCGGTCGTCCTGCGCGACTATCTGCTCGATCTCATCGTGTATATCGGGAAACTCGGCAAAGAGCTCGCGATAGGTCCTTGCCACCTCCGCTCGCCCGCTCCTGGGATGACAGAAATCCGAGGACGCCAGCTGGGCATCATTCGCGTAGAGGCGTGCCAACCCATCAGCATCATGCCGATTGAAGGCATCGAACATCGCCAGCACGACCGCTTCGGGCCTCGCCGCGGTCATGGCTACAGCAAGAAACATAGCGCTCGCCAGGTTCATGAGGCTCTCCTCGGCACGATGGGGTAACCGCACTCTCCACGCCTACAGCCCTTGGCGCGTGCCATCTCTTGCTCTTTTTCGTCCGACGGAAACTTTGCATCCCCCACAGGGTCCACTTGAGTACGGCCCCATGGCGGAGACTACCCATGCAAAGACTGACAAGGCTGTTGGCGAACAACAAAGGCTTCCTGACGTTCATGCTCTGCATGTTCGTGTTTCGGAGCGCCGTAGCGGACTGGAACGTGGTTCCGACAGGTTCCATGCAACCAACCATCGAAATCGGTGACCGCATCCTGGTCGACAAGGCGGCCTATGACCTTCGCCTTCCCTTTACCCACATCTCGCTCATGCACCGCGCCGACCCGCAACGGGGCGACATTGTCGTGCTGGACTCAAAGGCCGCCGGCGAGCGCCTGGTCAAGCGCGTCATCGGCGTGCCCGGCGACCAGATCGCACTGGTGCAGAACCACTTGTACGTGAACGGCCAGGCTGCGAACTATCGCCCCATCCAGGTCAAGGGCATCTGGGCCGACCGCGAAGACCCTGCCCTCTACGCTGTCGAAGGCATTGGCAGCATGCAGCACGCCGTCCGCTGGTCGCTCGCCGTCCAGGGCCACACCAACGATTTCGGCCCCGTCACCGTACCCGCCAACCAATACCTGCTCCTGGGGGACGACCGGGACCACAGCGCCGATTCGCGCTATTTCGGCTTCTTCCCGCGCACGGAAATCA
This sequence comes from Dyella sp. ASV24, assembly GCF_016428905.1. Lineage (GTDB taxonomy): Bacteria > Pseudomonadota > Gammaproteobacteria > Xanthomonadales > Rhodanobacteraceae > Dyella. Next base: position 67,566 of record NZ_JAELTQ010000012.1, on the reverse strand, counting down.
CCGGCCGGGCCACGCGGGTCGCCCTGTCCCTTGATCCGGATAACCACTACCTGCCACGCAGCGATCGCTGGGGTACCGCACTGCGCTAAACGGAAAGGAGCAAGAAAATTGCTTACCCCCATTGCCAGCACCCGCCTCACCACATAGAATTACCGGCTCGCGTGGACCACACGCACCATCTTTGGAGAGGTGGCAGAGTGGTCGAATGTACCTGACTCGAAATCAGGCGTACGTGTAAGCGTACCGTGGGTTCGAATCCCACCCTCTCCGCCAGAAAAAACAAACGCCCCCACACGGGGGCGTTTTGTTTTTCTAGTGGTGACGGCTGGGTGAGAACCGACCCGGGTTCGACAAAATGGCAGGAGCCATTTTGGACAGCCGCAGGCTGGCCCCGTAGCGCACAAGCGCGAAGGGGTCGGGTCCACGGATGGACCCGACAATCCCACCCGACTCCACAAAGTAAAGTGCTCCGTTTTTCCGACGTTAACGGATAAACGCAAGCCCACTCGATAAGCCCCAAGCAGTATTAAAACCCCTTCCCGTCCATTTCTTCTTTACGCATTCATCCCCGATCCGTCATGCTCGCATCGCGTCGCCACACCAGGCATCCCATGATCGAGTTTGGACACGGAACACACGTCGGCTTGCGCCGCGCGCGCAACGAAGACACCTACTACGCCGATGCCGCGCTTGGCCTGTTTCTTGTTGCCGACGGGATGGGCGGCCATCAGCATGGCGAGGTAGCTGCTGCATTGGTTCGTGATGCCGTGGCCGATCTTGTCACCCGCGGACACAGCCTCGTCGAAGCCGTGCGCGCAGCCGACGAACGCCTGATCCAGCACAGCCGCGGTTTTCGCGATGCCCGCCCGATGGGTACAACCATCGCCGCATTACGCCTGCATGCAGACAGCTACGAAGTCGTATGGGTTGGCGACAGTCGCGTTTATCTCTGGCAAAAGACGTTGCGCCAAGTGAGTCACGATCATTCGCTCGTGCAGGAGCTCGTGGAAGCGGGAACGCTTGATGCGACACAGGCGGCACGCCACCCCCATCGCAATGTGATCACCCAGGCATTGGGGATCACCGCCGCCGAGCAATTACACATTGGCATGGCACGGGGAAAGCTCGAGCACGGGATGTGCTTTCTGCTTTGCAGCGATGGACTCACTGAAGAAGTAGGCGATGCCGCCATCGCTAGCATCGTGTCGCGACAGGATCTCTCCGCTCAGGAAAGCGTGGAGCACCTGCTGCTCGCCGCGCTAGACGGCGGCGGCAGCGACAACGTTACCGCCATCCTGGCCCGCATCAACTGAGGCGGGCCACCAAGCTCAATTGACGACGGGCGCACTTTCGCGGCGCCACACCGACGCACCACCCGCACTTTTGTCCAGCGAGTCGAGTCGCTTTTCGTGCGCGGCGCTTTCATCGGCATCAGCGCGAAGCACTCGCGGACGGCGGTCAAGCACCACAGGCGCAAGCGTGACGGCAGCACCGCGCTCCTGCGCACCTTCAAAACCCAGGTCAAGCACAACTTGACCGGACGTCATCGCGATATAGACATCCGCCAACAACTGCGCATCGATCAGACCGCCATGCAGATCGCGCGCCGAGTTGTCGACACCCAGGCGCTTGCAGAGCGCATCGAGGCTATTACGCTGACCGGGATAGCGCTCGCGCGCCATCACCAGCGTATCGAGCACGCTACAACGGTCTTCCAGGCGGCCGAATGATTCACCTAGCCGCGCCAGCTCGGCATTAATGAAGCCCACGTCGAACGTCGCGTTATGGATGATCACTTCCGCACCGTCGATGAAGGCAAGGAACTCCTCCACCACGTCCGCGAAATGCGGCTTGTCCAGCAGGAACTCGTCCTCGATGCCTGTCACCTGGCGCGCACCCTCGTCGATGGCGCGATCAGGATTCAGGTAGGTCTGGTAGTGACGCCCGGTGGGGCGGCGCTCGATCATCTCCACACACGCGATTTCGATCAGGCGATGGCCCTGACGGACTTCGAGACCGGTGGTCTCGGTATCAAGCACTATCTGCCTCATGCCTTGCCCCTGAATTGCTCGGCCTGCTCACGCGCCGCCACATCCACACGTTCGTTTTCCACATGGCCGTTATGGCCACGCACCCAATGCCAGCGCACCTGATGCATCTGCGTTGCACTCGAGAGGCGCTCCCACAGATCCTGATTTTTCACCGGCTTCTTGTCGGCTGTCTTCCAGCCATTGGCACGCCATTTGGGCACCCATTCCTCGATACCCTGCATGACGTAACGCGAATCCGTGGTCAGGGCGACTGTGCACGGGCGCGTCAGCGCCTCAAGTGCAGCAATCGCTGCCATCAGCTCCATTCGATTATTGGTGGTGGCTGGCTCACCCCCTGAGAGCATGCGCTCGGTGCCCTTGGCACGCAGCAGCGCTGCCCAACCACCTGGCCCAGGATTGCCCAGGCAGGCGCCATCGGTAAAAGCTTGTACGTCAGTCATTGTCACCATCGATACGTAGAAAAATCAGGATGCCGCGTTGCGCCGGGCACCCGGCGCCAGACTCACGTTGACCGTGGCTGGCAGGGTCTTGGGTTTCAACCGTATAGGCGTGGCCATACGGCGACGCTTGCGAGCGATCAGAAGGTAGCCACCACCGAATGCATGGGTAACGTCGATGCCCGCGCGACTACTTGGCCAGAGACGCCCGACACGCTCGATGCGCTCGATGTCCATCTCCCGCCGACGCACCCAGCGCTCCAGCAACAGCGGCGAATGCATCGTCGGTGCGTTTCCGCGAGTGCGCCACATCATCCATGGCAACCAGGCGCTAAAGGGATGAAGCCCGGTCAACGCAAGCACCCCGCCCGGCGCCAGTACGCGCGAGGCTTCCTCAAGCATCTCCTGCGGCGTTGCGGATACTTCCAACGCGTGCCGCAGCAACACCAGGTCGAATGCATCATCAACAAAGGGGAGTGGCTCGTCCATCCGAGCCCTCACGTCGCCACCGTAACGCTGAGAAGCCACGTTCAGACGCGTCCAATTGCCCAGCAGAGGCAACACCGGCGGCTCGTCGTCGGCGGCCGCGCTTACGAGGAGCGCATGAGGGCCGCTACATCGCTGCAGCCCTGGAGCCAGGGCGACCGTTTCCTCGGCCAGCAGATGGCGCAACGGGGCGCTGCTGTAGATGTCTTGGTCACGCTGAGACATGAAGGGCCGACCGGTCGTCACAATAGCGACAGTGTAGCGGCAGGCCGCCTGCAACGTGCTCTGGTCGACACCCAGAGCTTGGCTGACACCACAAGTCTGAATACCCCTACAGCTAGTTAACATCTCACTAACGAGCGCGCCCCATGGGGGCTTTATAGTCAGCCACTTCGCGCAAGCCAGGGAGAGGGCCTGCGTCAGTCGATACGAAACCCTGGAGGACGACTCCTTGCACGTCGTACCGTTACCGGCGCTTGCCGACAATTACATCTGGTTGCTCCACGACGAGGAAGGAAACGCCATCGTCGTCGACCCGGGCGATGCCAGCCCTGTCGAGGAAGCGCTCGCGCAGCGCCAGCTGCGGCTGTGCGCCATCCTGCTGACGCATCATCATCATGACCATATCGGTGGCGTGGACGAACTGTTGTCCCGCCACGACGTGCCTGTCTACGCTCCTCGCGACGAGCGCATCACCAGGGCGACGCATCGCGTGGACGACGGTAACGTAGTCCAGCTGGCGACACCCGCCGCGAGCTTTCATGTCATTGCAGTGCCCGGGCACACCACCACGCATATCGCCTATACCGGTGAGGGCGTCCTGCTTTGTGGCGACACGCTTTTCAGCATGGGCTGCGGGCGGTTGTTCGAGGGCACGCCCGCGCAGATGCTGGCATCACTGGATCGCCTGGCGTCGTTGCCAGGAAACACCCTGGTTTGTTGTGCGCACGAATACACCGCCGCTAATGGTCGCTTCGCGCAGACCATCGAACCAACAAACCCCGCACTGGTCACTCGTCAACAGGATGTTTCCGCTTTACGCGCGGCCAACAAGCCCAGCGTGCCGGTGGCGCTTTTCATGGAGCAGGCTACCAACCCGTTTCTCCGCACGGATAGCGAAGCGGTGATTGCCTGGAGCCGGCAGCAAGGCGTAGATGGCGATCGCGTCGCGCGTTTCGCCGCATTGCGAGCTAGCAAGGACGCATTTACCGGATGAAAACCACACGACGCTTACGCCCTCTTCCACTGGCGACGTCCATCTTCCTGGCTGCGTGCGCCTCTGGCCCGGCACAGAAGCCGGCGCAGCCGCCGACACCGTTGCCGGCGCCACAGCAAGACGCATCACGCCCAACGACATCGCACGCCGAACCCGCGACCTCTCTCGCCAATGCGGCAGACGATGGCAATATCTGGCAGAACCTGCGCAGCAGTTTCGCTATGGCTGATTGCGATGCCGACCCGAACATCACGACTTGGGCGCGGCGCTACACCAGCAATCCAGATCGCTTCGAAACCCAGATTGCTGCTGCCGCACCGCGAATCGCCTACGTCCAGCAAGTAGCCGCACGCCACCATGTGGCAGGTGAGTTTGCACTGATTCCCTGGGTCGAAAGCCAATACCGCCCTATCGCAGGCAGCAAGGGCATGCCGGCCGGGATGTGGCAAATCATGCCGCAGACCGCGAATGCCATGGGCATCCGTGTCGACAAGAATTTCGATGGCCGTATGGACGTCCCTGCAGCCACCGACGCTATCATGGCGCTACTCAGTCGCTACCACGACGATCTGGGTGACTGGCGACTCGTTGACTACGCCTTCAACGCAGGCGAGTTTGGCATCAAGCGCGTCGTCAGCCAGCATGGCTCACCCCCTGACGAGCCGGTGATTCCCAAGATGCCGGTCAAGCCGGTGACACGTGAGCACCTGGTCAAGCTGTTGGCCATCGCCTGCGTCATTCGGGACCCCGGACGGTTCAACGTAAGTCTGCCCACCCTGCCCTCCGAGCAACGCCTGGTAACCGTGAGCGTCGACAACTCCATGCCGATTGCCCGGGCCGCCAGCCATGCGGGCATGTCGACGGACGAGCTGAAAGACATGAACGCCGCCTTCCGCAACGGCGTGGTGGATACCAAAGCGTCCCCTTACCTGCTGCTCCCCAGCAACAAGGTCCAGCAATTCCGCAGCTCGCTGTTGGCAGAAGGCAGCAACGCCACGCAAAGTGTGCCCGGCACTGCGACACTCCCACCACTCGGGGCAGCTCTAAGCGCGGCCGATAACGACGACGCCGACGTATCGAGCAAGCGCACCCACACGGTGAAGTCCGGTGAAAGTTTGTGGTCCATCGCCCGCAGGTATTCCGTGGACATCAAGCAGCTGGAACTCTGGAATCACTTGCAAGGACCCGGTGTCAAACCAGGGCAAGTCCTCAAGGTGAGCGCTCCAGGCTGATCGTATCGCCGGAGCGGTCCCGTACTTACAGACATCCAAAAAGAAGGGCGACCATGTGGTCGCCCTTCTTTTTCAGATCATTGATAGCTGCGATTACATGCGATCCGCCGCAATCTTGATTTCCGTCTTGGCCTTCAGGGCATCGATAAAACCCTGCGTGGCGAGGATGCCATAAGCCTGAGACATCTGGTCGCGCAGCGTGCTGCGCTGATCCGGAGTGATCTTGCTGAGGTCACCCTCCTGCACCTTGTCCACGGCTACCAGGGCGTAGTTGCCGTCGTGCATGGCCACTCGTGCGAACTGTGCCTTACCGGCTGCGGGATGCGGCAACAAGAACGCCTGACCAAGCACCTCTGGCGCCACCCTCTGTTGCATGCGCACAGCATCAGCCACCGTCTGCGCGGATGCGCCGACAGAGGATGCGACGGCCTGCATGTCATCGCCCTTTTGCAGACGCGCCAGCAGCGCATCAGCGTGCTTCTGCTCTTCGGCAGCCGTGCGCTCGTCCAGGATCTTCTTGCGCACCTCGTCCTTTACTTCAGCCAACGGACGCGCAGCGGATGGCACATGCTTGTCGACGCGTACAACCAGAGCGTGATCCTGACCCAGGTCAATCAGCCCCGAATTGTTGCCCTGCGTGAGCACGTCATCAGAGAACGCCGCCTGGATCAGCTTCGGGTTCGCGAGGATGCCCTCACCACCCTTGCGGGAGAACAGATCGGTCGTCTTGATCGGCAGCTTCAGCTCCTGAGCAGCAGGATCGAGCGTCGACGGGTTCTGATAAGTCTGATCGGTCAACTTACCGGCAAGTTCGTTGTATTGGCGATCACGCTCAGTCGACAGGTAATCCTTGGCGATCTGGTCACGCACTTCGGCAAACGGCTTTGCATCGCCGCTACGCACGTCGCGCAGCCACAACACGTGATAGCCCTCGTCGGACAACACCGGCTTGGAAATCTGCCCCTTCTGCAGCGAGAACAGCGCGGAGTCGAACGCCGCATTCGTGACGCCCTTCTCCAGCCAGCCCAGGTCACCACCCGAACGCTTGGAACCCAGATCCTCCGAGTCCTCTGCTGCGAGCTTGGCGAAATTCTCCGGCGTCGCCTCGCCAGCAATCTTCTCAGCCTTGGCGAGCGCAGCCTTCTGCTGATCCGGCGTCGCGTTCTTCGGAACATTGACGAGGATATGCGACACCAGTCGCTGCTCCGGTTGCACAAAACGCTGCTTTTCGTCTTCGTAGCGCTTCTTCAGCTCGTCCTCGCTCGGCTGCGCGTCGATCTTCAGATCAGCGCCATTGACCTCGATGTACTTCAGCGAGACCTGCTCAGGGTTCATGAAGTCGCCCTGATGCTCTTTGTAATAAGCATCAAGCTGAGCATCCGTGACGTCGATGTCCGTCAGCGTCGGGCGCGGCACGGCAAACCAACGCAGGTCACGGCGCTGGTAAAGCAGGCCGAGATAGCGATCCATGTCGGCGTCGGTGATGATCGTGCTGGCGATGATCGCGCGCGGCAGCAGGCCCGGCTCAAGCGACGTACGCTGACTGTTCTCAAACATCGCCGGCGTCATGTTCTGCGCGGCCAGGATGGCGCGGTACGTAGCGGGATCGAACTGACCGTTGACCTGGAACGCCTGCTGGCCAGAGATGCGATCGCGCAGCTCGTCAGCGGACACCCTCATGCCGAGATCGTCATTGGCCTGGCGGAGCAGTTGTTCGTTGATCAGCTGGTCCAGGATCTGGCGCTTGGTTTCCGGATTCTCGAACTGAGCAGCATCGAACTGGTCGCCCATCCGCGCCATGGCGTCGCGACGAGCGTCGTTCATGCGTTCCTGGAAGTCGCGCTGGCTGATCTCGTGCTTGCCGACCATCGCCACGTAGGTGTCGGTATGCGAGGCAAAGTACGACTCGATGCCGAAGAACGAGATAGCGAAAACGCAAATGCCCAGAATGACAATGGAAGGCCATCCGTGAAGCTTGTTACGCAATGCCTGCAGCATGGAAATGTTCCCGGGCTTTCGTTGTTCGGTGCACCAAAGTGCGGGGTACCAAAATGGCAAGGGCGCCACACGGGCGCCCTTGCGAACTGTGGCGGAGCGGACGGGACTCGAACCCGCGACCTCCGGCGTGACAGGCCAGCATTCTAACCGACTGAACTACCGCTCCGCATGTTACTGGTGGGTGCTGTAGGGATCGAACCTACGACCCTCGCCTTGTAAGGGCGACGCTCTACCGCTGAGCTAAGCACCCGAAACTAAGCAAGTAGCCGCTTAGTTTAGGGCATCCTTCAGAGTCTTGCCAGCCTTGAATGCCGGAACCTTCGAGGCCTTGATCTTGATCGTCTCGTTGGTGCGCGGATTGCGGCCGGTGCGGGCAGCGCGCTTGCGCACAGTGAAGGTGCCAAAGCCGACCACCGACACGTCCTCACCCTTCTTCAGCGCCTTCTGCACGGTCTCGAAGAACGCTTCGAGAGCACGGCCGGCGTCAGCCTTGGTGAGTTCAGCCTTCTCGGCGATGGCATTGATCAGATCGGTTTTATTCATTGAGACACTCCCTTAAACGGTTATGCAGCCCGCGTGGTCATTCTGGGACCAGGCAACGTCGCCTCGAGACTAGGCACCGGGACATCACCAAGCAATCCCGCATCACTGCGCACCTTGCTTGGCGTCAGGCTGCGGTGCCGCCTTTATACCAGCGGCCCCTAGGGTCCGCAATGACAAGGAATACCAAGGGTTCGCACGGTTCAGCATCATTTCGAATGCTTGCAAAGTACGTGCTTAAACGCTAAGCGACAACCACGTTCGCTCATGTGATCCAGATACAAAAACGGGCGGTCACCCGCCCGTTTTCGCTGACTTCCATCACAACTTAGTGAGGCCGCGTGTAGGACTCCTGGTCCTGCGACTCCTCTCTAGGCGCATCGACCTTCGGCTTATCGCCCTCAGCCGCCTGACGCGGCTGCAGCGGACGCTCCAGCACGATATCCAGCACCTCGTCGATCCAGCGCACCGGGTGGATATCCAGCGAGGCCGTGATGTTTTCCGGGATGTCAGCCAGATCCTTCTTGTTTTCGTCAGGAATGATCACCGTCGTGATACCACCGCGGTGAGCCGCCAGCAGCTTCTCCTTGAGACCACCGATCGGCAACACACGGCCACGCAGTGTGATCTCGCCCGTCATGGCAACCTCGGAACGCACCGGCACCTTGGTCAAGGCCGATACCAGCGCCGTACACATCGCGATACCTGCGCTCGGGCCATCCTTGGGCGTAGCACCCTCCGGCACATGGATGTGAATGTCGTACTTCTCGTGGAAATCCGCTTCGATACCCAGACGCTCGGCACGCGCACGAACCACCGACAGCGCCGCCTGGATCGACTCCTTCATAACGTCGCCGAGCTGGCCCGTGTGCACCAAACGACCCTTGCCGGGAACCACCGACGCTTCGATGCTGAGCAGATCGCCACCCACCTGAGTCCAGGCCAAGCCTGTGACCAGACCCACTTCGTTCTGCAATTCCTTGCGACCGAAGTCAAAGCGACGCACGCCCAGATAGTGTTCGAGATTCTCCGAATCCACCACCACGCGACCAGGCACCTTAGCCTTGGATTTGGCCGTCTTTACGGCCGCCACCGACTTCTTGACAGCATCCTTCGAAGCCGCCTTCTTGACCTGCCCCAGCGTCAACTCCTTCACCACCTTGCGGCAGATCTTGGAAATTTCGCGCTCGAGGTTGCGCACGCCCGATTCACGCGTGTAGTAACGCACGATGTCGCGTACAGCACTTTCGTCCACGCTCAGCTCTTCCGGCTTCAAGCCATTGGCCTTCAGCTGTTTGGGCAGCAGATACTTCTGAGCGATATTGAGCTTCTCATCCTCGGTGTAACCCGGGATGCGAATGACTTCCATGCGATCCAGCAGCGGACCGGGAATGTTCAACGAATTCGCCGTGGCGACCCACATGACCTCGGAAAGATCCAGGTCAACTTCCAGGTAGTGATCGTTGAATGCGTGGTTCTGCTCGGGATCGAGCACTTCAAGGAGTGCCGACGACGGATCGCCGCGGAAGTCCATCGACATCTTGTCGATCTCGTCCAGCACGAAGAGCGGGTTCTTCGAGGCTACCTTATTCAGATTCTGGACGATACGGCCCGGCATGGAGCCGATATAGGTCCGGCGATGACCGCGAATCTCCGCCTCATCGCGCACGCCACCCAGGCTCATGCGAACGAATTTGCGATTGGTCGCCTTGGCGATCGACTGCCCGAGCGAGGTCTTGCCTACACCCGGCGGACCGACCAGACACAGGATAGGGCCACGCATGGTGTTCACGCGCTGCTGCACAGCCAAGTACTCAAGGATGCGCTCCTTGACCTTCTCCAGACCAAAGTGGTCGGCATCCAACACTTCCTGCGCGAGCTGAAGATCCTTGCGGACTTTGCTCTTCTTCTTCCACGGCACACCCACCAGCCAATCGAGGTAGTTACGCACTACCGTGGCCTCGGCGGACATGGGCGACATCTGACGCAGCTTGCCAAACTCCTGGCGAGCCTTCGCAAGCACCGGCTTGGGCATGCCAGCCGCTTCGATCTTCTTCTGTAGATCCTCGATTTCGTTCGGGCCGTCCTCGCTCTCGCCGAGCTCCTTCTGGATGGCCTTCATCTGCTCGTTGAGGTAGTACTCGCGCTGGCTTTTCTCCATCTGCGACTTCACTCGGCCGCGGATACGCTTTTCCACCTGTTGCAGGTCCATCTCGCCATCGACCAGGCCGATCAGCAATTCGAGACGCTCACCCACCTCAGCCGTTTCCAGCACCTTCTGCTTGTCGGCCATGCGCACAGACAGATGCGCCGCAATGGAGTCGGCCACGCGCGACGGATCATCAATGCCGGACAGCGTCGCCAACACTTCCGGCGGAAGTTTGCGGCTCTGCTTTACCAACTGCTCGAACAACGAAATCAGTGTGCGCGACACTACATCGAGCTCGCGCTCCTTCGCGTTGTAGACAGGCTCAATAACGCGCGACGTCGCGGTCAGCATGCCGCCGTCTTCGTCGTAGTTCTCGATCGCCACGCGCGACTGGCCTTCGACCAGCACCTTTACAGTGCCATCGGGCAACTTCAGCAGCTGAAGCACACCCGCCAGCGTGCCGATTTCGTGCAGATCGCTGATCTTGGGATCGTCGATGTCCGGGCTCTTTTGCGCGACCAGCAGAATCTGGCGCTCGCCCTCCATCGCGCGCTCCAGTGCACGCATGGACTTGTCGCGACCAACGAAGAGCGGAATGACCATGTGGGGGTACACCACCACGTCACGCAGCGGCAGCACTGGCAGGGCATCCAGTGCGGCTCCGGTGGCTTGAGGATTGGGGGCGGTCTTTGCCATCGAAGAGAATCTCTCGTGATGAAATCGTCTTTGCACCGACACTGCGCCGGGTGCATCTGTACGTCAAGTGGTGGCTCGGGGGCGTGCACTCAAGTGCATGAACCACCACGCAAACAAAATGGCCCCGGCATTTCTGCCAGGGCCATTCAAGTCACTTGTCGCGCTTGAACTACTCAGGCGGCGTCGCCACCCTCGCCCGCCGCACGCGACTGCTTGAGGTTGCCGCGATAGATCAAATACGGCTCGGCCTGGCCTTCGATGACAGCGTCATCCACCACGACCTTGCTGACGTGCTCCAGCGACGGCAGCTCGTACATGGTGTCCAGCAATACCTGCTCAAGAATGGTGCGCAAGCCACGGGCACCGGTCTTGCGCTTCAGCGCTTTACGGGCGATAGCCTGCAACGCCTCCGGGCGGAACTCCAGCTCCACACCTTCCATCTCGAACAGCCTCTTGAACTGTTTGGTGACGGCGTTCTTGGGCTCGGTGAGGATCTTCACCAATGCAGGTTCGTCCAGCTCATCGAGCGTAGCCACTACCGGCAGGCGACCGACAAATTCGGGAATCAGGCCGTAACGCACCAGATCCGACGGCTCGACCTCCGCCAGCAGCTTGCCCAGGTTTTCCTTGCGCTCCTTGCTGCGGACCTCGGCAGAGAAGCCAATACCCACTGTTTCGGAGCGCTGCTGGATCACCTTCTCCAGGCCCGCGAATGCACCACCGCAGATAAACAGGATGTTCTTGGTGTCGACCTGCAGGAACTCCTGCTGCGGATGCTTGCGGCCACCCTGCGGCGGCACCGAGGCGAGCGTGCCTTCGATGAGCTTGAGCAGCGCCTGCTGCACACCTTCACCGGACACGTCACGAGTGATCGACGGGTTCTCGCTCTTGCGCGAGATCTTGTCGATTTCATCGATGTACACGATGCCGGACTGCGCCTTGTCGACGTCGTAGTCGCACTTCTGCAGCAGCTTCTGAATGATGTTTTCCACGTCCTCGCCCACGTAACCGGCCTCGGTCAGCGTGGTGGCGTCGGCAATGGTGAACGGCACATTGAGCAGACGCGCCAGCGTTTCGGCGAGCAGCGTCTTGCCTGAGCCGGTCGGGCCGATCAGGAGGATATTGGACTTGCCGAGCTCGACTTCGTCGCTCTTCTGGCGCGATTCCATGCGCTTGTAGTGGTTGTACACCGCCACCGCGAGCGCCTTCTTGGCGCGCGTCTGGCCGACCACGTACTGGTCGAGCGTCTCCATGATCTCGCGAGGCTTCGGCAGCTGGCTGCGCCCGGAGGCGGCCTTCTCTTCCAGCTCTTCGCGGATGATGTCGTTACACAACTCTACGCATTCGTCGCAAATGAACACGGACGGACCCGCGATCAGCTTGCGCACTTCATGCTGGCTCTTGCCGCAGAAGGAGCAGTAGAGAATCTTGCCGCTGTCGTTGGAACGGCCCTGCCGATCGTCGCTCATGCCTGGATCCTGCTAGTAAATCGATTGCGGTTTGAGAATAGCACAGCGTTCCGCGTCTGCAGCCAGACGCGGAACGACTTGCAAACCCGGGACCAAATGCCTGAAATCAGGCCGATTTCACCGATTCGACCGCACGACGGTCGAGGACCTGGTCGATCAGGCCGTACTCCTTGGCCGCCTCGGCGCTCATGAAGCGGTCGCGCTCCATGTCCCGCTCGATCTTGTCCAGGGGCTGACCGGTATGCTGAACGTAAATGTCGTTCAGGCGGCGGCGCAGGTACAGGATTTCCTGGGCCTGGATCTCAATGTCGGTCGCCTGGCCACGGGCACCGCCCGACGGCTGGTGGATCATCACGCGCGAGTTGGGCAACGAATAACGCTTGCCCTTGGCGCCGGCCATCAGCAGCAGCGAAGCCGCACTGCAGGCCTGACCGATGCACATGGTGCTTACATCGGGCTTGATGAACTGCATGGTGTCGTAGATCGCCAGCCCGGCGGTGACGGCACCGCCCGGGCTGTTGATGTACAGATGGATGTCCTTGTCCGGGTTCTCCGACTCAAGGAACAGCATCTGCGCGACCAGCAGGTTGGCGACCTGATCGTTCACCTCGCCCACGAGGAAGATCACACGCTCCTTCAGGAGGCGCGAATAGATGTCGTACGAACGTTCGCCGCGGGCGGTCTGCTCGACGACGATCGGTACCAGGTTAAGGTTCTGGATCGGGTCCATGGCCATGCTTTGTCGCTCTCCGGTTGATGGGCCTAAGGATGCCTCAGGCACTGACCGGGCGCATCACCTCGTCGAAGCCCAGGTTCTGAACGGTGGTCGTGGCGTGATCAGCCACCCATTCCGCCACCTGATCTTCCATGACGCGATTCTGCAGCCCGGACATCAACTGGGGGTCACGGTTGTAAAGTTCAACAACCTTCTCCGGCTCCTCGTAGGTCGAGGCAATGGCGGCCAGCTGCTCGGCGATGCGGCTACGGTCGATGACCAGCGACTGCTTGCGGGCAATTTCGCCCATCAGCAGGCCGGCGATGACACGCTTGCGGGCGACCGGGGCGGCGGCTTCGAGCAGCTGCGGCGGCACCTGCTGACCACGCGGAATGCTGCCCTGCGCCAGCGCATGGGCCTCGGACTGCACCATCACGTTCGGCACATCCAGATCCGGATGGGCGTTGGCCAGCTTCTCCGCCACTTCGGACTTCAGGCGAGCCATCAGGGTGGCCTTGAGCTCGCGCTCGAGGTTGGCGCGAACTTCTTTGCGGAACTTCTCCAGGTCGCCATCAGTGATGCCGAACAGCTGGGCGAAGTCGCCGTCGACTTCCGGCAGCTTCGGCTCCTGCACCTTGATGATCTGGAAGTGGCACTGGGCCGTCTTGCCGGCCAGGCTTTCGTTGCGGAAATCGGCCGGGAACTCGACGTCAGCATCGAACTCCTCGTCAGCCTTGCGGCCGGTGAGGACGTCATCCAGCGCCTTGAACAGGTTGCCCGAGCCCAGCACGCTGCCAGCACGCTCCAGACCTTCCGTCGGGAAGCGGTAGTCGCCAGCCTGTGCCGAGTATTCGAACATCACGAAATCGCCCTCGGCCGAGGCGCGCTCGACCGGATCGAAGCTGCGGCGCTGCAGGCGCAGGGTTTCGATCATCTTTTCGATGTCGGCGTCGGTGACTTCGGCCACCGGGCGGCTGATCTCGAGCTTGGCGATGTCGATTTCCGGGAACTCCGGCATCACTTCAAAGGTGGCCGTATAGGCGATTTCGCCGTTCTCCGGGCGACCCGTGGTATCGATGGCCGGGTTGGCGATCGGGCGCAGATTTTCCTGGTTGACGGCTTCACGCAGCGTGCTGCCGATCAGGTCGGAAAGCACTTCGCCACGCACCTGGTCACCGAAACGCTGCTGGATCACCGCGGTCGGCACCTTGCCCGGGCGGAAACCCTTGAGGCGCACCGTGCGACCCATCTCGGCGATGCGGGCGCTCACCTGGGACTCGAAACGGTCCGCGGGGAACTTCACCGTGAGCTTGCGCTCGAGCTTGCCGACGTTTTCAACCGAAACCTGCATGACGTCTCCTGGTGTACCGGTAAGGGCGCCCGTCAAAGGCGCCTGGCGGCCCTGGGCCGCCTGCAAATAAAGAAAATCCAAGGGATGGTGCGAAAGGAGGGACTCGAACCCTCACGGTGTGAACCGCTGGAACCTAAATCCAGTGCGTCTACCAATTCCGCCACTTTCGCATCAGAACAACAAAGAGGAAATGTCCGTAAGCATCGGATTTCCAAGGGAATAAACGAGTCAAAAACCCTCGAACCCTGCCCCGTGCGCTTCCGGGCACTCCGCCCCTAAGTCGATGATTCCCTTACACGAAAGCGGGTCATTTTACGGTTCGCGTGGGCGACAGCACAAGCGGGGCAAGAACTGTTTCGCGGACGATCTCGACCGTAGTGCGACCGCTTGCCTCCCCAGCCATTCGCCAATGCCTCACAGCTCGCGCAACACACGGAAACCCACCCGCCCGCTACGCACGCTCGCGTCCGCACCCTGCCGATAGGCTGAGCGCACTTGATCTGGCGAGCTTCCCCAGGAACCGCCGCGTACAACGCGAACGCCGCATCCCGGATTGACCCAGGCACTGCCATCACGAGGCGCGCGCAGGTAGCTGTCATGCCAGCAGTCCTGCACCCATTCGGAAACATTGCCGTCGATGTCGTACAAGCCGAAAGCGTTGGCGGCAAAGCTCATGGCAGGTGCCGGCCCCCAGTAGCCGTCGCGATACCCCTGGAAGGCATTGCTCCAACGTCGACCGCTGGGTGATCGGTCTCCCGAGCCAGTGAGATTCTCCACCTTGCCGGTGGGCGCCCCATCGCCCCACCAATAACGTGTCGTGGTGCCCCCGCGCAGGGCGTATTCAAACTCGGCTTCGCTGGGCAAGCGGTAGACCTTGCCTGTTCGCTGGCTTAACCAGTCCACATAGGCTTTGGCGTCGTTCCAGGACACGTTGACCACGGGGAGCCGGCTATCCGCGTTCTTGCCTGCGTAGTCGTCCTGCCAGGTGGCGCTGGAATCGTCACGCATGGCGCCCGTCCCTTCGTCGTATACGCTGGCACCGCCCAGCTTCACCGAGTCGGGCTGATAGCCGCTGGCGCGGACGAATTCGCGGAACTGCCCCACGGTGATGGATGTGCGCGACAGCGCGAAACCCTTGCCAATGGTGACCTCGTGCTGCGGCGTCTCGGCATCCTCGCGTCCGGATTCGTTGTCGGGCGCGCCCATCTGAAAACTGCCGGTGGGGACGACCACCATCGACGGCGTCTGTCCCGGGATATCGGCAAAACGGTCGGTAAAGACCTGCCCCGGCTTGTAGCTCGCATAAAGACGGGCATTGGTAAGCCGCTCGGCGAACTCGCTCAGCCCCGCCATATCCGGGCTGATGCCCTTGGCCTGATCGGCCAATTGCTGAGCCAGCGTGAGGTTGCCCGCATCGAGTGCCGAGCGCGCCTGCGCAAGCAAGCCACTCGCCCGCCCCTGCCGCATGCTGTCGACGCGACCGTGCACATCGCGCAGCGCCTGGGAATCGGGGGCCATCTGCGCCGCCTCGGCCAGCGCCTGATCGGCGGCCTTGAAATCGTTCTGGGCTACGGCGGCCAGTGCGCGATCCAGAATGGCGCGTTGCACCTGCAGGGTGCCCTGCGCAGCCACGGCATTGTCCGGATCCAGCTGCTGGACCTGGCGATAGAGTTCCAGCGCATTGTTCCCCGCCGGTTGATCGGCATTGCCCTGCTGCAACAAGGCAGCCGCCTTGGCGAGCAACGGACGGACCTGGGTCAGCACCTTCAGCTTGCCTTGAAGCTGGTTCACGTCGTCCGTGGAATCAGGAATGAGCTTGAGCGTATCGAGCAGATCGCTGGCCGAGTCCGCATCACCCACGGCGACGTCCTGGTTGATCTCCGCCACCAGGCGCGCGCGCACTTCGAACAAACCCTGCGCGGCCCGGCGACTGTCGGGCTTGTCTTTGAGCGCCTGCGCGAACAACGCCGCCGCACTATTCGGGTCGCCCGCCAACTGCCCAGCCTTCAACGCCTTGTCGGCACGAGCGATCAACGCCTCGACCTCGGGCGTATCGGCACTCAGCTGCTCGGGAAGATCGTTGTTCTTCTTGCTCAGGCGCGCCACCACAACGTCCGTGGGCGCTAGAGTCAGCGGCGGCCCCGCATCCACCTCGGACGGCTCCGGCAGGCGCGACGACGATGTCGGCGCCACCGACGTCATCGGGCCAAGATTCATCGCGCGATGCGTGGCCGTGGCTGATGGCTCGACATGGAAGACGCGCGGGAAAAAGTGATAGACGAGTGCGAGCGCCAGCACGGCGACACCCACGGCACCGCCGAAGGATCTCTGTCGTCGTACGGTTTCCTTGCTCGGCATGTTGGGCGTCCTTAAGCGGCCTGCTATGGTGGCGGTCTAAACCATAGGCACAAACCGATGTCAGGACAATGCACACGTGCACGTCCTGCGTCGCCAGGAAGACGCATGCAAGAAGAAACCTCCCTCGCGCCCGACGCCACCTGGATCCAGCGGCGCGATGACCTGCAGGCTTGGCTAACGGCGT
Organism: Dyella sp. ASV24; assembly: GCF_016428905.1. Lineage (GTDB taxonomy): Bacteria > Pseudomonadota > Gammaproteobacteria > Xanthomonadales > Rhodanobacteraceae > Dyella. Next base: position 50,684 of record NZ_JAELTQ010000012.1, on the reverse strand, counting down.
TGCCGCGCGATGCCGCGCTGGGCTTCGACACTGAATTCATGCGCCGGAACACCTTCTACCCGCAGCTGGCATTGCTTCAGATGGGTTGGAACGGGCATTACGCACTGGTCGATCCGCTGGCTTTCGACATCGGCGATGCCTTGCGTCCGCTGATCGGAGACGGCAACGCGGTCACCGTGATGCACAGCGCAAGCGAAGACCTCGAAGCGCTGTCCCCCTTTCTACCGCATGGGCCACGCCAGCTGTTCGACACGCAGATCGCCGCCGCCTTCGTCGGCATGGGGCTAGGCATCAGTTATCGCGCACTGGTCGCCGAATTGGCCGGCGCAGAACTGGACAAGGGCGAAACGCGCTCGGACTGGCTGCAGCGCCCGCTCACCGACTCGCAGCGCGCGTACGCCACGCTGGACGTGGTCTATCTCAAGACGGTGCACGAGCAATTGGCCGAACGACTCGCGCAACGGGACCGCACGGCATGGCACGCTGAAGATTGCGAACGCCTCAAGCAACGCGCCTGCTATCGCGAGGGTGATCCGCAACCTCAGCGCGGCTTCCGTAGCGCGTCCGACTGGCGTCCGGAACAACGCGCCCTGCTGCGCCGCGTGCTGCTGTGGCGCGACCAGTCCGCACGCACGCTCGATCGCCCCCGCCCCTGGCTGCTTGAGGACGCCGCCGCGATGAGCCTGGTGCAGCAACCGCCGCGTTCGGCCAACGAGCTCGACACACGCACCCGCGGTCAGCGCGCGCTGCGCTCGCCACAGCGCGTCGAACTGTTCGAGGTGCTTCAACGGGCGGTCGATGCCGACGAGATTGCCGCCACAGACACCATTCCCGAGTCGCCGCAGGGCGAAGCAAAGCGCGCCCTTGCTACCATGAAGGATTGCGTGGACAAGCGCGCCACCGAACTGGATCTCCCCCCCGGACTGCTGTGCCCGCGCAAGGTGCTGGAGGAATACGTCGTCACGGCCAAATGGCCAGATTTCCTGGAAGGTTGGCGCCGCGAAGCCCTGTTCCAGCCATTGAGCAGCCTGCTCCCGTGAGCGGCTACAGGGGCTTGGCGAACGCCAAAGGTCGCTGGTAATATCGTTGGCTCGTGTGGGGCCATAGCTCAGCTGGGAGAGCGCGTCGTTCGCAATGACGAGGTCGGGAGTTCGATCCTCCCTGGCTCCACCACTTCTTAAAAACAAAACAGCGCGTTATGCCTTCGGTATAACGCGCTGTTTTGTTTTGAGCGACCGCATGCTGCTGATCGATCCACGCAAGGACGGATCATCCCGCAGAAAATACGCGCATCGTCAGTTCACCAGCGGCGGCTCGCTCACGGCCGGGCGACGCACGCTCAAGGCTGTTCCGGCAGCGGCCACGATGATGGCGACGATCGCCAGACACTGCAGCAGACTCAGGCGCTCGCTCAACAGCACGGCGCCCGCCAGTGCCGCGACGGCCGGCTCGAGGCTCAACAAGGTGCTGAACGTGCGTGCCGGCAACCGCGTCAACGCCACCATCTCCAGTGAATAAGGCAGCGCGGAGCTGAGCACTGCCACGCCGAGCGCATAAGGCAACAGCGAAGGCGACAGCAATGCGCCACCCGCGTGGGCTACACCAAAGGGAATCGCCACCAGTGCACCGATCGACGTACCCCAGGTAACCGCATCGCCGCCATGCGCCTCGCCAGCCTTCTTGCCAAACACGATATACAACGCCCAACCAAGACCCGCCGCGAGTGCATAGCCCACGCCCACTGGATCCAGGGTCTGCACCTCGCCACGCAACGGCAACAACAGGAGCAGGCCCGCGACCACCAAAGCGATCCACACGAAGTCGACCAGGCGACGCGAACTGAACACCGCCAGCGCCAGCGGCCCGGTGAATTCCAACGCCACAGCAATGCCCAGCGGAATGGTCCGCAGCGACATATAGAACACAAGGTTCATCGCACCCATGGCGAGCCCATAAGCCCACAGCGAACGCCAGCTGACTCCACCCAAGCGCCGCCACGGCCGCCGCCAAAGCAGCAGGATCAACGCACTAAGCCCCAGGCGATACGCCGTTGCGCCCTGCGCACCCACGGCCGGAAACAAGTGTTTGGCCAAGGAAGCGCCGCACTGATACGAAACCATGCTGATCAACAACGCGCCGATCGCAAGCGCGACCGGGCCAAGGGTGGTGCGTGGGGACATGGGGAAGGCCGCAACGAGGCAATGACCACATGATGCCTGCACACCCTTGCGAAACCCACTGCCTCGGGAGCGCACTCGCCACATTGCTGACAGATGCCGGCAGCAGTGATGCCCCTCGCCTCAGCCTCAAGCGCCTCAAGGCCAGCGACTTTCGCTGCGAGCGCTTCATGAGGTGAAGAGATCACCCCGCAGGAAGGTCTTCCCGGCTCAACGCTCAAAGCCGTTCACCATTGCAGCATTTTCCGCCAGACATCAGGCAGTGCGTCACATCATGGCGAGGATCGCGGAACCCAAGCCGCACGCTCGATCAGCTCACGTCATCGTCACGCCCTCTCCTCGATATAGGCCGGCGTGCCATGCGCCGGCCACCATGGAAAGCACGCCGGCGCACGAGGAACTTGAGTGGCGCGAGCCACTCTCGTCGCGCACACCGCACCTGGGGGCAATGTCGTTAGCTATCCATTGGCTTGTTGTGGCAGCCCCGTACCGTGCTGCAAGTGTGCATGTGGGAGCGGGCACTCATCTCCAGGGGATGGGGCCCGAAATCAACTTGTCCAACCAACATGGAGTTCTGCTATGCAATTCGATGACATCGTTTCCAGCTGGCTGAATGGTGAAGACAGCTTTGGCGGTCACGCCAATCCAGCCGGTCCGCTCTACATCCAGGGAGCTGGAGCTACCGAGGCCGCGTTGACGAGCGACAAGACCGTCAAGAGTTTGATCACCTCGGTCGGAACGACGTGCTCGACCTGCTCGATCCACACGGGCGGTGGTTGCGCCTGCTGTTGATGCGTGACTGAGTCGGCGTGCAACCGCCGATCGGTTGCACGCCGATTTCTCCATGAACTTTCACTATATGCACCGGCGTCGAGCGAATGATGGCTGATACCGCATCCACCAAATCCTTTGCCGCAATCATCGAACACTTCACCTCGCCCTCGCGAACCCGCCTGGAAACATTTCTCGCAGGGATGGCCGCTCAGCTGCGGGAGGGCGAATCCGCACTGGTTCTCTCCACGGCCTCGCAAGCCTTGAATGATGCGGCAAGGCTGAAGCTCAACCGAGTGCTTCTCCTCGAATTACATGCTGCCAAATTGGCTGGCGAGTTGACGGCAAGCGGTGATGACGATGGATTCGATGATTTCGTCGAGCGGAGTCGCCGCCCCGAGTTCGCCGCGCATCTGGATCGTCGCTATCCACCCTTACTGGAGCGACTGGAAACTTCGCTCCATCAGCAGGAAAAAGCGATCGAAGCGATCGTCCAACGACTGGTGCACGATCGCGCCGCCATTGCCTCGCTCATCGGGCGTCCACCAGGACGACTCGTCGCTTTGGGCCTTGGCCATGGCGACCTGCATGCCGGCGGGCAAGCCGTCGCCCGACTGACCTTTGAGCATGGCATTGCCATGTACAAACCTCGCTCGCTGCGCGTGGACGCCGTACTCGATCGATTGCTGGCCGCCACCTTCACATCCGACGCGCGCATTCGTGTGCCTCGCGTCGTTGAGCGAGATGATTACGGCTGGACCGAATTCATCGAGCACCGCTACTGCGAGGGTGACGACGAGCTTCGCCTGTTCTACCTCCGACTGGGCCATTGGCTGGCCGTGATGCGCCTGCTGGGCGGCACCGACATCCACCTCGAAAACTTGATTGCGCACGGCCCAACGCCGTTGGTCATCGATGTGGAAAGTCTGTTCTCCCCATTACCCGAGGCTGCACCGTCGGGTTACGGGAAGGCCCACGACCTGGCCGAATCGATTGTGCGCAGCTCGGTCCTGCGCACGGGCATGGTGCCTTACCGCGCGCCAGCGCTTGGTTTCGATGGCGTAGACATGTCAGCCGCCGGCGCCCTGCCCAACCAGCAGCCACAAGTCAGCGCACCCATCATCGCCAATGAAGGCACGACCGATGCGCACGTGGAAATCGTCAGTGTCGACATCAACGTCGCGCAAAATCACCCAAGCGCTAATCCGCAAGTTGCGCTGTACTGGAACCACATCAGTGAGGGCTTTCTCGAAGCCAGCGCAACTTTCAGGGACATGGACAGCCGTGGCGAGCTAACGCCGCTCATCGATGCGTTCCAAGGCTGCCTGATTCGCGACATTCGCCGTCCCACCCAGGCCTACAGTGAGCTCGGGCGCATGCTGTGGCACCCGGCATCCCTGCATGACGAAGCCAAAGCCATCGAACGCGCCCGCGATCTGTTCGCGCGCAACGCCCTGGTCGTGCCCATTGCGCCGTCATCCCATGAAGAAATCATGCGGGAGATTCACGACCTGCGCTTCGGTGATATCCCCGTGTTCGTTTCGCCATTAGGCCGGGATCGCATCGATGCCGCGCTGGCGGACTGGCGATCCATGCGCGTCGAGCTGGAGGAAATGACCATACGCAGCGCACTCGTCGTCACCGAACTCAATGTTGGCGCGGACGAATCCGAAAAACAGGGTGACATCCTGTATTTCGCCAGGCATCCCCATACCCGTGACCTCGACGCACGCCGCCGAACCCTCGCGGCCTCCGCAGTGGAGCGGCTGATCAAACTGTCCGTGCGTGGCGACGATGACTCGGTCACCTGGATCACGCCGGAAACCACCAATGCAGGGTGGACGGTCCAGCCCCTGCAGGCGGACAGCTACTTCGGGTTGGGCGGTGTGCTGTTTGCGCTGGTGGGCTACCAGCACGAAGTCACGCGCGGGCGCGCAAACGCCGTGGATGGACTCGACCGTATCGTCGACGGCAGCCTGCGCGTGATGCAGGCGCTCGACCAGGCGGAACCACCGGGCACCTTCGGCGGACTCAGCGGCTTCGGCGGCCGCATATGGACCTGGCTGGCGCTCCACGACCTGACGGGCCACCCCGAATGGCTTCAGCGAGCCGAACATTGCGCCGGCATGCTCGACGCCAAAGGGTTCGATGAAGATCGCCTGCTCGACTATCTCGACGGCACCAGCGGCAGCATCATTCCTCTTTGCCACCTGGCCGATGCTACCGGCGATCCGCGCTGGCACGCGCTCGCGGCAAAGGCTGCCAGCCATATTGAGGCGCAAGCCATGGTGGACGAGCGCGGTGCACGCTGGCATACGCTGGTTTTCAACGACCCTATCGGCGGATTCGCGCACGGTGCCACAGGCATCGGCTGGGCGTTGGCGCGACTGGCGTTGACGGAAACGGGCACACCGGATGATCGTCGTCGCTGGCAGACGCTCGCTCAACAGGCGTTCGCATTCCAGGACTCATTATTCGATGAGGAGCTGGGAAACTGGCTCGATGCGCGCCAACTGACCCGCGTAAAAAGCTTCCATACCTGGTGCAACGGCAGCGTCGGTATCGGCCTGGCCGCAGCGGATCTATTTGCCCGCACCGGGGACCCGCGCTATCAAGTCACCCTGCGTCGCGCTGTCGCGGCCTCCCGCAACCGCTGGGGCGCCAACCACACTCTTTGCCACGGCGATTTCTCACTTTGGGAATTGTTCGTGCGCGCAGCGAGTGCCGACCCCGAAGGTTGCGTCAGCGACGTGGACGAAACCACGTCCCAGGTGGTCTCCGCCATTGAGGAGCACGGCGGTGTCATCGGTGGCATGACGCGCGCCGCCTTCACGCCGGGGCTCATGACCGGGCTGGCCGGCGCGGTGCACAGCTTCAATCGCATGCACCCCGAATGCCGACTGCCCTCGCCCCTCTTGCTGGAACGGATGAAGGGACGCAACTAACGAGGCGCACCATCGAAACATCCTGCGGATTGGCTGACTGCAAGGAAAACGACAGCGGCTTGCCCCTTGATGTCACGTGTGGAGGGCACACTTCCGGCACTGCACGCCGGAAAAAACGGCCGCCACAGTGATTGTCACTTGCCGTCCCACGGAGATTTGTTTGTCATGACCCCGCAGGAACAACAACTACTCGATGATTTCCTCCAGCGCCTCGTCGCCGCCGGCAGCGTGGCCAAGGACCCGCAAGCCGACGCCTTGATCCGCCAGCGCCTGGCCGCACAACCCGATGCGCTATACCTGCTCGTACAGCGCAGCCTGTTGCAGCAACAGGCACTTGATGCTGCCAAGACCCAGATCGCCCAGCTCCAATCCCAACTCGCATCACAGCAGGGTGGCGGCAGTTTCCTTGGCGGCCAGCCCGCGTCTTCGGCCTGGGGCACCGTGCCTCCGCCCGTGCCGCAACAGCCCATGCCCCAGCAGGCTGCACCCGGTTGGCGCGAACGCTTGTTCGGTGGCGCTCCCGCGCAAGCCGCTCCGGCGGCGGCGCCCAGCTTCCTGTCACAGGCGGCCACCACCGCTGCGGGCGTGGCAGGCGGCATGTTCCTGTTCGACGGTATCGAAAGCCTGATGGGCGGCCACCATGGCGGTGGCTTCTTCGGCGGCGGGCAACCGAACGTGGTCGAGAACATCACCGAGAACAACACCTACTACGACGACAACAACAACGATCGCCTCGACAACGATCGCAACCGCGACGATTTCGCTTCGAACGACGATTTCAGTTCGTCTGACGACTTCGACGATAGCGGATCTGACGACAACAACTGGGCGTAACGCGCTCGCCCATGTCGGCGCTTGAGCGCCTCCCCATGTAGGGGAGGCGTTTTACTTATGAGGCGTCGGTGCCAGCCAGTGCTCGTAATTGAGGGTGCCGTGACCGGCGGAGATCCTCGCGCAACGCATCCACAAAATAGGTGGGCGCCGCAGCCATGACACGACGCAGCAGAATGCAGGCCTCATCGATACGCCCCTGCTCCGTCAGCACGGATGCCCAACTGCACTGCCCCCGATAGTCGCCCTTTTCCGCCGAGAGGCGATAGAGCTCGCGCGCACGCTCGGGATCCGCCTCCGTTTCCCAGCCAAATTCGTAATACTGACCAAGGAAGTGCATGGCGCGACCGTGTCCACGTTCCGCCGCACGACTGAACCACTGAAACGCAGCCGCACGATCCGCTTTCACGCCGCGGCCTTGCGCCAGCACATGCGCGTAGTTGTACATGCCCCAGTCGGAACCATGCTCCGCCGCTTCGCGATACCACACTGCAGCCAGCTCGACATCGACGGCGCCACCCCAACCGTTCTCCAGGCAACGCCCCAGCATGTTCATCGCCATGGCCTCGCCATGGTGTGCGGCATGCTGAAACCAGTAACGCGCTTCTGCACCATTGCGTTCGCAGCCAATGCCTTCCAGGTACATCTGGCCCAGTGCGAGTTGTGAGGGGCCATCGCCGGCCAGCGCCTGCACACGCAGCATATGGAGCGCGCTAGGAGGGTCGGACCTCAGCAGCTGCGGAAAGTCATCGCGGGCACCGTGCGCGGCCGTCATGTCTCAGACCACGCGCGCAACAGATTGTGATACACGCCGGTAAGGCGCAGCACGTCGGCCTGTGGCGCATTCGCCTGCCCAAGGCTCTGGATGGAGATGTCGAGCTCAAGCAGCAGGCGGCGCTGGGCCTCATCGCGCACAAGGCTCTGGATCCAGAAGAACGCCGCCACGCGCTCACCACGCGTTACCGGTTCCACGCGATGCAGGCTGCTGGCGGGATAGAGAATCACGTCGCCCGCGGCGAGCTTGACGGTGTGCGAGCCGTAGGTGTCGTCGATCACCAGGTCGCCGCCGTCGTACTCCTCCGGGTCGTTGAGAAACAGCGTGGCCGACAGATCCGTACGCACAGGTACGCTGGTGTCGCCGCGACGGTCATAGCGAATCGCGTTATCAATGTGCATACCGAACGACTGTCCGCCGCGATAGCAGTTGAACAGCGGCGGAAAGATATGGCGCGGCAGCGCCCCTGCGAAAAAGGTGGTGTTGCGCGCTAACGCGGCCTCCACCAACGCACCCAATTCCACAGCCTCTGCGCAACCTTCCGGCAGCTGCAGATTGTGCTTGGCCAGCGCCGACTGAGGCCCCGCCGTGACTCGGCCATCGCCCCATGGCGCCTGTGCGAGGCGTCGCCGGCATTGGGCGAGCTCGTCGGCGTTCAGTACCTCAGGGACGTGGAGCAGCATCGTGTTTCCTCAATACGTGTCGGCCGTGCCCTTCTTATGGGGCACGGCCGAGGCCCACGACCGTATCAGAAACTGATGTTGGCCGTGAGTATGCCCGCCCGTCCCGGGGCGACCGACGCATAGTGGGACGCGTAGGCCTTGTCGAAGTAGTAGCGATTCGCAAGGTTCTGCACGTTGAGCTGCAAGGACAAATGCGAGTTCACGACATAGGACACCATGGCGTCGAAACGCGTATACGACGGCACCCATTTGGTGTTGGCCGTGTTGCCGAACACCTTGTCCTGGTAGTACGCGCCGCCGCCCACTGTCCACTGCGAGGTAATGGCGTAGGTGGTCCACAGGGTGAAACTATTCTTCGGCGTATTGGGGAACACATTTCCCTGGCTGGCCGCATCGCCCGGTCCGGTCTTCACCAGTTCGCTGTCGAGGTAGGTATAGCCGCCATAGACATTCCAGCGGTCGGTCAGCTGGCCACTGAAGCCCAGCTCGACGCCATCCACGCGCTGCTCGCCTGCATTGATCTGCGGACTGCCACGACCACCCAAGGCCACGCGGGCATTGGTCTTTTCGCTACGGAACACGGCTGCCGTCAGCGACAGGCGCTGGCCCAGCACGTCCCACTTGGTGCCTAGTTCAATATTGCGGCTGCTTTCCGGCTTGAGGTCCTGATTGGTCAGCGCGATGCCGTCCGCGCCATCGCCCGCATCCACGCCCGGCGGATTGGACGAGGTACCCCACGACACGTAAACGCTGCCATTGGCCGCTGGCTTGTAGACCACACCCAACTGATAGTTCCAGAAGTTGGAGTCGTTGCTGACCCGGCTCACCGCGCCCGTCGTCGTGGTCGTTGTGGTGGAGCGCGTGCTGAAACTATCGAAGCGTACGCCGCCATTGACTGACCACTGCGGGTTGAACGTCACCGTATCGAAGGCCCAGGCCGAACGCGTATCCGTAACGATGCGCGTAGGGTTCTGTCCGCCGACGATCGCGCCGTTGAACGGATCGTGCGGGGTCGGATCCTGCGCGCTGGTGCACCAGTAATTCGACCGCGCACCGATGCCGTACTTGCTGCTGCAAGCGCCGTTGACGATGGATCCGGTGTTGTGGGTATCACTGGCGTTCTTCGCCGGATCCACCAGATAGCTCGTGCGATGCGTCTTCTCGCTGCTCAGCTCAATACCCGCGGCAAGGCTGTGCTTGAGCGAACCCGTTTCGAACTCGCCCGTCAGGTCCGTCTGGTTGGTGATGTTGGTCGTGTTGCTGTCGCGATTGTTGTTGCGGCGCCACACGCCACCGTTCACCAGGAAGTTGCCCTGGCTGTCGTCCGGCTGGGTCCAGATGTAATCGTTGGTGGAGCGCGCATAGACCGTGGTGTTGCGCAGCAGCCAGCCATCGCCGAAATCGTGCCTGACCAGGATGGTGCCGATGTCGTTGGACTGCTTCTGGTAATCGCGATCCAGCCAGCCGTAGTACGTGCCGCGCGGCACCGAGTACGGGCGACCGTCGCCATTGAGGCGAGCGTAAGGGCTCGTGGCGGCAAAGGGATTGTTGTAGGGAATGCCGCTATCCGGCGTGTCATCGCTCTGCAGGTGGTAGTAGCTCAGCGTGACGTTGGTTGGCGCATGCAGGCCAAACGTCACCGACGGGGCGATACCCCAGCGCGACATGTCCGGCCCATTGCGGCCCGCCACATCGTTGCTGTGTCCCATCACGTTGAGGCGAATGGCCGAGTCCGCGCCCACCAGCTGATTCCAGTCGACCGTGCCGCGATAGTAGCTATCGGTACCGACGCCCGCCGTGGCGCGCACAAAGTTCTCGGCCTTGGGCGCCTTGGTGACCAGGTTGATGCTGCCACCGACGCCACCGCGTCCGGTATAGGCCGAACTCGGGCCCTTCATCACCTCGACCTGCTCGATGTCGAAGATCTCCCGCGACTGGGAGCCCGAGCTGCGCACGCCATCGATGAACACCGAGCTTTCGGAGTCGAAGCCGCGGATGATCGGGCGGTCACCATTCGGGTTGCCGCCCTCGCCCGCGCCGAACGTAATGCCGGGCACCTGGCGCAGCACGTCGAGCAGCGAGGTTGCCGCCGTCTGCTGGATGATCTGTTGCGGCACCACCGTGACCGAGCGCGGCGTATCCAGCAACGGCGCCGTGAGCTTGGGCGACGTGGCATTCACTACCGTAGAACGCACCTTGACGCCGTCCAGGTTCTGCGCGTCCTGAGGATCGGCCATCGATTCGGCCGGGGCGTCGCCGGCCGCCATGGCCGAGGTCGATACCAGCGCCAAGCCCAGGGCACTGGCCATCAGGCGGATCGGCGGGTTGGCCGTGGAGGAGACAAACGTCTTGGAGGTCATGCGTGGTCCTTCGCGCAGGCGAACACCGGCCGCCCGGGCACAGGGCAGCCGTTCACCGTCGGGTTGAGGGGAAAGTGGGAGGCGCGAGGGCAATGCCCTACATGCTTCGCATGAAATTACGGTAACAATATTGAGAATGATTCGCAATATCTTCCGTTGCTAGCACCCCAACCCTGCGCCCTCACCCTCTCCCCGGTCCGACGGAAACCCCGTCATGCAGGCCCAACGGCACCCTTCCAGGATCCTGTTGGCGCACCACCTCACATCTACGCATACGCCATCCGGCAAGCATCCTCTGGCCTAGCGGAAAACCGATGCGACCCTGCTAGCCTTGCGCCGCCTGCACGAGCGCGCGAACCATTCACCGGTCCGCACGCTTGCATTCATCGGGGGGCATGTACGGTCGTACGGCGTTGGGCGATCCATCGGATACCCTGCGGCTCGAACTCACGCCTCCCACACGACAGCGGAAGAACGGCATGCAGAACCTGGAAGACACCAAGCTCGCCATCATTGGACTCGGCTACGTTGGCCTGCCGCTGGCCGTCGAGTTCGGCAAGCACTACGACACCGTCGGTTTCGACATCAATCAGCGGCGCATTGACGAACTCAGCAGCGGCGTGGATCACACGCTCGAAGTCACCAACGACGAACTGGCCGAAGCCAAACAACTGCGCTTCGCCTCGCAGCTGTCGGCACTGGCCGACCGCAACGTCTACATCGTCACCGTGCCCACGCCCATTGACTCGGCCAAGCGCCCCGACCTGACCCCGCTGATCCGCGCCAGCGAAACCCTGGCGAAGGTGCTCAAGCGCGGCGACATCGTGGTTTACGAGTCCACGGTGTATCCCGGCTGCACGGAAGAAGTGTGCGTCCCCCTGCTCGAGAAAGGCTCGGGCCTGGTGTTCAACCGCGACTTCTTCGCCGGCTACAGCCCGGAGCGCATCAACCCAGGCGACAAGCTGCATCGCGTCACCAGCATCCTTAAAGTGACCTCGGGCTCCACACCGGAGGCGGCTGACTTTGTGGACCGCCTCTACGGCTCCATCATCACCGCCGGCACGCACAAGGCCAGCTCGCTGAAAGTAGCCGAGGCCGCCAAAGTGATCGAGAACACCCAGCGCGATCTCAACATCGCCCTGGTCAACGACCTCTCCATCCTGTTCAACAAGCTCGGCATCGATACGCTTGAGGTATTGCAGGCTGCCGGCACGAAATGGAACTTCCTGCCCTTTCGGCCGGGCCTGGTGGGCGGCCACTGCATCAGCGTGGACCCGTACTACCTCACCCATAAGGCGCAGGAGGTCGGCCACCATCCCGATGTCATCCTGGCTGGCCGTCGCACCAACGACGGCATGGGCCCTTACGTAGCCAGTGAAGTGATTCGCCTGATGGTGCGCAAAGGCATCAACCCCGTGCGGGCGCGCGTGCTGATCCTGGGCCTGGCCTTCAAGGAAAACTGCCCCGACCTGCGCAACACCCGCGTGGTCGACATCGTGCAGGCATTGCGCGGCTACAACGCTCAGGTGGACGTGCACGACCCTTGGGTCAATGCCGCCGAAGCCGAGCACGAATACGCGCTCACTCCCATCGAAACCCCCAACCATGGCGACTACGACGCCGTGATCATCGCCGTAGGCCATCGCCAGTTCACGGCATGGGGAGCCGAAGGCATCCGTGCGTTCGGCAAAGGATCGTCTGTGGTGTATGACGTGAAATATGTACTGCCGCGCGAAGCGGTCGACGGTCGGCTCTGAGGAACTGCGTCATGAAAGTGTTGGTTACCGGTACGGCAGGCTTCATCGGTTCGCACGTTGCGCTGCGTCTGCTTGAGCGCGGCGACGAAGTGGTAGGCCTGGACAACCTCAACGATTACTACGACGTCACCTTGAAGAAGGCGCGACTGGCGCGCTTTGCAGACAATCCCGGCTACACGCATATCCAGGCCGACCTGGCCGATCGTGCCGCCATGGAGCGGGCGTTTGCCGAGCACCGCCCGCAGCGTGTCGTCCATCTGGCGGCCCAGGCGGGTGTGCGCTACGCCGCACAGAATCCGCACGTCTACACCAGCAGCAACGTCACCGGTTTTCTGCACATCCTGGAAGGCTGTCGCCATCACGGTGTCGAGCATCTCGTGTTCGCCTCCACCAGCTCGGTGTACGGCGCCAACACCGCCATGCCCTTCTCCGAGCACAAGTCCGCCGAGCATCCGCTCACGCTCTACGCTGCCACCAAGAAAGCGAACGAGCAGATGGCGCACAGCTACGCGCATCTGTACGGCATTCCATGCACGGGCCTTCGCTTCTTCACCGTGTACGGCCCGTGGGGTCGCCCGGATATGGCGCTGTTCCTGTTCACTCGCGCCATCCTTGCAGGCGAACCGATTCGCGTCTTCAACCATGGCAAGCACAAGCGCAGCTTCACCTACGTCGACGACATCGTCGAAGGCGTGATTCGTACGCTGGACAAGGTGCCTCCCATCGACGAGCGCTGGGACAGCAATCAGCCGGATCCCGCCAGCAGCGGCGTTGCCCCGTATCGCCTGTTCAACATCGGCAACGAGCGCCCCGTGGAGCTGCTGAAGTACATCGAAGTACTCGAAGCATGCCTCGGCCGAAAGGCCATCATGGAGATGCTTCCGCTGCAACCCGGCGACGTGCCGGACACCGAAGCCGATGTAACGGACCTGATACAGGCCGTTGGCTATAGGCCGCAGGTGTCGGTAGAAACTGGCGTCGCCAACTTTGTACGCTGGTACAAGGACTACTACCGCGTGTGATCGACTAAGGCGACCTCCAGTCCAAACCGACTGAGCCAAACGCCAAGGACCTGATCCACGATCAACACGGCAGTAAACGACGTGGATCCGTAGGGGGTTGGTGTGATCATCGACTACTTGGATAGTGCGCATCCGAAGGATGTGGAGGCCGACCTGTGCATCGTGGGCGCAGGCGCTGCCGGCATTGCCATTGCACACAGTTTCATCGGCACATCGGTGCAAGTGTGCCTGCTCGAAAGCGGGGGACTCGGCGGCGAGGACCGCAGCCAGGCGCTCTGCGAAGGCAGCTCGTCCGGCCATGTGGAGTTCGACCCGGGCACGTCACGCATGCGCGTGTTCGGCGGCAGTTGCAACCTGTGGGGTGGCGGCTGCATTCCGCTGAGCAGCGACGACCTCAAACCGCGCGACTGGGTTCCGCACAGCGGCTGGCCCATCAGCTATGCCGAGCTGGAGCCTTACTACGCTCGCGCACGTACCTTCTGCCAGTTGGGCGATATCGCCTTCACCGAGGGCACCTTCACCGCGCCTACCGCGCGCACGGTACTGCCGTTCGATGACGACAAGCTCATCAACCCGCTGTTCGCGCGCTGCAGCATCCTGTTTGGCGATGCGTATCGCGACACACTCGATCGCGCACCCAACATCAAGGTGCTGCTGCACGCCAACCTGCTCGAACTGATGCCTTCGGCCGATGGCGTGCACGTGCGGGAAGCCATCATCGGTTCGCTGAACGGTCATCGCGGACGCGTCCAGGCTCGGCACTACGTGTTGGCCTCCGGCGGCATCGAAAATGCGCGACTGCTGTTGCTGTCCAACTCCGTTGTGCAGGAGGGGCTTGGCAACCAGCGGGACGTGGTCGGCCGATATTTCATGGATCATCCCAGCGGCACGCTGGGTACACTGACGGCCGACGAGCCACACCGCGTCACACGCCCCTATGAACGCCTGCGTGGCAAAAACGCTCCCTCGTCGTTCCCGGAGATCGCACTCTCTCCGACCTACCAGCGCTCACAGCGCGTACTCAACGGCCGTGTACATCCCTTTGGCGTCGAGGGTCCGCTTCCACGCGGCATACGCGCACTGCGCGAACTGCGCACCGCCATGCGCAAAACGGTACAGGATGAGAACGCGCTGTTGGAGGCGCGCCTGTCCGAGGCGCTGCGCAACGCGCCCGCCGGAGAGGCCATCACCGCACCAACCAGCCTCGGACTCACCGCGCTGAAGCTCGGCCTGGGTGTCGGCGACATCGCCAAGGCCTTCATCCACAAGCTCACGGACCGACCGGCGGTAAGCAACAGTCACGTCGAGCTGGTCGGCTATTTTGAGCAGGCGCCGAATCCCGAAAGTCGTATCACACTGAGCAACGATACCGACGTGCTCGGACAGCGCAAAGTTTGCGTGGACTGGCGCCTCACGTCACTGGACCACCACACCTATCGCCGTTCCGCCACGCTGTTTGGCAACGAACTCGCCCGTTCGTGCAACGGACATTTCGCCCTCGCCCCCTGGCTCGCCGAAGAAGGTTGCGCGGAGCCCGACATCCACGGCACGGCGCACCACATCGGTACAACGCGCATGTCCGACGACCCCGGACAAGGCGTGGTGGATCGCGACTGCAAAGTGCACGGCATGGACAACCTGCACATTGCCGGCAGCTCGGTCTTTCCTACGGGCGGCTGGGCGTTTCCCACTTTCACCATCGTCGCCCTCAGCCTGCGCCTCGCCGATGAACTGCGCGTCCTGTTGATGACTGGCTTTTTGTAGTACGAGGCAATGGAATGCACGCTGTGACCCTCCCGAAGATGACGTTCTCCCGTTTCACGCACCGCGTGGCTGCTGCGCTGCGCGCCTGCCGTTTCGCTCCACCCGCCGGGGGCGAAGCGCGCGTCATCGTCTTCGACAGTGCACCGTGGTGGCCCTTGCGCGACGATGCGGCAAACCTGCTCTCGCCCTATGAGGCCAGTCGTGCGGCGCGCTTCCGCCATGCGCTCGACCACGACACCTACACCATCGCCCACGCCTTCTGGCGGGTGGCATTGGGCGCGGCACTGAAAGTCGATCCAGCGGAGGTGGAGCTGGTGCGCTCAGCACACGGCCAACCCCTGTTGCCGGGTAGCGGCCTCTGCACGAGCCTCAGCCACAGCGGCACCATGGTGGCCATAGCCATCGCCCACGGCACTGCCATTGGCGTGGACATCGAAGGCTTCCCTTCCCGCACCCCGCTGCACGACATCGCCGGCACGCTGTGCACACCGCAGGAAGCCGCAGCGATGTCGGAACTCGACGGTGAAGCGCGCAGCCGCGCGCTGCTCGACCTGTGGACACGCAAGGAAGCCCTGTTGAAGGCCTTCGGCGTAGGCCTTCGCGCCCCGCCATCCTCCATCGAGGCACACCTCGACGGCTTGATCGCCCCACCCGACGAGGCAAGGGATGCATCGCCCTGCCGTCTGCTCTCGCTATCGATGCCGGTTGGCTGGCTGGGATCTCTCGCCGTAAGCGGCGACATCGAGCATTACTCGCTGCATCACCTCTGAGCGCTTTTCCACGATTCCCGCTTAGCTCTTCGCCCTTACTGTCATTCCGGCGCACCCAAAAAAGGGGCAAGGGCCGGAAGCGCTTTTCAACAGCCGAATGGCCGCTCATCCAGTAGCGACTTCGTTGATCGTGCTCGATAGTCAGTGGCATTCCTCGAATTACTTCGCGAAAACCTGGCGTAGCGGCTGCTGGATTCCGGCCTTCGCCGGAATGACGGTGAGGAATGAAAGACGCTCAAGCCAGATCGGCGACAGGCTCTGAATCATGCGGCCGCGCACGTCAGCCAAGCTTCCGCATGTAACACCCCTGAGACAGCCGAACAGGCTGTGCCATCGGTAAACCGTTAGTTGCATCGACACGCATGAAGGCGGCGCGTTAGCCTCGTTTCAGCCATCGGACGTGGCTACAAAGGGGAAGTGGGGGGAATCGGATGCTTCGTTTTCTACGCCGTCAATCCATGCGTTGGCTAGTGCTACTCGGCTTCTGCGAGCTGGTGCTCCTGGCCCTGTCGCTGACGCTTGCCACGTATCTCCGCTATGCCTACAACCCCGATGAACTCGCTGAGTTCACCGTGCATCTGTCACAGCGCTCGCTGGTGTTCGCCGTCATCATCCTGATGGGCATGATGGCTCTGGGTCAGTACCAGGCGCACATCCGCATGACGCGCTTCGGGCTCGTGGCGCGCCAGTTCGTTGCCTTCGTGCTGGGCGGTATCCTGCTGGTCGTCGGCTACTACATCGTTCCCCAGGCCTACGTCGGCCGTGGCGTACTGGCGATCGCACTGGCGCTGGGTTTTATCTTGGTGCTTGGTCTACGCATGCTGTTCCTGCACCTGGTGGAGGTGGAGGCGTTGAAGCGCCGCGTGCTGATTCTTGGCGCCGGCAGCCGCGCAGCGCAGATCCACAACCAGATGCGCCGACGCACCGATCGCCGTGGTTTCTGCGTGGTGGGCTACATGCCCCGCGCCAACGAGACGGTCGCCGTGCCAGAAGATCACCTCATCCGTACCCACATGCCCTTGCATGTCTTCGTGCAGCGCGAGCAGATCGACGAGGTCGTAGTGGGTGTGGACGACCGTCGCGGCCACCTGCCGATGGACGACTTGCTCGAATGCCGCCAGCTGGGCATCACCATCACCGATCTCACATCGTTCTTTGAGCGTGAATCCGGTCGCCTGCAACTGACCATTCTCGACCCGTCGTGGCTGGTGTTCTCCGGCGGTTTCAACGCCACGCCGCTGCGCCAGTTGAGCAAGCGCTGCTTCGATCTCGGCGCAGCTACCCTGCTCCTGCTGCTCTGCTGGCCGTTGATGCTGCTGGAGGTGCTAGCCATCCGCATCGAGTCCGGCGCTGGCCAGCCCATCCTCTATCGCCAGGAGCGCGTCGGCGCACACGGGCGCACCTTCCTTCTGATGAAGTTCCGCAGCATGCGCACGGATGCAGAGCGCGACGGCGTGGCCCGCTGGGCCGCCAAGAACGATGACCGCGTCACCCGCGTCGGCCGGATCAGCCGCAAGCTGCGCATTGATGAACTGCCGCAACTGTGGAACGTGCTGAAAGGCGATATGAGCATCGTCGGCCCTCGCCCGGAGCGGCCCCAGTTCGTTGCCGATCTCGCCACTCAGATCCGCTATTACAGCCTACGCCATTGCCTGAAGCCCGGCCTCGCCGGCTGGGCGCAGCTCAGCTATCCCTACGGTGCGACCGTGGAAGAGGCCGCAGAAAAGCTTAAGTACGACCTGTTCTACGTGAAGAACCACAACCTTCTGCTGGACATGCTCATCTTGATCCAGACCGTGGAAGTGGTGCTGTTCGGCCGCGGAGCACGCTGAGTACTGACTGCACCGGCCGCCGGGTGGTGGAAGCTCACGATGCGATCTGACCTACCGCAGATCTCCCGTAGCAGCCGCCTGGCGACCCGTGCAGTCAGCCATCAATGCGTAGTCACGCCCGTATCCGTTCGCAGTGGCCGCAAGGGTGAGCTGTGCCACTCGACCACTTCGTCATGGTCGAAACGGACCCACGACGGCCCGTACTCCCATAGGTCGCCATGCATGGCGACTGGTTCGCCTTCCAGCGCGCGCACATCATCCGTGGACATGCCGACATGCAGTACGGCTTCTGTCGCTGCCGTTTCGTGCGAAACACCCGCAGAGTCCACTGGGGTGGAAACATCTTCGTCGGAACTATCAGAAGTGTTTGTCAACGAGGCTTCATGCGCGGTCCAGCCCAGCACGACCAGCGCACCGATGACCAGCAAAGCGACAAGCTTCCCGCGTGAACGCGACCTTGGGGGAGACGACGCCTCATGCGGCACATGAGTTTGAGAACCAGGGTTGCGCCGGGCAACAAAGGGATCATCAACCCCATGGGTTGCGCCAGGCCGACCAACAGACCCGACCGCTCCACCAGCGGACGCCGTATGCGGCGCTCCCGGCAATCGGCCGTGTCGGCGATGAAACTCCATCGCCGCACCGTACTGTGCCGTGAGCCGCTGCAGCCGTGCCGCGGCGCGAGGATCAACCGGGCGCCCCTGATGTCGATCGGGATGCAAGGCGGCAACATGCCTGCGATAAGCCTGTTTCAGCTCGGCCAGGTCACAGCCAGGGTCAATGCCCAGGCGGCGATAGAGATCGAGAAAGTCGGTTTCGTGCGTCACCACCGTCCCCCAACCATGGCGTCGAACCGTCATCCCACAAGGATCTTCCGTCGAACATTCGCCAGTATTTCTACATCGTTTGGCCGTCTATTCGAAGCACTTTGCGAGCTTGACACGACATAAACCGAATCACAATATCGTTCCAATACGACAGGAGAATGCGCCCATGCAAGCCGGTTTCTCCTCGTTTCATGCCTGCCCTCCCAGGCACCGGGCCGCCGTACTCATGCTGCTCCTCGCCTTTGCCCTCCCCGCAGTCGCCGATAACGCCGTGCCGGTCATGCAGATAGCGCCAATGCTCGGTGCGCACACCATGCTCACCCAGTCCGAAAGCGACGGCAGCTCGCCCGCCGTCACCGCGGCGATACACACGCAGGAGGAAGGCAGCTCGTTCCTCGTACTGGTGGCAGGTCATGCCGACAACGACGCCGACCCCACCGACAGCTACGCCAACACCTGGAAGCGCATCGGCGACCCGGTAACGTATGACGGCTACGACGGCCGCTTCAACGCCCGTGCCTACCTTGCCATCGGCGCGCACGGCGGCAAACACCACACGGTGGAGGTTGTGAAAGCCGGTTCGCCCAATGGCGAAATCACCATGCCGTTCATCGAGATCCTGCACGCCGGCAAATTGCAGGACGTCGCCCAGAACTACCCGACACCCAGCGTACCCGCCCGCGCGGCCAACAAGCTGGCGCGCGCCTGGCAAGGCATGGTGGGCAGCCCGGACACCACCAACAGCTTGCTGACCAGCGGCACGGTAACAACGACCGGCCCAGCCACGCTGGTCGCCGTATGGCTGGGCGATGCATACATCTACTCGATGACGGCTGTTCCCAGTGAGGGCTTCAAAGTCATCGACAGTTACCTGCATCTGCCACCCAACAGTGGCGTGCAGGGGGCGGTCGCTGTTCGGCAGGTTGACGCCGCTGGCACCTATTCCGTCACTTGGCGTGGTACGCCGGCACAGGGGGCGATTCTTTGGTTGTTTGCCTTTCAGGCGCCGTAGGTTTTATTGGCTTACTTGAAGAAGTGCTCTCCTCACCTTCATTCAGGTACACCCAGTAAAAGGGGCGAAGGTCGGAAAGACGGGAAAGATGAAACAATGGGGCGAGATTGGCCCCTCACCCCAGCCCTCTCCCCGGAGGGGAGAGGGAGAAAAAAAGCGCGTGCGTATGGGCGGCAACGCTGCACCTGTTACATCCCTGTATCACTTTTCGACCAACCCACTGTCGAGCCTTCCTGCGTCGCGGCAACAGCTGCCGCGACATCACGCCAACGCTATCCCTAACAGCCTATTCCGTCGGCGCTGTCGCATCTGATTCCTCGCACACGTCTGCAGCTTTGGGCGTATTCACACCCATGCACGCGAGACGGAGACTAGCCCTGTTCCGATGTATCACCGGGTTAGCAGAAACGCCCGTCGGAATGCAGCTCCGGGGGACGGCGCCGCCGACGTGCAATCGGGTCGCTATCGGCCCGCGCCGCGGAAACAGCGACGGTCGCCACGGGATGAATGCGATGTCGCTGTGATGCGAACCACGCTTGTGCAGGGGGAAGAAGCCATGAACGCCGATACCGGCCGGCTGATGAAGGTGGATAGCGACGCTTTCGATCCTCGCCCACGACAGGCGATGTGGCGACCAGTCGCAGGCCCGTTGCAGCGCGCATCCGCGCAGCGGGAACCCGGCCCGGCCTGCGCCGTGGTCCGTTGAACGATCGCGCAACGCGCCGCGCATGGTGAACGCCCATGAATCATCCCAACATTTCATCCACGTCAGCCGCCAGCACGGAGCTGTCCCTGCTCGACGTGTTGACCCGGCAGGCGTCGGCACCGGCTGAAGGTTTTCGCGCGCAGCAGGTTGTCGCCATCGACCCGGCCGTGATCAGCAGTATCGAGACACGGGCAACGCGCCTGAGCGTTTCTCCAGTACTGCTTCGCCGTGCCGCGCTTGCCCTGGTGGATTCGCGCCTGACGGGACAGACGGAGATCGTGCTCGCCACGTTGTCTGGAAACGTCTCCCACACCATTCCCTTGGAAGGCGGCGTCGACGCGTGGCTGCTCACGCATACCCTGCCCGCATCCGCCGACGAACGCAGCTTAAGCGCCATCGGCGCGTGGAGCGACGATGTTCAGCCGACCGCGTCGCTTCCGATGCTGTGGTCCCTCCTTCCGGGTGGCGACCATGTGCAGATCGACTACGACACCGGCGTGTTCGATGAAGCCATGGTGCTCACGCTCGCCCATGCACTGTCGAATGTGCTCCGTTCGCTGGCGCTTGACGACGCCATCGAATACGTATCGGCGCTGGACGACGAAACGGTCGAACGCCTGCTGTCCACCTGGAACGATACGGCGGTGCCGCGCAACATCGCGGACACCGTGCATGGCCTTTTCGACAACGCGGCAGCCCGCCTGGGCGACGCCACGGCGCTCGACGGCCCGCTCGGCAAGCTGAGCTATAGCGAGCTGGACAAGCGCAGCGAACGCGTAGCCACGGGACTCATCCTGGCGGGCGTCACGCCGGGCTCCACCGTCGGGCTGCTGCTGGATCGCTCGCCCGAAGCCATCGTCGCCATTCTCGGCATCCTCAAGGCAGGCGCTGCCTATCTGCCGCTGGATCGTGCGAATCCACCGGAGCGCCTGGCCTTCGTTCTCGGGGATGCGCAAGCCGCACTGCTGATAGCCCCCATCGACATGGAGCCGCTACCCGGCGTTGCCGCCCCCATGCGGGATATCACCTCGCTGATCGAGACGACCGGCACTGCCGCGCTGCCCGCGCTCGACGGCAACGCACTCGCCTACGTGATGTACACCTCCGGCTCCACCGGCACGCCCAAAGGCGTCGAGATTCGCCACCGCTCGATCATTCGATTGGTGCGCGACATCCACTACGTCGATTTTGGCGACGCCCCTCGCGTGCTGCACGCCGCGCCGCTGGGTTTCGACGCCGCGACGCTCGAAATCTGGGGCCCCTTGCTCAACAACGGCACCTGCATCGTTCACCCCGAACGCGTGCCCAGCGGCGCGGGTCTGGCCAGCACCATTCGCCAGCACGACGCGCGCATCGCCTGGCTCACCGCTGCTCTGTTCAATGCCATCGTCGATGAAGACGGCACCCACCTGCGCGGACTGGAACAGTTGCTCACCGGTGGCGAAGCCCTGTCCGTCCCGCATGTCCGCAAGGCACAGTCATTGCTGCCGAGCACCACGCTGATCAACGGCTACGGTCCTACCGAGTGCACCACGTTCGCCACGACCTACCGCATACCGGCCAGCCTGGACGGAACAGCACGCTCCATCCCCATCGGTCGCCCGATCGCCGACACCACGCTGCACGTGGTCAACGCTCGCGGCCAGCTGGTGCCGCCAGGCGTGATCGGCGAGCTCTACATCGGTGGTGAAGGCGTCGCGCGCGGCTACATGGCGCGCGAGGAACTCACCGCCACCCGCTTCGTCGCCGATCCGTTCGCCGCAAGCGGCAAGCTGTATCGCACCGGCGACCTGGTGCGCTGGCTATCGGACGGCGTTATCGATTTCATCGGCCGCATCGACGGCCAGGTGAAGATCCGCGGCTATCGCATCGAAATCGGCGAGATCGAAGCCTCGCTGCAAAATCTCCCCGGCGTGCGCGCCAGCGCCGTGCTTGCGCGCGAAGACCAGCCCGGCCAGAAGCGCCTGGTGGCGTATTTCGTCGCCGAAGATGCTGCCGTCACCGCACGAACCCTGCGCGCGGAGCTGGCGAAGACGCTGCCCGAGTACATGGTGCCCGTCTCGTATGTGCGCATGCACAGCATGCCGGTCACCACCAATGGCAAGC
This sequence comes from Dyella sp. ASV24, assembly GCF_016428905.1. GTDB lineage: Bacteria > Pseudomonadota > Gammaproteobacteria > Xanthomonadales > Rhodanobacteraceae > Dyella. The sequence continues at coordinate 28,346 of NZ_JAELTQ010000012.1, read as the reverse complement.
TGGACCGCCGTGCCCTGCCCGCACCGGGCCGTGGCCGCCCGGAACTTGCCGACCGCTACGTGCCGCCGTCCAGCGAACTGGAACAACGGCTGTGCGCGTTGTTCTCCGACGTACTGGAGATCGATCAGGTCGGCCGCCTCGATCACTTCTTCGACCTCGGCGGCAACTCGCTGCTGGCCGTGCGCCTGATGGAGCGCGTGCATGGCGACATGTCGGCCACGCCGACCATCCCCGCCTTCTTTGCCGACCCGACACCGGCGGCGCTGGCCGCGCTGATCGAAGGGCGCGGTGCACGCTCCGCCCTTGCGTCGCGCCTGTCGCGCGGACGCCAGGGGGACGCGAACGAACCCATCGCCATCGTCGCAGCAGCGGGGCGCTTCCCTGGCGCGGCCGATGTGGAAACCTTCTGGTCGCATCTGTGCGAAGGGCGTGAATCCATCACCCACTTCAGCGCCGAAGAACTCGACGCCTCCATTCCCGCCGCCCTGCGCAACGATCCCGCTTACGTGGCCGCCCGCGGCATCGTCGATGGCGTGGAAGATTTCGATGCCGCGTTCTTCGGCATCTCGCCGCGCGAAGCGGAGTTGATGGATCCGCAACAGCGCATCTTTCTTGAACTGTGCTGGGAATGCCTGGAGCGCGGCGGCTATACGCCCGACCGCAACGACGTGCCAGTGGGTGTGTTCGGCGGCATGTACCACGCCACCTACTTCCAGCATCACCTCACGCATCGCCCGGACCTGATCGACAAGCTCGGCGCCTTCCAGGTGTCACTGGCCAACGAAAAGGATTTCTTCGCCACACGCGTGGCGCACAAGCTCAACCTCACGGGTCCGGCGGTCAACGTCAGCACCGCCTGCTCCACCTCGCTGGTCGCCATCTGTCAGGCGGTGGCCGCGCTGCGCGCTGGGCAATGCGAGATGGCCATCGCCGGCGGCGTATCCATCACCTGCCCGCCGCGCAGTGGCTATATCGCGCAGGAAGGCTCGATGCTGTCGCCGGATGGCCATACGCGCACCTTCGATGCGCAGGCCCAGGGCACGGTATTCAGTGATGGCGCTGCTGTCGTTCTGCTCAAGCGCTGGTCGGATGCGCAACGCGATGGCGACGACGTGCTCGCCCTGATCCGCGGCGTGGCCGTGAACAACGATGGTGGCGGCAAGGCCAGCTTTACCGCACCCAGCAGCGAAGGCCAGGCAGCAGTCATCGCCATGGCCCTGGCCGATGCTAGCGTGGATGCACGCTCCATTTCCTACGTCGAAGCCCATGGCACCGCGACACCACTGGGCGACCCCATCGAGATCGAAGGCTTGACCACCGCGTTCCGGCAGCACACGAACGACTGCGGCTACTGCGCCATCGGCTCGGTCAAGAGCAACGTCGGGCACACCGTCATCGCAGCGGGCGCCACCGGCGTGATCAAGACGGCATTGTCACTGCACGAACGGCTGCTGCCCCCATCGCTGCATGTACAGGCCACCAATCCCAAGATCGATTTCGCCAACTCGCCGTTCGTGGTCAACGACACGTTGCGCGCATGGCCCACAAGCGAGCAGCCGCTGCGTGCAGGCGTCAGCTCGTTCGGTGTGGGTGGCACCAATGCGCACGTGATCATGGAAGCAGCTCCTGCGGCGACACCATCGGACGCGACCCAGGGTCCGCAATTGCTGTTCCTGTCCGGCCGCACGTCATCGGCTGTTACCGCATCCGCCGCGCGTCTCGCCAGCCATCTGGCAGCCCACCCCGATGCCAATCTCGCCGACGTGGGCAGCACGCTGCTGCACGGCCGCAAAGCTTTTGCGCATCGCGCGTGCGTGGTCGCCGCGACGGTGGATGAGGCCGTGGCCCGCCTGAATGATCTGTCTGCCTCCAACGTGCGCGAAGCCACCAAGCCAGCGCCTGAGGTCGTGTTCCTGTTCCCCGGCCAAGGTTCGCAGTACGCCGGCATGGGCAAAGCCCTGTATGCCACCGAGCCTACTTTCCGCGCCGCCATCGATGATTGTGCGGAAGCACTGCGCGGCGAGCTGGGCTTCGATCTGCGCGAACGCCTGTTCGACAGCGACGCCGCCGCCCTGCGCGAAACCTCGCTGACCCAGCCGGCCACCTTCGCCATCGAGTACGCGCTGGCAAAGCTGTGGCTTTCCATGGATATCACGCCTGTCGCGATGATCGGCCACAGCGTCGGCGAGTTCGTCGCCGCCGTCCTGGCCGGCGTCATGAGCTTGGCGGACGGCGCACGCCTCATCGCCCGTCGCGGTCGCCTGATGCAATCGATGCCCGCGGGCTCCATGCTCTCCGTGCGACTTGGCGCCGATGCGCTGCGTGCACGTCTTCCGGCGTCGCTTCAGCTAGCCGCGGAGAACAGCCCCAACGCCAGCGTGGTCAGCGGTGAAACCACCGACGTCGAAGCCTTCCGCCTGCAACTGGAAGCGGAAGGCGTGGCCTGCCGACTGCTGCAGACCTCGCATGCGTTCCACTCCGCCATGATGGATCCAGTGCTCGAACCGTTCCGCGCCGAGGTGGCGCGTGTTGCGCTTTCGGCACCGACGCTGCCCATCATTTCCACGCTGAGCGGCGAACTGCTCGACGCCGCCGATGCCACCTCGCCCGACTACTGGACGCGCCACCTGCGCGGCACCGTGCGTTTCTCGCCCGCACTGCTCGCGCAGATGGGTGAACAACCGCGTGTGTTCCTCGAAGTCGGCCCGCGCAACGCGCTGACCACGCTGGCCCGCCAGCACGCGCAAAGCCGCAAGCACCACGTCGTGTCCAGCATTGCGGATGCGGAGCCAGCCGAACGCGCCGCCTGGGTCGCCGCCATGGGTGAACTGTGGTGCGCAGGCCTGCCTGTGGCCGTGTGCTCGCTGGATCGCCGCGCGAATCGCCGACGCGTGCGCCTGCCCACCTATCCGTTCGAGCGCAAACGCTACTGGGTGGAAGCCGCCGCGCCGGTCGCCACCATGCCCATCGCCGCCACGCCCATTCCTTTGGTCGACAACGTCGTGCCGTTGTTCGCCCCTTCAGCTGCCCTTGTTGTGGAGCCTCCCATGGATGTCAACGTCTCCGGCGCCCATGCCGGCTCGCCCCGTCACGCCCGCCTGCTCGCCCAGCTCACCGAGCTGTTCGAGGACGTTTCCGGTGCCGAGCTGCAAGGCGTCGAGCCCACCGCCGGTTTCGTCGAACTGGGGCTGGATTCGCTCTCGCTCACGCAAGTCGCACTGCAGTTGCAGAAAACCTTCGCGCTGAAGATCACCTTCCGCGAACTGATGGAGTCGTTTTCCTCATTCGAGCGCCTCGCCATGCATATCGATCAGATGCTGCCGCCGGATGCCGCCACGCCTGCCCCGGCCAACCCGGTTGTTCCCGCCGCATCCGGCGCGGCGATGGCTCCCGCCGCCATCGCCGCGCCGGTCATGCAGATCGCTGCCAGCGGCAACGTCGTGCAGGATCTTATCCAGCAACAGATGCTGATCATGCAGCAGCAGCTGGCCTTGCTTGCCGGCGCAAGCCTGGCGGTAGCACCTGTTGCACCCGCCGCGCCCGTGCAAGCCACTGCTGCAGCGCCTGCGTCCGCTCCGGCCGCGCCAGTCGCTGCCGCAACGACCCAGCCGCCCGCGCAGGACGAAGAAGCCACGCTCGCCCACACCACCTATGACGTGAAGAAGGCCTTCGGCGCCATTGCCCGCATCCACTCCACCCAGACGGACTTGACCGATCGCCAGCATGCGCGCCTGGATGCCTTCATGCGCCGCTACATCGACCGCACGCGGGCATCCAAGGAATACACGCAGCGCCACCGCGATCATCTGGCGGATCCGCGCGTGGTGAATGGCTTCCGCCCGCTGCTCAAGGAAATGATCTATCAGATCGTGGTGAACCGCTCGAAAGGCTCCAAAGTATGGGACCTGGACGGCAACGAATACGTCGATGCTCTCAACGGCTTCGGCATGAACCTGTTCGGCTGGCAACCGGATTTCGTACTCGACGCCGTGCGTCGCCAGCTCGATGCCGGCTATGAAATCGGCCCGCAGCATCCACTCGCTGGTGAAGTCGCCGAACAGGTGTGCGAGCTTACCGGCTTCGACCGCGCTGCGCTGTGCAATACCGGTTCGGAAGCCGTCATGGGCACCATCCGCATTGCCCGCACTGTCACCGGTCGCGACACATTGGTGATCTTCACCGGCTCGTATCACGGCATCTTCGACGAAGTGATCGTGCGCGGCACCAAGAAGCTGCGTTCGGTGCCCGCCGCGCCGGGCATCCTGCGCAATACGTCAGATAACGTACTGGTGCTCGATTACGGCACACCCGAAACACTGCAGATCATCCGCGAGCGCGCATCCAGCATCGCTGCCGTACTGGTCGAGCCGGTGCAGAGCCGTCGCCCGGATTTCCAGCCGCGCGACTTCCTCAAAGAGCTGCGCGCCATCACCACCGATGCCGGCGCTCTGCTGATCTTCGACGAAGTGGTCACCGGCTTCCGCTCGCATCCACGCGGCGCGCAACAGGTGCTGGGCATCGACGCCGACCTGGCCTCCTACGGCAAGGTGGTCGGCGGCGGCTTCCCCATCGGCGTGATCGCCGGCAAGCGCCGCTACATGGATGCATTGGATGGTGGCGGCTGGCAGTACGGCGATGCGTCCATCCCGACCGTTGGCGTCACTTATTTCGCCGGTACGTTCGTGCGCCACCCGCTGGCGCTGGCTGCCGCGCATGCCGTGCTCAACCACCTCAAGCAGAACGGCCCCGCGTTGCAGGAACGCCTGAACGCGCGCACCAGCCTGCTCATGGATGAACTCAACGCCTTCTGCGCCAGCGTCGGCGCACCGATCCAACTGGTGCACTTCGCGTCGGTGTGGAAGACCAACTTCACGGAAGACCACCCGCTGCAGGATCTGCTCTTCGCCATGATCCGCAGCCGTGGCATTCACCTGCTCGACAACTTCCCATGCTTCTTCACCACGGCGCACAGCGAGCAGGATTTCCAGGCCATTGCCAAGGCCTACAAGGAATCCGTACTCGAAATGCAGGAAGCCGAATTCCTGCCGCGCAACAAGAAAGTGGAAGCACTGGCCATCGACGCCAATCGCCCGCCCGTGGTCGGCGCACGGCTGGGCAAGGACCAGGAAGGCAACCCGGCCTGGTTTGTGCCCAACCCCGACATGCCGGGCAAGTACATGAGGGTGAATGCATGAACCCGCATGAGTCCGTGCAGGCAACCGACGCCAGCCCGATCGCTGTCGACTACGACCCGTTTGCCGGTGCAACGCTGGCGCGCGTGGTGCCGGCCACGGCGCCGCAGCGCGAAGTGTGGCTCGCTTCCACACTGGAACCCGAAGCCTCACTGGCCTACAACGAATCCGTATCGCTGCGGCTGCACGGTGATCTCGACGTAACGGCCCTGCAAACCGCGCTGCGCCAACTGCCCGAACGCCATGAGGCTCTGCGCGCCACCTTCGCTAACGACGGCGGCGAGCTATGCATTGCGGCGGATCTCGACCTGCCTTGTCCGCTGCGCGAGCTCTCATGGCTGGGGCCGGACGAACAACAGGCGGAGATCGAGGCCACGCTCGCCCGCGTGGTCAGTGAACCGTTCAACCTGGATACCGGCCCGTTGGTGCGTGCCGAGTTGTTGCGCCTGTCATCGCAGGAACACCTGCTGGTATTCACTGCGCATCACATCGTGTGCGATGGCTGGTCGTTCGGTGTGATCGTGCGCGATCTGGCAGCGCTCTATGCGCAACAGATCGGCAAGGGCGAGGAATTACCGCCCGCCGACCTGTTTGCCGATTACGCACTCGCCGAGGCGGCGCGTGCGCAGAGCGCCTCCGGCAAGGATGACGAAGCCTACTGGCTCGCCCGCTTTCACAACGCCACGCCTTCGCTGGACCTGCCCACCGATCACCCGCGCCCTCGCCAGCGCAGCTTTCACTCGCGCCGCGAAGATCTGTCGCTGGACGCATCGCTCGTCGCCGACATCAAGCGCATGGGTGCTCAGCGCGGCGCGAGCCTGTACGCGACCCTGCTCGCCGGCTTCGGCCTGTTGCTGCAACGGCTCAGCGGTCAGGACGATGTGGTCATCGGCATTCCATCGGCTGGACAGGCCGCGGGCGGCCATCAGGATCTGGTAGGCCACTGCGTCAACGTGCTGCCGTTGCGCGTGATGCTCGATACAACCGCGCCCTTCGAGGACTGCCTCAAGCAGGTGCGCGGCGATCTGCTCGATGCCTTCGATCATCAGCAGTACACGCTGGGCAGCCTGCTCGCGCGCCTCGCCCTGCCGCGCGATCCGGGCCGCCTGCCACTGGCCGGCGTGCTGTTCAATCTGGATCAGGCGCTGGACGAGCGCACTGTCAGCTTCCCCGGCCTGTCCTTCGAATTCGCCGGCAACCCGCGCGCGTTCGAAAACTTCGAGTTGTTCGTCAACGCCGTGCAGTTGCCTAACGGCATCCGCCTGGAATGCCAGTACAACAGCGACTTGTTCGAACCCGCCACCATCCAGGCGTGGCTGGACGCCTACGCGACCTTGCTGCGGCATGCCGTAGCCACGCCCCAGGCGGCCAGCAATGCGCTGGCGCTGGTCTCGCCCTCCATGCAGGCAGCCCTGACGACGCTGCAGCCCGCACGTACGGCATATCCCGCGGACCGATTGGCGCACGAATATGTGGAACAGCAGGCCGATCGCGTCCCCACCCGCACCGCTATCGCAGGTGATGCACCGCTGAGCTACGCCGAACTGGACGCCCGCGCCAATCGCATCGCCCGCGTACTGCGCGACCATGGCGTGAGCCGAGGCCACCTCGTGGGCCTGTCGCTCAGCCGCAGTCCGGACATGATCGCCGCGCTGCTGGCCGTGCTGAAATCCGGCGCGGGTTACGTGCCGCTCGATCCAAGCTTCCCGGCGGAGCGCCTAGCCTTTATGGCACAGGACGCCTCGCTCGCCGCGCTTATCGTCGATGACGAAGCGTCGGCCATCTTCGATTTTCCGGCAGCAAACGTGCTCTCGCTCAAGCGAGACGCTGCAGTCATCAATGCAGCGAGCGCCGAGCGCCCGCCGCGCGACGAAGGCTCGGCCACGCCCGAATCCGTCGCCTACGTGATCTACACCTCCGGCTCGACCGGCAAGCCCAAGGGCGTGCGCGTGCCGCACCGGGCGACATCCAACTTCATCAGCAGCATGCAAAGGGAACCCGGCATCCGCGAGGACGATCGTCTGGTTGCCGTGACCACACTGTCCTTCGACATCGCCTTCCTTGAACTGATGTTGCCGCTCAGCGTGGGCGCAGCCCTCGTGCTGGCCGATCACGACCACGTACGCGACGGCAGTGCGCTGCGCGATCTGGTGGAGCGTAGCGGCGCGACGATCATGCAGGCAACGCCGGCCGGTTGGCGCGTATTGCTGGAATCCGGCTGGGAAGGTCACGCCGGCTTCAAGGCGATTGCCGGTGGCGAACCGCTTCCGCTGGATCTGGCCGAAGCACTGCTGGCGCGTTGCGGTGAACTGTGGAACGCCTACGGCCCCACCGAAACCACCGTGTGGTCCACGCTGTGGCGCGCACACGACCCGCGTACCGGCATCACCATCGGAAGGCCCATCGCCAACACCACCGTCCACGTACTCGACGAGCACGGCGCACCTTGTCCGCTGGGCATGCCGGGTGAAATCTACATTGGCGGTGATGGCGTCACGCTGGGTTATCTCGACCGTCCGGAGCTCAACGCAGAACGCTTCCTGCCGGATCCGTTCTCCGGCGAGGCCGATGCGCGCATGTATCGCACGGGCGATCGTGGTCGCTGGCTGGCCAAGGGCGAGCTGGAACATCTCGGCCGTCTCGATTTCCAGGTAAAGATCCGCGGCTACCGCATCGAGCTGGGCGAAATCGAAACCGCGCTGACCGATCTGCCGGAAGTCGCCCGTGCCGTGGTGATGGCGCGCGAGGATCGCCCCGGCGACGTGCGTCTCGTCGCCTACGTGGTTGCTGCCGAAGGCGCGGATCTGGAAACCGTCGACCTGTGCCCGCCCCTGCGCCAGCGCCTGCCTGATTACATGGTGCCGCAGCACTTCGTGGCGATGGCGGCCATTCCGCTGCTGCCTAACGGCAAGATCGACCGCAAGTCGCTTCCCGCGCCCGCGCAACCCGCCGCTGAAGCGCGCCGCGACCGCCTTATGCCCCGTACCGACACCGAGCGCCGCGTGGCTACCGCGATGGAAGCCGTGCTCGCTCTACCGGAGCTGGACGTACGCGACAACTTCTTTGCACTGGGCGGCCACTCCTTGCTCGCGGCGCAATTGACTGCGCGCCTGAACCGGGAATTCGGCATTACGCTCTCTTTCCGCACACTGTTCGATGCGCCGACCATCGAGGGCCTCGCCCAGACCATCGATGGCTATCGCGCCCCGGACACCGCCACACCATCGGCGGACATCCCGCGCCTCCCGAATCGCGAGGTCGCACCGCTGTCCTCGATGCAGCAGCGCCTGTGGTATCTGGAACAACTGCACCCCGGCCGCGTGGTTTACAACACGCCGTCCGCGCACCGTCTGCGCGGCCCCATGAACGTAGCAGCCTTCCGCCAGGCCTTACGCGATGTGGTGCAACGCCAGCCAGCCCTGCGCACCTCCATCGAAACGGGCGAGAACGGCGGGCTCCAGCGCATTCATGCCGGACTCCTGCCCGAGCTGCCATTGGAAGATCTCACCGCACTGCCTGCGGAGACGCGCCTGGACGTGCTGAAGCAGACACTGGATGCGGACATCGCCCAGCCGTTCGACCTCGCCCAGCCACCGCTGTACCGCGCCCGCCTGTTCCGGCTGGACGACAACGACCACGTGTTCTTCTTTATGGCCCACCACATCGTGTGGGATGGCTGGTCGTTCGATCTGTTGTACGAAGACCTGTCGCGTGCCTACGTATCCCGTTGCGCGGGCAGCGATACAGGTTTGCCGCCGCTCGCCGTGGAGTACGCCGACTTTTCGGCATGGCATCGCGACTGGATGCGCAGCGACACCGTGCAGAAGCAACTGGCGCACTGGCTCAAGACGCTGGACGGCGCGCTGGAACCGCTGGAACTCCCCGCCGACCGCCAGCGCCCCGCGCGCATGTCGGGCGCTGGCGCTACCGAGTGGGTTCGCATTCCCGCTGAACGCGCTGCCGCCGTGCACGCTCTGGCGCAACGCGAAGAAGCCACCTCGTTCATGGTGCTGCTGGCGACGTACTACGTGCTCCTGCATCGCCTGAGCGGCCAGCGCGATCTGATCGTCGGCACGCCGGTCCGCGGTCGCGATCGCATGGAGACCGAGAGCATCATGGGCCTGTTCGTCAACGCGCTACCGCTGCGTGTGGCGGTCGATCCCGAGGCGCCTTTCCGTGACGTGCTGCGACAGGTACGACAGGTCGTGCTCGATGCATTTGCGCATCCCGACGTACCGTTCGAGCAATTGGTGTTTTCGTTGGGATTGGCGCGCGACGAAAGCCGGCCGCCGATCTCCCAGGCCATGTTCTCCTTTCAGGATGCACGCCGCCGCATCGTGTCCTGGGGCGAGCTGTCGCACGAGCATCTGCCCGTTTTCCAGCGCGGAGCCGCCGACGATATCGGCCTGTGGTTCCTCGAGCAGGAACAAGGCCTGCTGGGCGGTATCACGTATAACGCCGACATCTTCGATCCGGCGACGGCGGCGCGCTTCCGTGATTGCTACGAGAGCCTGCTGGCCTCAGCCCTGGCCGATCCCGGTCAAACGGTTGCGCGCCTCCAACTATTGCCGGAACCCGAAAGCGCCCTGCTCGCTGAGTGGAATCAAACCGCGCTGAGTGTTCCCGACGCCCGCCTGCATCAACTGTTCGAGCAGCAATGCGACAAGGCTCCGGAGCGCCATGCCATTCGTTGCCGTGACGTCACGCTGAGCTACCTCGAGCTGGATGCGCGCGCCAACCGCATTGCGCATGCCCTGCGCGAACGCGGCGCGGTGCATGGCGCACTGGTCGGCGTATCGCTTACACGCGGCATCGACATGTTGGCAACCGTACTGGCGGTACTGAAGACCGGCGCGGGTTATGTCCCGCTGGACCCGGAGTTCCCCGCCGATCGCTTGTCCTATATGGCGCAGGACGCCCAGCTTGCCGTGCTCGTCACCGAGTCGGCCATCGCTGCTCGCATCGATGACCACGGTGGTTCACGGCTGCTTCTGGACGAGGCCGCCGCCGACATCGCAGCCCAGCCGGATACACGCCTGCCGACGGATGCCGCACTCAACGGCGAGTCCGTCGCGTACGTGATCTACACCTCAGGCTCCACCGGCCGCCCCAAGGGTGTCGCCATTCCGCATCGCGCGGTGGTGAACTTCCTGGCGGGCATGGCACAGCGACCTGGCCTGCATGCGGACGAACGCCTGCTCGCCGTCACCACGCTGTCCTTCGACATTGCCGTGCTGGAACTGTTTGGCCCCCTCAGCGTCGGTGGCGAAGTGCTGCTCGCCACGCGCGAGGAATCCATGGATGGCGATGCCCTGTGCCAACTGCTGGACGTGCACGCCGCCACCATGATGCAGGCCACGCCGGTCACCTGGCGCTTGTTGCTGCAAACGCCCTGGCAGCCGGGGTCTGGTTTCCGTGCGCTGTGCGGTGGCGAGCCGTTGTCGGCCGATCTGGCGCAACAACTGCTCGCACGCGGTGCCGGGTTGTGGAACATGTATGGCCCCACCGAGACCACGGTGTGGTCCACCTGCTGGCGCGTGGAACAGCCCGAGCACGGCATCTCCATCGGCACACCCATCGCCAACACCACCATCCACATCCTCGACGAACACGGCCAGCATTGCCCCATCGGCGTACCCGGCGAACTGTGTATCGGCGGCGACGGCGTAGCACTTGGCTATCTGCATCGCGAGGAATTGACTGCGGAACGCTTCCCAGCTGATCCGTTCTCACCCGGCGCACGCTTCTATCGCACCGGCGACCGCGCACGCTGGCTGGCAAACGGCACGCTGGAACACCTGGGCCGCCTCGACTTCCAGGTGAAGCTGCGTGGTTATCGCATCGAACCCGGCGAGATCGAAGCCGTGGCGCGCATGGAACCCGGCGTGCTCGATTGCGTCGTGGTCGTCCGCGAGGTCGCGCCCAACGACGAACGCCTCGTGCTCTACGCCGTGTGCGCAGAGGACGAAGAACTGCTCTGGCCGAAGCTGCGCGCACAGCTTGCCGCCCGCCTGCCCGCGTACATGCAGCCGCAGCACCTGGTGCGCCTGTCCGCGTTGCCCCGCACACCCAACGGCAAGACCGATCGTAAAGCGCTACCGCCACCTGTCCTCAACGCCACGCTGGTTACCGAGGATGCGGAACCGGGCGTCAGCGCCAGCGATGATCCGCGCGAACGCTATCTCGGCCAGGTCTGGTGCCGGCTAGTGGGTGCGGATGACGTGCGGGCCAGCGACAACTTTTTCGATATCGGCGGCCATTCGCTGCTGGCCATCGAGATGGTCACGCAGGTACGCAAGGAAACCGGGGTGAAGCTCAACCTGCTCGACGTTGCGACAAGTCCGCTGGCTTCACTGGCCGCGGCCCTGCCGGAGGGTGACCTGACGGAGCCGCACAAGACCGCCTCGCTGGGTGGCCGCTTGCGGCAACTGTTCGGCCGGCGGTGAACGGGCGTGGCCACAGGGGGCGGGACATGACAACGATAGCGACATGGGTGTGCAGGGGCAGCTTCTGGATGCTGCTCTACATCTTCGTCGGCTACCCGCTGATCGCCTGGCTGTGCGGCAAGCTGATGCATCGCCCGGTACGCAAGCAGCCGGTGCTGCCCACCGTATCCATCATCATCGTGGTGCGTGATGGCGTAAGGCATATCCGCGCCAAGCTGAAGAACCTGCGCGCACTGGATTATCCGGCCGAGTACATCGAGATCATCGTCGCCTGCGACGGCTGCAAGGACCGCACCGCTGCTCTTGTGCGCCATTCGCACGATGCGCGCGTCCGCGTGCTCGAGTTCCCTGTCTCACGCGGCAAGGCGCTATGCCTCAACGACGCCGTGGCGACGGCGCGTGGCGAGATCCTGTTGATGACTGACGTGCAGCACAAACTGTCGCCACTGGCGCTGCGTGAAGTGGTGGGCAATCTGGGCGACCCGCACGTTGGCGCGGTCAGCGGCAGCCTTGAACTGGAGAACGTGAGCAGCACATTCGCCCACGGCGTGAACGCCTATTGGCACTACGAGAAGTTCATCCGCCGACAGGAAAGTCTCTGCGGCTCATCGGTAGGCGTGTGCGCCGCGCTGTATGCCGTGCGCGCCGAATACTACAAGCCACTACCACCCGACACCTTGCTCGACGACGTGCTCGTACCCATGAGCGTCGCCGCCCGCGGCCGGCGCGTGGTGTTCGAGCCGCGTGCCGTCGCCTGGGGCGAAACCGCACAGGCCCCGCTGGACGAACAGGCCCGCCGCATGCGCGCCATGGTCGGTTGCTTCCAGCTGATGGATGTGGCGCCGTGGCTGCTCTCACCTTCCCGCAACCCGCTGTGGTTCCAGTTCATGAGCCACAAGATGCTACGCCTGATGGCGCCCTGGTTGCTGCTGTCGCTGCTGCTGTCCTCCGCCTACCTGGCCCGTCACCAACTCGCGTATGGCGCCGTGCTTGCCGTCCTGCTGGGCGGCATCGGGCTGGTCGCCATCGAACGCGCGCGACCCAATGCGGGGCGCTGGCTGCCGGTACGCCTGATGGTGGCGTTCTTCTATCTCAATCTTTACGCGGCGCAGGCGTCGATCGCCTACGCGCGCAGCCGAGGGGAACAATTATGGTGAGCCAGACGCCGCACACTGGCATCCGTGAACGACTGGGCGAACTGTGCTACAGCGCCGGCCTGCTCAACCCGCTGCAGAAGATGCGCGCGTGGTGGCAGAAAGACCTGCGCATCCTTGCCTACCACCGCGTCATGCCGGTACCCGACCCGGAGCAGTACGAGTTCGACATGGAACTGGTCAGCACCACGCCGGAAGAGTTCCGCGAACAGATGACGCTGGTGCGCGAACGCTATCGGCCCATGCGCCTCAGCGACGTGGCTGCCGCCATCAACGCGGGCCACCCGTTGCCGCCCGATGCGGTAGTCATCACTTTCGACGATGGTTACGACGACAACTACCGCATTGCCTATCCCATTCTGAAGGAACTCGGCGTCCCGGCCACCTTCTTCATCTCCACTGGCCACATCGACAGCGGTCGCCCGTACGCGTACGACTGGCTGGTGCACATGATCCTGCTCAGCGATGCATCACGACTGGAACTTCCCGAGCTCGGCATGGATGTGCCGATGCCAGCGACGCGCGACGAACGCCGCGCCTTGGCAGGCCAAGTACTCGACAACATGAAAGAGATCAGCGCGCTGACACAGGCAGCCATGATCCGCCGCCTGGAAGATGAGTGGCAGATGCCCTCCGAACATGCGCGGCCTGCGGACTGCCGCCCGATGAACTGGGACCAGCTGCGCGAAATGCGCGCCGCCGGCCTGGAGATCGGCTCGCACGGCGTCAATCACTGGATGCTCTCCAAGCTGCCGCGCGAGGAACTGGAGCGCGAGGTTCTCGACTCCCGCAACGCCTTGCTTCGCGAACTCGGGCCAATGCCGCTGCTGATGTCCTATCCGGTCGGCAGCAATCGCGCGTTCGACCGACAGGTCATCGAGGTAACGCGCGATGCAGGGTTCGATCTGGCCTGCAGCTACATCAGTGGCACCAATCCGCGACCGGCCGACAATCGCTACTCGCTGTATCGCATCGCCGTCGAGCGCTATTACGGCAAAGCCTGGTTCGCCGCATTGCTGGCCATGCCCGGCGTGGTCGGCTATCCGACGCCCGCCCACTTGGCTACAACGGATGAGAGAGCCTGTTTATGACCTTCGCGCAGCCCGCGTTGTCCTTGAGTGGCCGCCAGGTGGTAGTGCGTGGCGCAGCGCCTGACTGGCTGTCAGGTCAAGCCGCGCGCTGCCGCATGGCGGCCACTCAAGGACAACCCTCCGGGCCGGGTCTGTTTGCCCACAGGCCAGCGTCATCGCTCAGTCGTGTATCGACATACACTCCTTCCCTCTTCCTTGGCCTGCAAGCAAACAGCTCCCGGCGCGGGCTGCGCGAAGGTCATAAACAGGCTCAGCCATGTTCCCACTGATCCTCTGCTACGTCGTCCTGACCATCGTCAGGCCGCAGGAGTACATACCGGCGCTGCTTGGCGTGCCCGTGCTGCCGATCGTGCTGGCATTAGCCTTCGCCGCGTGGCTCGCCTCCGGCGCGCGCCGGCCGCGTGCGCCGCAGTTCATCATCCTGCTGGCCTTCTTCGCCGTACTGATGTTCTCAGAGGTCGCCAATGGCTGGGTCGGTGGCGTGAAGGATCAGCTCGGCAAGTTCGGCCCTGTCGTGCTCACCTTTTTCATGATCGCGGCAGCGTGCAATACCCAGCGGCGCATCCTGGTGCTGATGGCGGTGATGGTGATGTGCGCCACCGTATTGGCCGTGCATGGCATCGGCCAGGCAAACACCGGCGTCGGCTGGACCGGCATTCCGCTTGGCGATGATGGGCGCATCCAGTACGTGGGCATCTTCAACGACCCCAATGACCTGGGCATGTTGTTCGTCTCGGTATTTCCCATGGCCTGCCTGTTGCTGAAGCGCGCAGGCTTCTTCGGCAAGCTGTTCTGGCTGGCCTGCATCCTGACTCTGCTCTACGGCGTACGCCTCACCAATTCGCGCGGTGCGATGCTCGGTGTACTGGTCGTCGCCGGCGGTTACATCTGGTATCGCCGCGGCGTCATCGTCGCTGGCGTACTGGGTGCCGCGGGCCTTGCGGTGATGAAATTGCTTTCCTCACGCATGCAGGAGCTCGATGCCGGCGAGGAATCGGCCAGTGGCCGCGTGGACGCCTGGTACGAAGGCTTGCAGATGTTCAAATCCCACCCCCTTTTTGGCGTGGGCCCCGGCAACTTCACCGATTACAACCCGCTCACCGCACACAACTCGTTCGTGCTGGTGCTGGCGGAAACCGGCTTCGTCGGCTACGTATTGTGGCTGATGCTGATCGGCTACACGTTCTGGATGGTGGCGACCGTATTGCGCCTTAAGCCCGATCCCATCACCGACCCCGAGCGCCACGCCGCCTGGAGCATCGAGCGGCCCATGGCGCTGACGCTGCTGCTGTCGTTGTGCGGCATGTTCACCTGCGCGTTCTTCCTCAGTCGCAGCTACATGATCGTGTTGTACGTGGTGCTGGCCATCGTCACGGGCTTCTACCTGGGCGCGCGCGAACGCATCGGCGACATGCCCTCCTTCAGCATGAGCGAAAGCGGCATGCGCTGGGTTCCCGCCGCCATCGGCAGCATTGCCGGGCTGTTCGTGCTGGTCAGCATCCTGCTGAGGACGGAAGGATGATTCGCCATGAGTGACTGGTACGAACAGGTTTTCCGCCGCGCGCTCTATCCGGCTTATGAAAGCGGCCTGCGTCGCCGCAGCACGCTATCCTGGCTTGATGCCTACGAGCGCGACCAGTGGTACTCCCCGGAGGCGCTCGCCGCGCTGCAGTTCCAGCGCCTCAAGACACTGATCGACCACTGCTATCGCGAAGTGCCCTACTACCGCCGCCGCTGGCGCGAGCTGGGGATTCTTCCGGAAGACATCCGCAGCATGGACGACTATGCGCGCCTGCCCGTGCTGACCAAGGCCGACATCCGCGAGAACTTCGACGACCTGCAGGCGAGCTCCTGGCGCGGCCGCCTGCTTTTCAAGCGCACCGGCGGCTCGACGGGCGAGCCGCTGAAGCTGGGCTACACACATGAAAGCTACGAGCGCCGCATGGCCGTGATGTGGCGCGGCTACGGCTGGGCCGGTTCACGCCTCGGACGTCGCACGCTCTACCTATGGGCGGGCGCGGTAGGCACGCCGGGCCGGATGCATCAGTTCAAGGATGGCGTCTACAACGCACTGTTCGCCCGCCGCATGCTCAACAGCTTCGAGATGACGGAATCGAACCTGTCCACTTATGCAGATGCCATCGATCGCTATCGCCCCGCCATCATCGTCGGCTACGTCAACCCGCTCACGCAGCTGGCCAAGTGGATTGTGGAGACCGGACGCAAGATGCATCGTCCCGACGCCGTGATCGGTGCTGCAGAGGCACTTCACCCCCACCAACGCGACGTCATCGCCAACGCATTCGGCTGCCCGGTCTACAACACCTACGGCTGCCGCGAGGTCATGCTGATCGCTTCCGAATGCGCACACCACCACGGCCTGCACATCAACGCCGACCATCTGGCACTCGAACTGCTGGACACCGATCGCAGCCGCGTCGCCAGTGGCCCCGGCGAAGTGGCGATCACCGACTTGTCCAATTACGGCATGCCGTTCATCCGCTACCTCAACGGCGATCTCGCCACCGCATCCACGGCCTATAGCTGCCCCTGCGGGCGCGGCCTGCCGCTGCTGGAGCGGGTGGAAGGCCGCGTGCTCGACGCCATCCGCACGCCGGATGGTCGCATCCTGCCGGGCGAGTTCTTCCCGCACATGCTCAAGGATGTGCCGGGGCTCACGCGCTTCCAATTGGTGCAGCGGGAGCTGCATCGACTGGAGCTGTCCATCGTGCGCGGCGACGGCTTCGACGACGCTTCCATCGCCTACATCCAGCGCGAGACCGCCAAGGTACTCGGCAACGAGGTGGCATTGGACCATCGCTTCGTAGACGACATCCCGCTCACGCAAAGCGGCAAGCACCGTGTCACACGGTCGGAACTGACGGGAGCCTGATCGCCATGGTCCATATCCATCTGATCGATCACCGGCTACCAACACCCTTTGGGAAAGCGGGAACGCCCATGCCCCAACCTCGCCGCGCAAAGAGGTACGACTCCCCGTGAACATCACCCACGTGGTCGAAAACCTCAACCGTGGCGGCCTCGAGCGCATGGTGCTCGACCTGGTGCAGCGGCAGCAGCAACAAGGGCATCAGTGCCAAGTCGTCTGCCTTTACGAAACCGGCTCGCTTGCGCACGAACTGGATGCCGCCGGCATTCCTGTGATCGCCTGTAATAAAGGGCGCGGCGTCGACCTGCGCGCCTTGGCGCGTGCGCGCTGGGCCATCGATCGCCATGCCACCGATGTCCTGCATACGCACAACGCCGTGGCGCACTACCAAGCCGTGCTGGCTTCGTGCGGCCTTCGCATGCTGCGCACCCTCAACACACGTCACGGCATGGGTGCCGGACAGCGCACAGGTCGCAAGGAGTGGCTGTACCGTCGTTCGCTGGCGCGTACGGACATCGTCGTGACGGTCTGCGAGGCAGCGCGCCGCAACGGAATCTCACGCGGCATGCTGCCCCAGGATATGACGCGCGTCGTACCCAACGGCATCGCAGTCGAGCGTTTCCGGCCGGCGTCCGGCCCTATGCGCCAACAGTTGCTGGAGATGCTTGGACTTCCGGACGACGCCTTCCTCATCGGCAACGTGGGCCGCCTCAACTGGACCAAGGACCAGGCCGGACTGATCCGCGCGTTTCGACTGATTCACGCTCAGCATCCCTCTGCCACGCTTCTACTGATCGGTGACGGCGAACTGCGCGCCGACCTGGAGCAATGCGCGACAGAGGAAGGTGTGCGTCATGCCGTGCATTTCCTCGGCGATCGCAACGACGTCCGCGACCTGCTGCAAGGGCTGGACCTCTTCGTACTGTCTTCTGCCAGCGAGGGCTATTCCATGGCTCTGCTGGAAGCCTGCGCCGTCGCCCTGCCCATCGTCGCCACCGACGTCGGCGGCAATGGCGAGATCATCTACAGTGGTCGCACCGGCCAGTTGGTGCCGCCGGGCGATCCGGATGCCCTGGCCGAAGCCATGCTATCGCTACTGGACAACCCACACCGCGCATCGACCTACGGACACGCGGCGCGCGCATGGGTGGAGAAACACGGTTCCCTGGAAGCCATGGCAGCGCGCTATGAACGCCTGTACCTGGACATGGAGTGCGAAACATGCGCATGAAGGTACTGGTACTCACCAACCTGTTTCCCTCGCCGTGGGACCCACTGCGCAGCCCGTTCAATCGCCAACAGTTCGAACGACTCGGCAGGGAGCACGAGGTAGATGTGCTCACCGCCGTGGATTTCCGCGAGCGCTTTGGGCGTAAGCAGGCGCCATTCCGCACCAACAACGTCAACACCGACCACTTCGTATTTTTCTATCCACCGGTGATCGGCCGCTCGATGCACGCCGCCTTCTGGCTGATCTCGCTGCTGACTCAAAAACTGCGCCGCCTGCGACGCGCGCAGTACGACTGCATGCTGCTGAGCTGGGCCTACCCCGACGCTGCCGCAGCTGGCTGGGTCGCGCGCCACCTGGGTATCCCCTATGTGGTCAAAGTGCACGGCACTGATTTGAACGTCAAAGCGACCCAGGCGCTTCTGCGACCGCAGATCCGCCACGCACTGCGCGGTGCCCAGGGCGTCGTAGCGGTGAGCCAGGCATTGGCTGACAAGGTGGTGGAACTAGGCGTCGATCCCTCGCGTGTGCACGTCATCTACAACGGCGTCGAACCCAACCTGTTCCACCCCGGCTCGCTGAGCGAAGCCCGCACAAAACTGTCACTGCCGCAGGATGAACGCATCATCCTCTACGTAGGCAACCTGAAAGACACCAAAGGCTGCCTCGACCTGCTCGAAGCTTTCCCTCGCGTACTACTCACCCACCCCGACGCCAACCTGCTGTTCATCGGCGCAGGCCCCTGCCGCGAAGCACTACTGCAGCGCGCCGCCGCCCTCGGCTGCCAGAACCGCGTACGACTGGTTGGCGCCATCGAACACTTCGCGCTAGGCGACTGGTTCCGCGCTGCCGACCTGCTGTGCCTGCCCAGCCACAACGAAGGCGTGCCGAACGTCGTACTCGAAGCGATGGCCTGCGGCACACCCGTGGTTGCCACGCGCGTCGGCGGCATTCCCGAAGTGTTGCCGGAGCACGCGGGCGTGTTGGTGAATGCGCATGATCGCATCGGGTTGGAAGGTGCGTTGGTTGATGCGCTGGGCAGGTCGTGGGATGGCGCGCTGATTGCGACGCATGCGAGTCGGTTTCGGTGGGATGAAAATATCCAGCGGTTGGGTGGGATTCTGGAGGCGGCGGCGATGAGTCGCACGGGGCAGGTGAAGTATTCGGCGCCATGAGTGGCGCGGGGCTTTTTCCTCCCTCTCCCCTTCGGGGAGAGGGTTGGGGTGAGGGGTCAATCTAGCCCCACCGTTTCATCTTTAGCCGTCACCCCGGCGCAGGCTGGGGTCCAGAGCCTCGGTGTTTGATTGTCGCGTTAGGGCGACCTGGCCGCTTACGCAGCGGGCGTTTCGACCTCCTGCCGGAGGCCGAGTCACTTTTCTTTGCTTGCCCAAAGAAAAGTAACCCAAAGAAAGGGCCCCCCGGAATCGGCGCCTTCCGGGCTTCGCCCTCCAGGTACGCGCGCGGGTTCCGGGCTTTTCGACGGGGCTCCTGCCCCGACGAAAAGGAATCGGCATCCCTGCCGATTCCCCTGCGGGCCTTATCTTCACCCGCCCGCCGCCTCATACGGGGCCCGGAAGATCAAAAGCACAAAGCAGACGGCTCGTGCAGCTGCGCTGCACATCGCATCGCGGCGGGTCGCGTTGCTCTTGCTCTAAGTGCTTAAAGCCAGGGCAGAAGAGAAAGACGATGCCGCTAGGTGACGAGTTCTCCATAGCGGTCGGGAAGCGTAGCGTTAGCTTTACCTAGCCTCAGGGGTAGGGAAGCGTAGCGAAGCCTGCTTTAAGTCCTCTGCGCCATGGCGCGTTGCGAAGCGCTCCGGAGTACCCGCTGTGTAGAGGTGGAGGTTGCCAAGCCACACGATTCCTCACCCGTTCGGGCTTATCCCATCGTCATGCTGCAGGCGTTGGCTCTATGGCCATTTTCTTTGGGTTACTTTTCTTTTGGGCCAGCAAAAGAAAAGTGACTCGGCCTCCGGCAGGAGGTCGAAACGCCCGCTGCGTAAGCGGCCAGACCGCCATAACGCGACAACCGAGCGATACCGCTACTGGATCCCTGCCTACGCAGGGATGACGGGCAAAGATGAAACGATAAGGCGAGCACCCGCCCCTCACCCCAACCCTCTCCCCAAAGGGGAGAGGGAGCAAAAGCCACCGCGCCAAGCGCACCACCCACTACTTATCCGACACCGTCGCCCCCACCCCAGACGACACCCCCACCTCACCCCCAAACATCACATCCATCCCCCGCCTCAACCCCACCCTCGGCTCCCACCCCAACACATCCCTCGCCACCCGCTGATCAAAATTCGCCAACGGCCGCAACGAACGCACCCGATAACGCGTCAACGGCACATTCCTGCGCAACACCTTCCCCAATCCCTCCACGCCGACCGCCAAGGTGAGCAGCCACCATGTCGGCCAGCGCATCAACTTCAAGTCCTTTCTGCGTTTGCGGCGCACGCGGTCCAGGTACTCGCCTTGCGTGACTATGGCGGGATCCACCACATGCACCACCTGCCCTTTGGCGCCAGGCGTTTGCGCCGCCAGCAACAACGCGTCCACCACGTCATCCACGTACACCAAGGGCAACGTCTGCGACGGTGATCCCACCGCGATCCATCGGCCAGCAATGCCCAATGTGCCGTTGGGCGTGACCTTTTCCGAACCGGGCCCAATGATCTGGCCGGGCCGAATGACGACCGCCGGCAGGCCGTGATCGCGAATGGCGTCACGCACGTAAGTCTCCGCCGCCAACTTGGTCTGTGTGTAGCTGCCGCGCCAATCCGGATGCGGCTCCAGCGTTGATGTCTCGTCAATGGCCACCGCCGGATTACGTCCGGCATGGTCAAGCACGCTCATCGAGCTGACGTAAACCAGGTTTTCTGTACCGTGACGCAGGCAGGCATCGACAACGTTTCGCGTGCCCCACACCGTGCCGGCCTCGAACTCCCGCGGGCCACCACCCATCGCGGCGCCCACGTGATAAACCACGCGTGCGCCCTGCACCGCATGATCGACAATACGCGGATCACCCAGATCACCCACCACGACCTGCTGCGCCATGGCGGCAAGCCGGGCATCGGCGCGACGTACCAGCACGCGAACGCGCTGCCCTTTGCGTCGTAAAGCGTTGACCAACGTGCGACCGAGGAAACCCGAGGCACCGGTCACCAGGGCATCCACGGGTTCCAATGTCTCGATGCGCGCTTCCAGCTCTAGCCGGCGTTCCTCGTCGGCTTGACGGCAAGCGGCTTCCATCAGGGCAATCGGGCGGCGTCCATCCTCCGCACTGACTGGCGGCGCTTTGCTGTCGAGCAGTGCGCGTGCAAATGCCTCGGCTCCGGACTGGATACCGGGTGACGGCCGCAAGCTCCCCGTGGCGAAGCGCAACACGTTCCAGGGAATCCGGAACACGTCGCGCACCGCGCCAAAGAATGCGCCCATGACGATGCCGATGAACTTGGGCCCTGGCAGTACGCGACGCACATGGCACACCTGCAGGAAGCGATCGACTTCGATGACGCCACGCGTGCCCTGCACCACAATGCGATTGAGCATCGGCCGCACATTCCACGACAGCATCACGCGGCCCGTGCCTTGCTCGCATTCGGCGAACGCCTGCCACTCATCAAACTTCAATGTGGTCGATCGACCGGTGGAACGGTAGCGAATATCCACCCGGGCGATCTCGCCCAGGAAGGCTTCCATCGTATAGAGGCCATGCACGCCCAGGTCTCGGAATGGATACGAGCCCTGCGCCACCATTCCCGGCAATGGGCCGCCACCGTAGGGTGGATAGTCCGAACTGCGCCACACGTCCACCGAGATGAGGTCGCCACAGACACCGGCAGCAACCAGCTCTTTCGCGCGCATGATCATGGGGTCGAACAGGTCGGAATGATCGACCGACAGCACAAGGCCTTTCTCGCGCGCCTTGGCAATCATCGCATCACATTCGGCCACCGAATCGGCCATGGGCTTCTCGACGAATACATGACACCCCATGTCGAGCGCACGCAAGGTCAAGGCGCAATGACTGGACGGCGGTGTCAGGATGAAGATGGCATGCGGACGCCGCTTGCCCAGTTCGGCCAGATCCGACGTGGCCCAGCCAATGTCATAGGTCTGTGCGAGATTGTTGGCCGCATCGAGATCCAGATCGCAGACACCCACAATCTCGACCTCATCGAGCCGCTTCAGCGCCTCGATGTGATAACGCGCGACATAGCCAGCACCCACGATGCCGATACGCAAGCGCTTGTCGACGAGAAGGCTCATCCTGTCACCCCGCGATCGGCAAGCGCCATATCCGCTGCGGCCAGCGACGTGGTGACTTCGCGCAGTACATCCTCCACCCGCCGGTCCCAGGTCTGGTCCGCCACCGACGCCATGCGCTCGCCAGCCCCGTGCTCCGGTCCATCCGCGATGGCCTGATCGAGCCCGGCGAGAAAATCTTCCTTACCGTCGGCAATACGCACCAACGACGCAAAACGCGCGATCTCCGGATTGCCGACGGCAACGACGGGCTTTCCCGTAGCAAGGTACTCACGCAATTTGAGCGGATTGGCGTTCTCCACCTGCCGATTGCGCCGATACGGAATGATGGCGACGTCGAACGCCTTGGCCCATGCCGGCAGACTGGCGTAGGGCTGTGCGCCGGCCAACACCACATTTGGCAGCGCCTCCAGCTCGGGCACCTTGATCGCTGCATAGCCCACCAGCAGGAAGGTCCACTGCGGACGCTGCTTCGCTAACCACGCGATCAACTCCACGTCGATCCATTCGTGGATCGAACCGAAATAACCCACTACCGGGCCCGCGAAACCACGCGCAGCGGGAGGCAGCTCGGTGGCTGGGTCGGAGGCTTTGGCGAATAACCTGGCGTCTACACCATGCGGCGAGAAACGCGTCTGCGGGTTCTGCGCCTGCTTGATGGCTACCAACGCTGGAGGCGCCACAAAGACAAGATCGGCGGCTTTCGTCAACGCCAGGTCACTGGCGGCAATCACTTCCGCATCGACGCCAGGGTGCGCCGCGTAATCGTCAATGCAGTAATAAACGCAGAGGCTTTCGCCAAGCCGGCGTGCGAGAAACCCAGGGTGCGGCGTGACAAACCACGAGATGCGCTGACGTCCGCCAAGCACCCGCATGGCACGCCTAAGCGCCCACTGACTGAACAAGCGATTGAACAGAGGTACGCCCGGCACGCGGCGAAACGGTAGCTGCGGAACCGTGCAACGCCACAGCCCCTCGCCCAAACGCTGCGGCGCGCGCAACGCCTCACGCAACTTGCGTAGCCCGCGGCGCAGATCACGTCCGCTCGCCTGCGGTGCGCGCATACCGGGTGAATCCACATAAAGCACGGGCATGTGCGCTGCCAACCGCTGGGCCACGTGATGGCTGCTCGTGCGGTTTTCGGCAAACCAATCGTTGCCGAAGTAAACGACGCCATAGCGCTCTAGCATGCCCGCTCCGTAGCGAGGGCCGGGTGTGAAACCACCATGGCTGTCCCCTGTCCAGGTTGATCACGAAGGGCGAAGACCGCATGCGACTGCGGTCGCATCGCCCTGTCTGCCCGGACACCGGGTCCGGCCTGTATCGACGTGATGAGCCTAGCGCAACGATGACGGCGCTCACATCCGTCGAATTGCCAAGGCAACCCTGGAAATAACGGCTTTTTTCCGCTGTCTGGCGCAGGCACGCGCCTGGCGGGCAAGGGCCATCGGCCGTTCGTCATAGCCTGTCGGTCGCATGCGGTACTGACTATGTGCTCAATGGAACTCAGGCCCGCTTGGCGACACAGTGGGAACCAACGGAGTGGCGCTCACGCGTCGCTACGCCCACCCCTCGTTTCCATCCTTTCCGTGCGTGTAGTCGTCATGACACTCCGACCGAAAAAGATGCAGTTGCTGCAGTACTTGCCACGCGGGGTGGTATCGACGTGCGCGCCAAAAGAAGAAAAGGCGCTGTACCTGACGTTTGATGACGGCCCGCATCCCGATCACACACCGGCCCTGCTTGAGCTGCTCGGTCAACATGGCGCGAAGGCGACCTTCTTCCTGATCGGCCGCGAGGCGGAACGCTATCCGCAATTGGTGGAGCGCATCGTCGAAGAGGGACACGTGCTAGGTAATCACTCCTATAGCCACCCCATGTTCGATGCACTCACGCACACCGAGCAGTGGGTGGAGGTTGAACGCACCGATGAGGTGCTCTCCAGCTTCGACGGTCGCAGCCATCACGGCTTTCGCCCGCCGCGCGGTGTGTTCTCCCTGCTGCTGACGCTGCGCTTCGCGCTCAACCGTCGCAAGCTCGCCTACTGGTCATACGACACGCTGGACTACCAGGGCCGGGAGCCCGATGAACTGGCCAATCGCCTGCGCGCGCAACCGCCTCGCGCTGGCGACGTGATGCTGATGCATGACGACAGCGACACCTCGCTACGGATGCTCGAAATGCTGCTGCCGGAATGGAAGCAGCACGGTTTCACTTTTCGTGCGCTGCCGGCATAAACCCGGCGGAGCGCTGCTTGCGATTCGTTCTGCATGGGCGACGCAAGCACTGACAGGGGATATGTGATGAGCCAGACCTTGGTCATCGTGCTGCTTGTACTGGCGACACTTCTGGCCGCTTTCTGCGCGGTAGCGTGGATGGCCATCCGCTCGCGCAACATGCAAGTGTGGCTAGGCAGCTACCTGCGGCAGCGCCCACGCCCCGCCGTCGATGGCCCCACTCACATCATGTTCTGCTTCGTGGACCATTACGAACCGGCATGGGGCCGCGTGGACCTGGAAACCCAGCGCCGCCGCGTTGACCGCTGGTACAAGGATTACCCCGCCATGGCATCCCGCCATCGCGATGCCGACGGCCGCCCGCCGCAGCACAGCTTCTTCTATCCCGAAGAGGAATACCTGCCGGAGCACCTGGACAAGATCGCCGGGCTTTGCGCGGACGGTTACGGTGAGATCGAAATCCACCTGCATCACGACAACGACACACCCGCGAATTTTTGCACCACCATTTCCCGTTTCAACGAATTGCTGCACGCCCGCCATGGCGCGCTGTCGCGCGACCGGCATACGGGCCAACTGCGCTTCGGCTTCATCCACGGCAACTGGTCGTTGGACAACTCGCGCGCCGACGGCCGCTGGTGCGGGATCAACAACGAACTGATCCTGCTGCGCGAGCTCGGCTGCTACGCCGACTTCACCCTGCCCTCCGCGCCCAGCGAAACGCAAACGCGCACCATCAACGCCATCTACTACGCGACCGACGATCCTTGCCACCCCAAGTCGCACAACACGGGCACGCCTGTACGAGTGGACGGCACGCCCATCGGCGACCTGATGATTGTGCAGGGCCCGCTCGGCCTGGATTGGAAGCGCCGGCGCAAGCTGATCATGCCGCGCATTGAGAACGCCGATATACGCCACAGCTGCCCACCCACGCCGGAGCGTGTGGACGCATGGGTGCGCACCGGCATCCACGTCGAGGGTCGTCCCGACTGGATCTTCATCAAGATCCATACCCATGGCACACAGGAGCGCGATATGGACACGCTGCTCGGCGACCCCATGCATGCCATGCACGACCATCTTGAGAAGCACTACAACGACGGTCGGCGTTACGTGCTGCACTACGTCACTGCACGCGAGACGTACAACATCATCAAGGCGGCTGAAGCCGGCATGGAAGGCAATCCCGCCCGCTATCGCGATTTCGAACTATCCCCACCGCCCGGCGTCACAAAATGGACGGCGCAAGCATCCGCGATGTACGAAGCGGCGGCCGAGGCGGTGGCCGACGTTCCTGGTATGGAGTGATCCACCATGCACTGGCGAGCCAAGGGCGTACTGCAGAAGCTGCTGGGGCACATGCCCGGCGGAGAGCATGCGCACTACGTGCTTCAGCGCCGCTTCGGCGGCCTGCGCGGCTTCACCCGCGAATTCGATATCAAAATGGACGACTGGCGGCTCATGGCAGGCCACCTGCGCGAGGTCGGCCTGCCCATCGCCGGCGCGCGCCTGTTCGAGATCGGCAGCGGCTGGTATCCAACATTCCCATTCGCCTGCTATCTCGGTGGGGCGAAGCGGATCATCACCGTGGATCTGAATCGCCACATCAAGTTCGACCTGGTACTCGACTGCGCCGACAACCTCGCCCGCCACACCGCATTGATCGCCGAGACCTGCGGCATCCCGGAAGCCGACGTACGGCGACGCCAGCAACATTTGGCCAATAGCCTGCGACAGGGCGCCGACATCAGTACCGCTACTGAAGGCGTCGTGCTGTACCAGGCACCCGCCGACGCATCGAGCACCACCCTTCCTGCGCACGAACTCGACTGCGTTTTCTCCAATAGCGTGCTCGAACACGTGCTGCCAGCGGCGGTGGATGGCATCTTCCGCGAAGCCATGCGCATCCTTGCACCGGGTGGCGTGATGTTCCATTCCGTCAACTGCGGCGACCACTACGCCTACGTCGATCGCAAGATCAACCAACTTCATTATCTGAAGTATTCCGATCGCCAATGGCGACGCTGGGACAACGCGTTCCTCTACCAGAACCGCATGCGCGCCTACGAATTCGTCGACCGCGCCCAGGCTGCTGGCTTCGACATCGTCCTGAACACGGAATGTGCCCGTGAGAAGCGCATGGCCGAACTCGCCGCGATGCACGTACACCCGCAGTTCGCACACATCCCGCCAGAACGCCTGTGCGTTACCTCCATCGACTTCATCGGCCGCAAGCGGCTACAGGAAGCAACGCCATGAGCAACGCATTGGTCAGCGTGGTCATGCCTGCGTACAACGCCGCCAAGTACATCCGTGGGGCGGTGGTGTCAGTGCTGTCGCAAACCTACCCGTCGTGGGAATTGGTGATCGTGGATGACTGCTCCACTGACGAGACTCCCCACCTGCTTGATGCCCTGGCCGATGCCGACGAACGCATCCGCGTCATCCATGCCCGCCAGAACGGTGGCGTCGCCGCCGCCCGCAATGCGGCCATCAACGCTGCGCGTGGCAGCCATATCGCCTTCCTTGATAGTGACGACGGCTGGCACCCGCGCAAGCTTGAATGGCAGATGGAACACATGGAGGAAACGCGCTCTCGCGTCTGCTACACCGCCTACGACCGCATCACCGAAGACGGCCACCTGCTCTCGCGCGTGCGCCCGCCTGCGTCCGTGGATTACGCGCAGATGCTGCGAAGCAACCGCATCGGCAACCTTACCGGCCTCTATGACCGCGCGCTGGGCGACGCTTCCTTTCCTGCCGTAGGGCACGAGGATTATGTGTTCTGGTTGGAGATGGTCCGCCGTGCTGGCCACGCCACTTGCGTGCCCGGTGATCAGCCGCTGGCTTATTACCGCGTACGCGAGGATTCGGTGTCGGCGGACAAGTGGCGGGCGGCGTGTTGGCAATGGCGCATTTATCGGGATTTTGCGCGGCTTGGTTGGTTGTCGTCGTCGTCGCATATGTGTCATTACGCGTGGGAGGCGGTGCGTAAGCGCATGGCGTAGGTGGGTCTTTCGCTGTCGCGGGGTGCTTTTGGGGTGGTCTCGCCGACAACGAGCGCCCTGCTCCCTCTCCCCTTTGGGGAGAGGGTTGGGGTGAGGGGCGGGTGCTCGCCTCTCGGTTTCAACTTTGCCGTCATCCCGGCGTAGGCCGGGATCCAGTGTCGTCAGTGGTCGGTTTTCGCCTCGTGCTCTATCGCGACCTGGCCGCTTACGCAGCGGGCGTTTCGATCGTCTGCCGACGCTCGAGTCACTTTTCTTTTGCTGGCCCAAAAGAAAAGTAACCCAAAGAAAATGGCCGTAAGGCCAACGCCCGCAGCATGACCTTGGGATAAGCCCGAACGCTTGAGGAATCGTGTGGCTTGGCCACCTTCGCCTCTACACAGCGGGTACGCTGGAGCGCTTCGCAACGCGCCATGGCGGAGAGGACTTAAAGCAGGCCGCGCTACGCTTCCCCATCGCTGAGGCTAGGGAGAGAGGACGCTACGCTTTCCTACCGCCGAGGCGAGATAAAGGGAGCGCTACGCTTTCCCACCCCTGGGGCAAAGCAAAGAGAACGCTACACTTCCCGACCGGTGGGGAGAACTCGACACCTAACGGCATCGCTTTTCTCTTCTGTCTTGGCTTTCTGCTCCAGAGCAGGAGCAACGCGACTCGCCGCGATGCGATGTGCAGCAACGCTGCACGAGCCGTCTGCTTTGTGCTTTTGATCTTCCGGGCCCCGTATGAGGCGGCGGGCGGGTGGAGAAAAGGCCCGCAGGGGAATCGGCAGGGATGCCGATTCCTTTTCGTCGGGGCAGGAGCCCCGTCGAAAAGCCCGGAACCCGAC
>NZ_JAELTQ010000129.1 GCF_016428905.1 Dyella sp. ASV24 | reverse complement strand
GGTGTTCCTGCGCGACTTCCGCGGCGTTTCGCCAGCATCTGCAGGATTTGGCTATGCCTGTTTCTCCGTGGCGATGGCCACGGGACGCCTGACGGGTGATCGCATCGTGGGTCGTTACGGGCCGGAGTGGGCCGTACGCATCGGCGCGGCGTTGGCGGCCGTGGGCTTTCTGCTGGTGGCGTGCGTTGGCGGTGTAGCGGTGTCGCTGGCGGGTTTTGTGCTCATCGGCCTTGGCGCTTCCAATATCGTGCCGGTGATGTTCAGTGCTGCAGGGCGCTTGCCTGGCACGCCGCCGGCCATTGCCATTGCTACGGCGACAACGCTTGGTTATGCCGGCCTGCTCAGTGGTCCGGCGTTGATCGGTTTCGTGGCGCATGCGAGCAGTTTGCCGATAGCCTTCGCGGCCGTGGCGGGACTGTTGGTACTGGTGGGGCTTTCGGCAAGGATCGTGAAGCGATGAACAAGCAAGTCGATACCGTAATCTTCGATCTGGGCAACGTATTGATCGGCTGGGATCCGCGCCGGCTCTACCGTCAACTGATCGACGACGAAGCGCAGATGGAGTGGTTCTTGCGCGATGTCTGCAACAGCGAGTGGAATGAACAACAGGATGCCGGTCGCCCCTGGACGGAAGCCACGGCGCTGCTTCGTGCCCGTTTCCCCGAGCATGCCGAGCTGATTGATGCCTACCATCTGCGCTGGGAAGAAACGCTGGTCGGTGCATTGGACGACAGCGTCGCGCTGTTGGCAGAGCTGCGTACCCGCGGCGTGCGGTTGCTCGCGCTGACCAACTGGTCGCAGGAAACATTCCCCATTGCCCGGCAGCGCTACCCGTTCTTGCAATGGTTCGAAGGCATTGTCGTGTCCGGCGAAGAAAAGCTGATCAAGCCCGATCCGCGCATCTACCAGCGACTACTGGAGCGCTATGCGGTCGACCCCACGAGCGCCTTGTATATCGACGATTCGGCTCGCAACGTAGCGGCGGCCGAAGCGCTGGGTATGCAGGGTTGGTGGTTCCGCGACGCCGAAGGCTTGCGTCAACGATTGGTGGAACTGCAATTGCTCGACACGCCGCTCAGCGAGGCCACTCATGGTTAAGTCGTCTACGGTCGATAGCAATGCGCTGCCGGAAGAGCGGCAGCAACGCATCCTTGAACGCCTGCGTGCAGAAGGGCGGGTGGTGGCGGCGGAGCTGGCCGTGGCGTTTGAAGTCTCTGAAGACTCAATTCGTCGCGATCTACGTGAGTTGGCCGCGCTGGGGTTGTGCAAGCGCGTCTATGGCGGTGCACTGCTGCCAGCCGTCACGCTTACACCCTTGAAGCAGCGCCGCCACGAGCATTCGGCGCGAAAGGAAGCGCTGGCGCGCAAAGCAGCCAGCCTCGTGCAGGCCGGACAGACGTTGTTGATCGATGCAGGCAGTACCAATGCGGCCATCGCAGCGGCGTTGCCACGCGATGCACGGCTCACGGTGATCACGAACGCGCCGCATATCGCGCAGGTACTGCTTGATCGCGAAGGCTTCGACGTGTTGCTGATCGGTGGGCGCATCGATGTCGCCATCGGCGCTGCGATCGGTGCGCAGGCGGTGGATCAGGTGCGCCGCGTGCGAGCCGATCTTTGTTTCCCAGGCGCTTGTGCGGTTGACGCCGCGCATGGTTTGTGGGGATTTGATAGCGAGGAGTCGTTGTTCAAGCGCGCCATGATCGAAGCCAGCGACGAAACCGTGGTTGTGGCGACTGACGACAAGCTGGGCGCGGTAGCCGCGCATCAGGTGGCCGAGCTGGCGCGCGTGCAGCACCTGGTGGTGGAGCATTCGGCTGACAAGGCCACGCGTGCGGCCTTTACGGCGCGTGGCGTGGCGGTGCATCGCGCAGAGGCCACGGCGGACTGAGTGTGGGTGCTCTCAAGCAGGAGCGCGCACATGCGCTCCTGCTTGACGCAGGCTTACGGCTGGCGCTGCCACTCCTGGCTGCGGCCGAGCAACGAGAAACCGATATAGCCGCGCACGGTGAGCTTGCTGCCGTCGTCGCTGGGCTGCAGCTTTACCTTGTAGATCTTGCCGGTCTTGGGATCGAGGATCTTGCCGCCGTCCCAGATGGTGTCGCCGTCCTTGTGCACGCCCCACATGATGTTCATGCCTTCGATGGGCTGGTTCTTCCGTTCGCCGTCGCAGTTCTTGCAGATCGGGTGCGGACCTTCGTCGGACTGCAGCACCTCCAGCACGGTGGCCTTCAGTTCGCCGCCTTCATCGGTGATCTTCACGATCGACTTGGGCTTGCCCGTTTCGTCGTCGATGGTCTTCCAGGTGCCCACCGGGGTGACTTCGGCGGCAAAGACGGCGCTGGCGCCCAGCAGGAGGCCGGCGACGACAGCGGCGCGGAGCAGTGACTTCATGAATGATCCTCCCGTACGAAAGCGTATGTTCGGAGCCTGACCGACCTTGCGCGAGCCCGTCAAGCTGCAATGCGAAAGGGCCGCAGGCGGTCTCCATGGCCGCACTGGCATAATGGGCGATCCTCATGACAGCGCTAGATTTCGATATGACGCAGGCGAGCGAAGCTCTGGTCCGCCACATTCTCGGCGAACTCGTTGATTCCCATACCGGAGCCCCCTTCGCCGACGCGGTGCGCGCCGTGGGCGTGGATGGCGACCGGGTCTCGGTGGACATCCAACTGGGCTATCCGTCCAAGGGCGTGGCCGACGCGGTGGCGACTCGCGTGAAGCAGGCGCTGGAGGCCGATCCGGCCATTACCACCGCCTCGGTGTCGGTCGGTACACGCATTCACTCGCACAAAGTGCAGGGCACCCTGGCGCCGCAGCCGGGCGTGAAGAACATCATCGTGGTGGCATCGGGCAAGGGCGGCGTGGGCAAGTCCACCGTGTCTGCCAACCTTGCGCTGGCGCTGGCTGCCGAGGGCGCCAAGGTCGGCGTGCTCGACGCCGACATCTACGGCCCCAGCCAGCCGCGCATGCTTGGCATCACCGGCAAGCCGCAGTCGCCCGATGGCAAGACCATTATTCCGCTGGAAGCGCATGGCCTGCAGGCCATGTCCATCGGGTTCCTCATCGAGGAAGAAACGCCGATGATCTGGCGTGGCCCGATGGTGACGCAGGCCATGATGCAGCTATTGAACGACAGCCGTTGGGAGCAGCTCGATTACCTGATCGTCGACCTGCCGCCGGGCACGGGCGACATCCAGCTCACGCTGTCGCAGAAGGTGCCGGTGGCCGGTGCAGTGATCGTCACCACGCCGCAGGACATCGCGCTGCTCGACGCACGCAAGGCGCTGAAGATGTTCGAGAAGGTGGAGGTGCCGGTGCTCGGCGTGGTGGAGAACATGGCCACGCACATCTGCTCCAACTGCGGACACGAAGAACACATCTTCGGCGAGGGTGGCGGCGCACGCATGGCCGAGCAGTACCACGTGGCCTACCTGGGCTCGTTGCCGCTGGACATCCGCATCCGCGAACAGGCCGACGGTGGCACGCCGACCGTGGCCGCCATCCCCGATTCGGACCTTGCCGCCCGCTATCGCGAGATCGCGCGCAATGCGGCGGGGCGCCTGTCGCGGCAGCCACGCAACAAGTCGCTGGGGCTTGGCAAGATCATGGTGCAAGGCACGCCCTAAGGCCTGGACGACCTGTCTGTCATCACGGGCCGGGGGTTCCGAACCCCCGTCTCAACCGCCCTGACTGGCGGCCTACCTGCCATTTCCGCTATTTTTCCGATCTTTACGCCGTACGGCGCGACAGAACACCCCTTCGGGAGTCCGAGTGAGCATCAAATCCGACAAGTGGATCCGCCGCATGGCCGAGCAGCACGGCATGATCGAGCCGTTCGAGCCGGGCCAGGTCAAGACGCGCGACAACACCAGGCTGGTGTCGTATGGCACGTCCAGCTACGGCTACGACGTGCGCTGCGCGCGCGAGTTCAAGATCTTCACCAACATCAACTCCACCATTGTCGACCCGAAGGCGTTCGATCCGACGAGCTTCGTCGACGTGGAAGCGGATGTCTGCATCATCCCGCCCAATTCCTTCGCACTGGCGCGGACGGTTGAGTACTTCCGCATTCCGCGCAAAGTGCTCACCATCTGTCTCGGCAAGAGCACGTACGCGCGCTGCGGCATCATCGTCAACGTGACCCCGCTGGAGCCCGAGTGGGAAGGGCATGTGACGCTGGAGTTCTCCAACACCACGCCGCTGCCTGCGAAGATTTACGCCAACGAGGGCGTAGCCCAGATGCTGTTCCTCGAGTCCGATGAGGAGTGCGAGACCAGCTACAAGGACCGCGGCGGCAAGTACCAGGGCCAGCAAGGCGTTACCTTGCCACGCACCTGAACGCGTCGTTCATCGTTCTTCGCAAGAACGGTCAGATTCACCTGAATGGTTGCCTTCCGGAATCCCTGTGCGGGGCCGGGGTGGCGCTACACTCAACACGTTCACTTCGATGCATTGCAGGAGATCCCGCATGACCCGTTTTTCCACGCTGCTGACCCGCGCGGGCGCAGCCATCCTGCTGGGCAGCATGCTGGTGCTGGCCGGTTGCCATCGCGGCGGCACCAAGGACGAAGTGCGCACCGCGGATATGAAGAGCCAGTTCGACGCGGTGATCCAGGCCTATAAGAGCGGCCAGTTCATCGTTGACGGCGCCGTGCTGTCGGCGCTGGATACCGGTAGCCATTTCGCCTACCTCAAGGACCAGGGCAAGCTGCCCAAGACGGTTTTGCTGGAGCCTAGCGATGACTCCAAGGTGCGCAAGCAGCACCTGCAGTACATGGCGCGTCTGCAGATGGACTATGGCTTTACCGTTTACTACGACGATGGCGGCACGTTGAAGAAGATCAGCGTGGTCGATACCAAGGCGCGTGATCTGGAAGACTACAAGGCACCGGTGAAGGCCGACGCGCCTCCGCCGCAGCAGCACATGTAATCAGCTGCTCGGAAGTACGAAAAAGCCCGCGGATTCCGCGGGCTTTTTTTTGAACGTCACTTCAAGGCGGTGCGCAACATCTGCAGTCGCGAGGTTATGGTCTCTTCGTCATAAGGTGTCGCTGCACCGCTGCCCCACACTGGGCCGGGCCATGCGGCATCACCTTCGCGCCGTCCCACCACGTGCACATGCAACTGGCGCACGATGTTGCCCAGTGCGCCGAGGTTGAGCTTGTCGAACGCATCGAGCGAACGCAGTGCCTGCGAGGCCCGTGTTACCTCCTGCCAAAGCAGGGTTTGGTGGGCGGCTGAGAGGTCGCATAGTTCAACCATGCCGGATTGACGTGGCACAAGCACCAGCCAAGGGAAGCGGGCATCGTTCATCAGCAGCACGTCGCACAGATCCAGCGAGGCGACATGGCGCGTGTCGTTTTTGAGGCGCGGGTCGAGCGCAAAGGCCGCGTCGCTCATTCGCCGCGTGCCAGGTGCTTGTCGAAGAACGCCAGCGTGCGCTGGTAGGCCAGCTTTGCACTTGCCTCGTCGTACTGCGGTCCGACATCGCGGTTGAAAGCATGGTCGGCTGGGTAGGTGAACACGTCCATCTGCGGGAGCATGTCGCGGTGCTTCTGCACCATCTCTGCCGGGATGGATTTGTCCTTCTCACCGAAATGGAACATCACCGGCGCCTGGGGCTTTTCGCCCAGGAACGGTACGTTGCGTGCGCCGTAGTAGCTCACCGAGGGCATGCCAAGGCGGAGTGCCGCGAGCAAGGCAACGGTGCCACCCCAGCAATAGCCGACTGTGCCGATGCGTCCGGCTGACGCGATGGCTTCGGCCGCGCTGGCCACATCCTCGACGGCGCGATCCAATCCCAGTTCCGTGATCAGGGCGCGCCCTCGCTGGTAGCCCTCCTCGTTGTAGCCGAGCTCCACTCCGGTCTCGAGGTGGTCGAAAAAACACGGGGCAATGGCGGTGTAACCGGCTTCGGCGAAGCCATCCACGACACGGCGGACATGGTCGTTGACCCCGAAGATTTCCTGGATCACCACGATGCCGCCCTTGGGCTTCCCCTCGGGTTGGGCCAGATAGGCGCCGATGCACTGCATCCGCGTGGTATTGAGATTGATGGTCTGGCCCATGACTCGTTCTCGGCGGCGGTGGTAAAGCTCAATTCTAGCCATTCAGGGATACGGGCTTGGGTGCGATATAATGGTCCGTTTTCCGCATAGTTACGGTCCCCACGCCATGTCGCAGGTTTCGCCCAAAGTCGGTTTTGTCAGCCTGGGTTGTCCCAAGGCCCTCGTGGATTCCGAGCGCATCCTTACCCAGCTCAAGGTCGAGGGTTACGAAATCGTGCCCAGCTATGGTGCAGCCGACGCGGTGGTGGTGAACACCTGTGGCTTTATCGATGCCGCCGTGCAGGAGTCGCTGGACGCCATCGGCGAGGCACTGCACGAGAACGGCAAGGTGATCGTTACCGGCTGCCTGGGCAAGCGCTCCGAGCTGATTCGCGAAGCCTATCCCGACGTGCTCGCCATCACCGGTCCGCAGGATTACGCCAGCGTGATGAGCGCCGTGCACTCAGCCCTGCCGCCCAAGCGCAACCCGCTGCTGGACATCATTCCGGACACGGGCATCAAGCTCACGCCGAAGCACTATGCGTACCTGAAAATTTCTGAAGGCTGCAACCACCGTTGCAGCTTCTGCATCATCCCTTCGATGCGTGGTGATCTGGTGTCGCGCCCGGTCGACGAGGTGCTGCTGGAAGCCGAGCGCCTGGTGAAGGGCGGCGTGAAGGAGCTGCTGGTGATCTCGCAGGACACCAGCGCTTACGGTGTGGACGTGAAATACGCCGAGCGTCAGTGGCGCGACAAGAGTTACCGCACGCGTATGACGGAACTCTGCGAAGGCCTCTCCGAGCTCGGCGTGTGGACGCGCCTGCACTACGTCTATCCGTACCCGCACGTGGACGAAGTGATGCCGCTGATGGCGGAAGGCAAGATCCTTCCGTACTTGGACATTCCGTTCCAGCACGCCAGCCCGCGCATCCTCAAGCTGATGAAGCGTCCGGGCAACATCGACAAGACGCTGGAACGCATCCGCAACTGGCGCAAGGTGGTGCCTGACCTCACCATCCGCAGCACCTTCATCGTCGGCTTCCCTGGCGAGACGGATGCGGAGTTCGAGGAACTGCTCGACTTCCTGCGTGAGGCGGAACTCGATCGCGTGGGCGCGTTCGCCTACTCACCGGTGGACGGAGCCAAAGCGAACGAGCTGCCGGGCGCAGTGTCGGAAGAACTGAAGGAAGACCGCCTGGAGCAGTTCATGGCCGTGCAGGCGGAAATCTCCGCCGCCAAGCTGCAGCGCAAGATCGGTCGCACCATGAAGGTGCTGGTCGATGAAGCCGGCGCCGAGGGTGCCGTCGCGCGCTCTGCTGCCGATGCGCCGGAAATCGACGGCGTGGTGCATATCGCCAACGGTCAGTTGCTCAAGCCGGGCCAGTTCGTCGACGTGGTGATCGAAGACGCGGACGAGCACGACCTGCACGCACGCCTGGCTGGCTGAATTTTGGGGGCGTGATGCGTTACATCGCGCCGCCTCGCGATAGCGTTGCACCTGAAGTATTTGCGCGCTGGCCGCTATGTGGCTGGCGCGACTATGGTGCGTGGATGCAGGGCGCGCGCTGGCCATCCATCGATGAACTCAACGCGGTGCGGCCTGTCGGTCAACGCGAGCGGTTCGTCGCGCAGACGTTGGAGCTCCTGAAAGATGGGCTTCACTACGAACAGCGCATCGCGGAGCGGGGCGAAATAGCCACGCGCGAGGCGAACTGGCACGACCTTTTCAATGCGATGGCGTGGTTGCGCTATCCCATGCTCAAGCGCGCGTTGAATGCACGGCAGATGGCGGATATTGCGGTGATGGGGACGCAGGAGCGCTCGCGTGCCCAGTACGCCCTGACGCATTTCGATGAGGCCGGCGTCATCGTGACGTTGCGCGATCGCACGCTGCTCGACCTGTGGGACGCACACGACTGGTACGGGTTGTTCTGGCGTGAGCGCGCCGCCTGGCAGGATGGGCGCGCGACCCTCCACCTGTTTGGGCACGCCCTGCTGGAGCATGCGCTGACGCCGGGCAAGCTCCTGGTTGGCAAGGCGCTGGCGTGCCTGGCGACGGATGACGGTGGCGACGCAGTCGCCGAGTGCGCCCAAGGCATCGCTGCCGGGCGTTTGCTGTGTGATCCCCTGGAGCTACGCCCGTTGCCGCTTGCCGGCCTGCCGGGCTGGCACCCGGAAAGCGACATGGAAACGTTTCACCGGCATACCCCGTGCTATCAGCCTCGCCGTGAGGGGCGAAAGTACCCGGCACCGCTCGCGCTGTGACCCCTGGCGCCGCTTCGCGGCAAATTGCGGCGGCCCTTCAATCGCGCTACAAGGAGCGCAGGGGCACTGGGGAGCGGGCATGGAAACGGCTTGGCGAGTGCTTTGCAGGCGGATGCGTGAAGGATGGCTCCGGGCGATATGGCTGGCCTGCCTGCTTGTGCCTTTCGCTTCGATCCGCGCCGACGAGGTGGTGCAGGCGCCTGCCGGCACCGCCATCCGCTTCGGCATTCTTCCTATCGGCAGCGCCGCGGAATCACGCGAGCAATGGCGGCCTCTGCTGGACGATCTGGAGCGCAAGCTCGGCCATCCCGTAACTACCGTGTCAGTAAGCAGTTATGCCGGGCTGTCGGGCGCCATCGGCGAACAGCGCGTGGATGTGGCTTTTCTGTCGGGCCGTCTGGCCATCGAAGCGGTAGAGCACCAGCACATGAGCGTGGTCGCGCAGTTCGTGCGCAGTGATGGTGCGAAGGGCAATGTCGCCATGTTGATCGTGCGCGCCGACGGCCCGATCCACTCCGTCAAGGACTTGCTTGCCATGCCGGGCCACTGGCGCTACGCGCGTGGTGAAGCCCTGTCGGTGACCGGTTATGTCGCGCCGGAAGCGGAAGTGTTCGCGCCCAGCGGGCTCAACTCCGATACGTTCTTTGCCAGCGTGCGCGTGGGTAATCACCAGAACAACGCACTTGCCGTCAGCAATGGCGAAGTGGACGTGGCGACCTGCAACAACCCGGATCTCGATCTGTTTCAGCACAACTTCCCGGCGGAAGCCGCGCAGTTACGCGTGATCTGGCGCTCCACCCTGATTCCGTCCGGTGTGTTGGTTGTGCGCGACGGCTTGGCGGAGCCCTTGCGTCGCCAGTTGATCGACTTCATGCGCGGCTACGGACATGCGTCGGGGGCGGCTGGCGAGCGTGAGCGCGCGAATCTTGCACGGATTCCCGATCTAGCCGGCTTTGCTCCTGCCGACAACAGCGTGCTGCGCCCGTTTGTCGATATGGAATATCGCCTGATGCGTGAGCAGGCCGTGCATGGTCGCTGGGTCAACGATCAGGCCAGGAAGGCGCGGCTCGAGCAGATCGACGTGGCCTATCATGCGGACCTTAAGCAACTTTTGCGCGACTGAAGTGTCATTCAACCACCCGATGACAGGGTGAAGCCTTTGCTGGAGATTCTCGATGGTCGCTTCTGGTCGTGTTCTTGTCGCGAGCCGTATGGCCGTGATTGCCTTGGCACTCGGCTCGGTATCGCTGGCACACGCTCAATCGGCACCTGCACCCGTAGCGGCAGCGCCGACGCAGGTGGCGCCCCCCAGTCTGCCGCAGGCGGACAAGCAGCAGATCAAGCAGTACAAGCTCACTGACGACGTGTTCGGCCGTCTGTCGGCGGCGACGCGCGAGGCGCGCGCTTCTGGCATTCCGCCTCAGATGGCACCGGATGCCGCCAAGGTGCATAGCCTGGATGACCTGGCCAATCAGGCCATGGCGGCCGATCCGCGCATTCCCGTATTGGTGAAAAAGTACGGCTTCACGCCGCGCGAATTCATGCTCGCCAACATCGCTCTGATGAACGCGATCATGGCGGTGCAGGCACGCGCCGATCCATCACTGTCCGGCAACCTCAACCAGACCTGGGTCAACGCGGACAATATCCGTTTCGTGCAGGCCCATCAGGCGGAAGTGCAGGCGCTGCTCAGCGGGCAGTAATCAATAGCTGACGCCCACGATCACGAAACGCGTGCGTCCACCGGGCAATTCGGCGTCGAACTCGTCGTCCACGCGCTTTTTCAGGGCGGCACGGGCGAGCGGCGAGTCGATGCTGATCCAGCCTTGTCGCGCGTCGGTTTCATCGGGGCCGACGATGCGATAGAGCAGGCTCTCGCCTGAATCGACGTTCTCCAGTTCGATGCTCGCTCCAAAGAACACCGAGTCTTGGTCACCCGGTGTGCCTTCGGCCACTTTGAGTGAGGGAATGCGCTTGCTCAGGTAGCGCACGCGCCGGTCGATTTCGCCCAGCTGCTTCTTGCGATACGTGTACTCGGCGTTCTCCGAACGGTCGCCTTCCGCTGCGGCGGCGGCCAGCGCTTTCACCACCTCAGGGCGTAGCGTGTGCCAGAGATGGTCGAGTTCGGCCTTGAGCTTCTCGAAGCCCTCACGGGTGATGATGGCGGTGGACGAAGGCGAAGGTGGGCGCCAGCGGCTCATGTGCGGGGTGATCCATTACGTGATGCGTCTCGCCCATGTTAACCGGCTTGCGCGCTACGGCGATCGTGTCTGCATAGGAGGCAGGGCTGCCGTGACCGTCAGGGACTTCGTGCGGCGCCGGTGGCTTGTTGCATACGTAAAGCGAGCGTCACCAGGGTAGGGCGCAAGGGGTGTTCCGGCCACGCGGCGGCAAGCTTGCCCAGCAAGACCGCGGCTTCGGCGTGTTGGCTCAGGCGATCGGCAAGCTGGTTGGCGGCCAGGAGCCCCATGCGCGGACATTCGGGTGATCGTGGCCAACGACGGAGGAATCCGCGGCAAAGCTTCAATGACAGTTGGGTCATGCCCGAGCTGCAGGCGCGTTCGGCCAAGGCGATCACCGTGTCGGGCGCATCGGGGAGAAAACCCGGGTCGATATTCACGCATTCCTGCGTGAGTGACAGTGCACGTTGCGTCTCGCCTTGCGTCATAAGGACGGCGATCCAAATGTGCCCATGTTCGAGCAGGCCCGCAGTCAAACCTTCTTTTCGTAGCAGTTCGCGATACGCCTGATGCAGCGAGGGTGGCGCACTGCGTCCCTGCATGCGTTCTACCAGCATGCCGATGGCCGCGCGTCGGTCGACCATGGCCATCTCACGCACCTGGACGAGCAGGCGCTCGTCCTCGTCCTGCCCACTCGCGCGCACCAATGCTTCCGCTTCCGGTTCCAGATCGAATTGCTCATGGCGTTGATGGATCATCGCGCCCATCAAGTGCAGGTTGAAAATAATCAGGTAGGTGTACGCGAAGGCGAACAGCGGCAGCGATACCCATATCGGCATCCACGAAAGCGTGCGCGACGGCAGCACGACCAGTCCGCCGATCAACAGGTTGATGATCACCGGGATGAAATAGCCGACACCGAGCCGCCCGATCACCGCTTGCCAGTTCAGCGGATTGAACGCGACCAGCGGATTCCCGTCGAATGCCAGCGACATGTCGATAGCCGGCAAGGTGAGCGCGAAGAACAGCACCAGTGGCCAGAACATGGCGGGGTAAAGCACCGTGCTGGCGGCGCAAACGACGACCACCGCCATGTGGACGATGGTGAGCCAGTGGCCGGCCGCTGGGTCTTCCTCAATGCCGACATCGGGCGGATCCGCGAAACCATTGGCGGTGTGCAGCATGCATGCGGCGGCGTAGCGCCATGTCGCCGTCCATAGTGCAAAGCCGACGAACACACCGACATAGGCGGGGATCATCACCAGGCACTGGCCCAACGCCAGGACCACGCATGCCGCTAGCCCGCCACCGCGCAATGGGTAGCTCAGGCCGGTGACGATGCGTTCGGCAAGCGGCGTGTCGGGTGAGATGGTGTGGATGCGCGGCATGGGGCGTCTCGCCTCCGATGGATGGGAGGCGTCAGGGGAAACGGGCGCTCAGCGCTTACCGCCGAAGATGCCGCCCAGCACGCCGCGCACGATCTGCTGGCCAAGCTTCGAGCCCACCGCGCGACTCGCGGATTTCGCCATCGCTTCGATCATGCCTTGACGGCGGTTGGTGCCGAGCAGTGCATCGCGCACAGCGTCAGTCCAGCCGGGTTCTTCCTTCGTTGCTGCGCCGCCAGGTGCAGGCCGGCCGATGGTCTGTGGATCCGCAGCCTTTGTGCTCGCTCGTTGGGCGAGGATTTCTGCGGCCGATTCGCGGTTGATCGGCGTGTCGTACTTGCCACCGACGGGCGAGCGCTGCCGCACCATAGTGCGTTCGGCATCGGTGATGGCGCCGATGCGCGCGGTGGGTGTTGTCACCAATACACGCTCGACGGGCGAGGGCACGCCGCCGTCGCGTAGCGTCGACGCCAGGGCTTCACCGACACCCAATTGGGTGATGGCCTCACTCACGTTGAGCTTCGGGTTGGCCACGAAGGTTTCCGCGGCAGCCTTGACGGCCTTCTGGTCGCGCGGTGTAAACGCACGCAGCGCGTGCTGCACGCGATTGCCGAGCTGGCCGAGGATGTTGCCGGGCACGTCGTCCGGATTCTGCGAGCAGAAGTACACGCCCACACCTTTGGAGCGGATCAGGCGCACTACCTGTTCCACGCGCTGCTGCAGCGCTGGCGGCGCGTCGTCAAACAGCAGGTGAGCCTCGTCGAAGAAGAAGACCAGCTTGGGTTGGTCCAGGTCGCCCACTTCCGGCAACTGCTCGAACAGTTCCGACAACAGCCACAACAGGAAGGTGGAATACAGGCGCGGTTTCAGGATCAACTGATCGGCAGCCAGCACGTTGATCACCCCGCGGCCGCTCATGTCCTGTCGCATCAGGTCGGGCAGTTCCAGCGCAGGTTCACCGAAGAACTGATCCGCGCCGTCCTGTTCAAGTTTGAGCAGTGCGCGCTGGATCGCGGCGATGCTCTGCGTGCTGATCAGACCGTAGTGGGCGGAAATGTCCTTCGCGTTTTCGCTGGCGAAGCCGAGCATGGCGCGCAGATCGGGCAGGTCGAGCAGCAGCCAGCCCTGATCGTCGGCCACCTTGAAGATCACTTCGAGCACGCCTTCCTGCGTGTCGTTGAGTTCCATGATGCGGCCGAGCAGGGTAGGGCCCATCTCGCTGATGGTGGCGCGCACCGGATGGCCGAGCTTGCCGTAGATGTCCCAGAAGATCACCGGGTTGGCCTGCGGCTTCCAATCGGTGAGATGGAGCTTGTCCAGGCGCGCCTTGAGCTTGTCGCCCGGTTCGCCGGCAGGCATGGAGAGGCCAGCCAGATCGCCCTTGGCGTCAGCAAGGAAGCAGGGCACACCCAGCTTCGAGAAGCCTTCGGCCAACGCCATCAATGACACCGATTTGCCAGTACCGGTGGCGCCCGCGATCATGCCGTGGCGGTTGCCGTAGCGTGGATCGAGGCTGACGCTGGTGTCGTCGTTGCGGCCGATAAGAATCTCAGTCATGGCGTTCTGTCCTTAGGAAGCTCTGCGATTGTAGCCAGCCATCAGGTTCTTGCGCCGTTACGCGAGCGTAGCGGCATTCGCTGGCACGACATGGAGGTTTTTTCGGTTGAGTCGACATGGCTGGGCGCAGTAAGGTCGCCCTTTCGGCCCGACAGTGAAGTCGTCCATGGTTTTCCCGGTTTTTCCCCGTTCGTTGCGCATGGCTCCCCTGGCTGGCGCATTGTTGTTGCTGGTGGGCTGTTCGAGTGGAGGGGGCACGAAGCCTGCCGCCACGCCGCAGACCAATCAGCTGTACGCGCAGTTGGATCAGGCCAGCAAGGGTTACGAGACGGCGCTTGCGCAGGCGCGTGCCGGCAACGCCCAGGCATCGCAGCAGACGCTGAATGCGGCGCTGGACCAGTTGAAGAACGCCTCCGCGCATTGCCCCTCGACACCGGGCTGCGACCCGCAGCGCTTCTTCTCCGTCTTCGATCGTTTGCTGCGCCTGAAGGACGGCAACTTCGATCTGGGTGACGACCTGGGCAGCATGGGCAACGACTTGCCGGAAGGCAGTGATGCCGGCAAGACCGGCGCCGCCAGCCTGCCGGAGGCTCAGCGCAGCGTGACGCTGTTGCGCGGCCAGCAGTTGTCGCAGCTGATCGCCATGAACGGCCCGGTGAAGGCCGCGCTGGAGATGTGGCTGACGCAGTGGCGCGGCAATCTCATGGATGCCTACGTCAACTATCAGTTCCTGCGTTACCAGATGTGGCCGGAGTACCAGAAGCAGGATCTGCCTGAAGCACTGTTGTTCGGCATCATGGCCAAGGAATCCGGTGGCAAGGTGCATGCGGTGTCGCGTTCTGGCGCTGCTGGCCCGCTGCAGTTCATGTATGCCACCGGCCTCCGTTTTGGTCTCAATACCGAAGACGGTTTCGACTCGCGCTTCGACCCCGCTGAATCCGCCCGCGCCAACGCGGAGTACATGGACGAACAGCTCAAGGCGTTCAACAACAACCTCGAGCTTACGCTGGCTGCCTACAACGGCGGCGAGGGGCGCATGCGCCGCCTGGTGGGCGACAACACGTCGGTGAGCCTGTACGACCCGACCATTTACAACCAGCTCTCGCAGGAAACGCGCGATTACGTACCTTCCGTGCTGGCGGCGGCGTGGCTGTTTCTGCATCCGGAAAGCTACAACCTGCGTTTCCCGCGCGTAGACGGGGCGCCGGGCAGCATCGTGCTGAAACGTCCGGCGTCGCTTACCGAGCTGACGGTGTGCCTGGGCTCTGCCGGCGGCATGCAGGATGGCTGGTTCCGCACGCTGCGCAACCTCAATCCACGTCTGGATCCGCAGGTCTCGCAACCGACGGGCGTACGTATCATGGTGCCTAAGGTGTTGGAAAAGCCCTACGAGGCGCGTTGTACGGACGGCCCCTGGCCGATCCTGGCCAACGACCTGCACACCGCCGTGATTCCGGTGGTGCCCCCCGCGCCGCCTCCGCCGCCGACATCGTCCTCGCGCAGCTCCAGCAGCACGTCCCGAACGCGTAGCTATGTGGTCAA
The DNA here is from genome assembly GCF_016428905.1 of Dyella sp. ASV24. Lineage (GTDB taxonomy): Bacteria > Pseudomonadota > Gammaproteobacteria > Xanthomonadales > Rhodanobacteraceae > Dyella. Next base: position 621 of record NZ_JAELTQ010000129.1, on the reverse strand, counting down.
GCGCGGTGACACGCTGACCGCCATCGTCAACAAGGTGGGGTGCTCGTCACTGCAAGAGGTGTCGGACATGAACGACCTCAAGCATCACCAGATCAAACCGGGGCAGGTGCTCAAGCTGCCAACCTGTCGCTGACGAGATCACGATCAATAGTGCTCCAACGAAAAACGCCGCCCTCAAGGGCGGCGTTTTTTATGAGGCGGGTGACGAACTCAGGCCGCTGCGGTGGTTTGCATCCAGTCGCGCATCGGATCGGCGCGGTGGTCTTCCTTGAGTTCGCGCAGCAGGCGCATCAGGTCGCGGTGGTGCGGCTTGATGTTCTGATGCGGGGTGTTCTTGGTTTCGTGATAGGCCACGGCCAGCCACAGGGCGATGCCGCGCATGGCGACTTCAGCGTTATCCGAGCGGGCGCGAGCCAAGCCGACGTCGGTGCCTTGGCCCCAGGGCAGGTAACGCTCTTCCGGTGGCGTGCCGTACAGGTGCGGGAAGTCGCAGCGCGAAGCCTGGCCGATCTCTCGCAATGCCATGGTGCCTAGTCGGGCGCGACTGCGTTTGGGCAGGGTATGGATCTGGCGCTCGATTTCGCGGAACTGTTTGCCAAGCTGGCGTCCACGGTTCATGGC
>NZ_JAELTQ010000128.1 GCF_016428905.1 Dyella sp. ASV24 | reverse complement strand
TTGCGCCTGTGTACCACCCGGCGGCGGGGGCGTCGGCGTGTTGGTCGGCATCGTCTGTGTGGGCGGCGGCGGAGGTGCCGGCATGTTCTGCGCCGGCGGCGGTGGTGGCGTTGGCATGGTCTGATCCTGTGCCAACAGCGAGCCCGCCAGCATCATCGATCCGGCGGTGACAAGAGCGAGAAGGGGAATGCGGGGTTTCATCGTCGTTACTCCATGCCAGAATGCGTGGCTCGTATGCGGATGCGCGCGATGGTGCAGTGATATGCGATTTTCGCGCTGCAGGTCCTTCGCGCTGATTTCAAACTAACAAAGCACGGCTAAATGCCGCCTCAATAAAGGCATCGTGATCACGTGAAGGCATCGTTACCGTTATCGGTTTCTTCATCTGCGCTATCGGCTTCGTTGAGCCTCGCCCAGGCACAACGCCTTCACCTTGCGGCGCAGGGAGTGCTCAACAAGCCCAAGGCACGGGCGAAGAGGGCGGATGTTGTCGATACCGTGGCGCGTATGCGTCTGCTGCAGATAGACAGCATTCATGTGGTCGCGCGCAGCCCTTATCTGGTGCTGTACTCACGTCTTGGCGACTACGATCCGCAATGGCTGGAAAGTGCGCTGGAAGAGGGCCGTATCGCCGAGAGTTGGGTACATGAAGCGTGCTTCGTGCCGGCGGTCGATCTGCCGTTGCATCAGGCATGGAGCAAGCAGCGTGCGATGCACTGGGCCTACAAACATGCTGATCGCATGCATCGCGAGCATCGTGACGGCATGGATACATTGCTCGCACGCATACGCGACAACGGCGCGGCACGCGCCGCGGATTTCGAGAGCGAAACGCGCAGCGCGGGCGGCTGGTGGTCGTGGAAACCGGAGAAACGCTGGCTGGAAGCGTGGTTCGCCCTGGGCGAGCTGATGGTGACTCGGCGCGAGCGCTTTCAGCGTGTTTATGATCTGACGGAGCGCGTGCTGGAAAAGCTCGAGCCGCCGATGGATATGGCGTTACTTGCGCTCGATCATGATGCGTTGCGCCGTCGCTTTATCCTCGATAGCGTGCGCGCACTTGGTGTCACACAAGCGCGTTGGATCGCTGATTACTACCGACTGAAGCCTGCAGTGACGGACAAGGAGCTGGCGCCGTGGGTGGCCAGCGGTGAGTTGCTGATGGTGCAAGTGGCTGACTGGAGCGTGCCCGCTTACGTGCATCGTGACAACGAAGCATGGCTCGCGCAGGCGGCGTCGGGCCAATTGCGACCCACGCATACGACGCTACTGTCGCCATTCGATCCCGTGGTGTGGGATCGCGCACGCGCACAGGCCCTATTCGGTTTCGAGTACACCATTGAGTGCTACGTGCCCGCACCGAAGCGCCGTTACGGCTACTACGTGTTGCCGATCCTTCATCGTGGGAGGTTGGTCGGCCGACTGGATGCGAAGGCTCATCGTCGCGAAGGTGTATTCGAGATCAAAGCCCTGTTTCTGGAGCCTGATGTCGAGGCGACGCCGCGGCTGCTCGAGGATGTCGCCAGCGCCATACGCGCGTCGGCGCAGTGGCATGGCACGCCCAAGGTGAAGCTTGCACGCAGCCGGCCGACATCCGTCGCTCCCGCGCTGCGTGCGCTCCTGCGTTGAAACTCAGTGTGCGCTGCTGCTTCCCGCGGGGCTGGTGGGCGCACACGATTTGCCCTGCAGCGTGGCGCGCAATTGCTTGGCCAGCGCGGTGCAGCGTGCGCCCAGTTGGGGACGCGCGTTGGGATCCACCGAGTCTTGCAGCAGGCTGGTACGCATGTCGTCGTAGCGTGCCTGGATCTGGTCAGGCGGGTACACGCCTGCTGCGGCGTGGCAGGACACGTAGCTGGCCAGATAGTCGTCACAGGCGGGGATACCGGTGCTGCTGGGAAGCGGTTTGCCACCGGACGTGGTTACCGTGCCGGTGCGGGTCCGGGGTGCGCTGCTGCTGGTGCCGGTGGTCGTCGTTCGTGAGCTGCTGGTTGTCGTACCGTGGGCGCCGGTTGTCGAACGTGTTTCCGGAGTGCTGGAGCAGCCAGCGAGGATCACGCCGCTTGCGACAAGCGCTAGGAGGGCCGGGCGGTAAAGGCGACGGAACATCATGGAGCTTCTCCTGCGCAGAATAATGAGGGCCGGCGGGTCATATGAATCTCGTCCGCCAAGGGACGAGATGAAATGCGAAGACGGCGTGAAAATCAAACCCGTTGAGTAAGGAGTGACGGTTATTCATTCAGCTTTCAGGGCTATTTCCCTATTCACCTCAAGGCTGTGAAACCGTTATGATGCTCCTACTGTGTTTGCCGGGGTCACCAGAGTTTTGTGACCCGATGCCGCCTGATCTCGATCTAGCAACATCGCCTCACCCCTAGGGTTTCCTTGCACACCAGTAAGCCGCCTGCGCATGTCGCGCGGGCTGAGTCTGTTCAAACCTGTGGAGTGATTTATATGTCTGATCGTCAGATCGGTACCGTCAAGTGGTTCAACGACGCCAAGGGCTTCGGCTTCATCAGCCGTGACAATGGCCCGGACGTTTTCGTGCATTTCCGCGCGATCCAGGGCAATGGCTTCAAGAGCCTTGTCGAAGGCCAGAAGGTCTCCTTCAAGGTCGTGCAGGGCCAGAAGGGCCTGCAGGCTGACGAAGTGATCCCGCAGTAATTAGCGGTTTCAAATGCTAGAAGAAAAAGCCAGGCAGCAATGCCTGGCTTTTTTTGTTTTATTTACAAATGTCGTTGAAATGTGAAAATCAAAAGGGTGATTAAAGCCATTCACTTGCATTAAAGAAATCCGTTATGCTGGATTCACTGTGGTTGCTCGGTCACGTGCGTGCCCGATGCGCGACTCGCAAGGGTCCACATCGCTTCACCCCGATCCTGCATGCCCAGTAAGCCGTCGGCCAAAGGGGAGGCTGACTTGTCTCAGCATCGAGTTGATCGGAGTGAGTCATGTCGGATCGTGAAGTTGGCACTGTCAAATGGTTCAACGACGCTAAAGGCTTTGGCTTTATCAGTCGTGAAAGCGGCCCAGATGTTTTCGTACATTTTCGGGCGATCAGCGGAACGGGGTTCCGTAGCCTGAAAGAGGGCCAGAAGGTGAGCTTCAAGGTGGTGCAGGGGCAGAAGGGCCTGCAGGCTGATGAAGTGGCGCCCGCCTGAGTTCATTGGGGAATCTATTCGTTGCGTGATGAAAAGGCCGGCGTATGCCGGCCTTTTTTTATACCCAGCTTTTTTGTCGTACACCGATTCGCTAGCCTGCATGTCTTTCCTTTTGTTGATGGCGCGCATGTCTGCATCTATCTCCGTGCCCTCCGCGCTTCCGTCGTGCGATGTCCTGCCCGTTGTGGCAGCCGATGGCGCGCGTGCGGATGTGTTGCTGCAGCACCCAGCGACGGAGCCGGTTCGACTGCTCTATTGGTTGCCTGCCTTAGGCGTAGCGGCCAAGCACTATCAACCCCTGGCCCAGGCATTGGCTGAGCGCGGGATCGCCGTAGCCATCCATGAGTGGCGTGGTATCGGGTCCAGCGACAAGCGGGCAGGGCGACACGAAAACTGGGGTTATCGGGAATTGTTGGAGGACGATGTGCCGGCCGGTATCGCCGCGGCTCGTGTCCGTGTACCTCAGGCTCGCCTCTATCTGGGCGGTCATAGCCTGGGTGCACAGATCGCCACGCTTTACGCCAGCCTGCATCCACAGGAAGTGGCCGGCCTGCTGGCGGTGGCGAGTGGTGCACCGTATTGGCGACAGTTTCCACAAGGTCGTCTGTTGTGGTCTGCGTATGCGTTGGCGCCATGGCTGGCACGCATGGTGGGTTATCTACCCGGACGCCGGCTGGGTTTCGGTGGCAACGAGGCCCGACAACTCATCGACGACTGGGCGCGCACGGGTCGCACGGGCCGATATGCCGCCGTGGGCATGGACGCCGACTTCGAATTACTGCTCGGCAAACTCCGCTTGCCCGCGTTGGGCCTGCGTATGCAGGACGACTGGCTGGCTCCACAGACATCGTTGTCATGGTTGATGGGGAAAATGGCTGGCAGTCCGTCGATGCAGGTCGTCACCGCCGCTGATCTCGGCAACGACAAAGCGGACCATTTTGGTTGGATGAAGACGCCTTGGCCCGTTGCGATGCGCATCGTGGAGTGGTTGGGCGCGCAGCCTACCTGATCGGGTACTTGAACCCGGCACTCAACGCCGGCATGTGTGGCAGACGTTTTTCCAAGAGCAGGTCCGATGAAACTCTTCACGCCTTACGCGCAACGTAGCCTTTCACTTCGCAATCGCATCGTGATCGCGCCGATGTGCCAGTACTCGGCCGTCGACGGCATGCCGAACGACTGGCATTTAGTGCATCTGGGTAGCCGCGCCGTCGGTGGTGCTGGCCTGGTGATCGTTGAGGCCACGGCAATTTCCGCTGAGGGGCGTATTTCCCCCGGTGACGTCGGGCTTTGGAGCGAGGCCCACCAGCGCGCCTGGCAGCCGATCACACGGTTCATGAGGGCCCAGGGCGCCGCTGTAGGTGTCCAGCTCGCCCACGCTGGGCGCAAGGCGAGCGCGCAGCGGCCGTGGGAGGGTGGTGGCCCGCTCGCCGCCGACGCGGGCGCCTGGCCGACGGTGGCGCCGTCTGCCATACCCTTCGATAAGCATTGGCACGTGCCGCTGGCCTTGGACAAGGCAGGCATTGCCAAGGTAATCGCCGATTTCCGTGCCGCTGCGGAGCGTGCACTTTCAGCCGGCTTCGAACTGATCGAGCTGCATGGTGCTCACGGCTATTTGCTGCACCAATTTCTGTCGCCGTTGAGCAATCAGCGCACCGATGAATACGGCGGCAGCTTTGAGAACCGGACGCGCCTGGTGCGCGAGGTAATCACTGCCGTGCGTGAAGTATGGCCAGAGCACCTGCCACTGTGGCTGCGCATCTCCGCTACGGATTGGACCGAGGGCGGCTGGGATATCGAACAAAGCGTGCAGTTGGCCACCCAGGTGAAGTCGATGGGCGTGGATCTCATCGATGTATCTAGCGGCGGCCTGATTACGCACGTGAAGATTCCAGTATCGCCGGGCTATCAGGTGCCGTTCGCGGCGCGGCTGCGCCACGACGCGGGCATCGCGACGGGCGCGGTGGGCCTCATCACTGAATCCACACACGCGGCGCGCATCATCGAGGAAGGATCGGCCGATGTGGTGCTGATCGCGCGCGAGAGCTTGCGCGATCCGTATTTCCCGCGCCGCGCCGCGCAAGAACTGGGTGTCGCGATCACCGCGCCCGAGCAGTACCAGCGCGCCTGGTAAACAAGGAGCAATGATGGAACAGCAACCGATGTTGATCGATGGCCGCGTGCACGATCTTGGCGACGGCTTCAATGTGCGCCGTCTGCTGCCGGTGCTACAGGCCCGACACGTAGGGCCGTTCGTGTTCTTCGACTACATGGGGCCGGTGACCTTTCTCGATGACAAGGGTATGGACGTGCGTCCGCATCCGCACATCGGCCTTGCCACGGTGACCTGGTTGTTCGAAGGCGTTATCCGCCATCGAGACAGTATTGGCAGTGTGGCGGACATCCGTCCGGGCGAAGTGAACTGGATGACGGCAGGCCGCGGCATCGTGCACTCCGAGCGCACGCCGCCGGAAGCGCGTGGTGGCGGCCAGCGCGCGCATGGCATCCAGGTATGGGTGGCGTTGCCAGAGAAAGACGCGGAGGTGGAGCCGGAATTCCATCACCACGGTGCCGATGAATTGCCCAAGATCAACTTGCCCGGCGCGGAGCTGGTGCTGATTGCCGGTACCGGCTACGGCAAGGAGTCGCCGGTGAAGGTGTTCGCGCCGATGTTCTTTGTTGAGGCAACGCTGGAGGCGGGGGCGGAATTGCCGTGGCCCGACCAGCACATCGAGCGTGGCGTTTGCGTGGTCGAGGGTGAAGTGGAGTGGGATGGCGTGACCGTGTCGCCCATGCACGCGGCCGTGCAGACGGGACCGGATTCACCGGCACTGCGTGCCCGCACGAAAAGCCGCGTGATGTTATTCGGCGGTGCACCGCTGGATGGTGAGCGCCACCTGTGGTGGAACTTTGTCGCCAGCACGCGCGAGCGCATCGAGCAGGCCAAGGCGGACTGGGCGGCACAGCGTATGGGCAAAGTCGTCGGCGACGAGAAGGAATTCATCCCGTTGCCCGTTTGAAACGTCGCATGCTGCAAGCGCGCATGCACCGGCGAATGGCGAGGATTACCCTCTGGATGCATTGTCCACGGTGATCCTCATGTCCCAGTTCGCCAGCTTCCGCGACTTCTATCCGTTCTATTTGAACGAGCACAGCAATCGTCAGTGCCGACGCATGCACTTCGCTGGTAGCACGTTGGTGCTCGCGGTGATCGTGCTGGCTATCGTCAGCGGCAACGCGTGGTGGTTGCTGCTGGCACCGGTGGCGGGTTACGGCTTTGCCTGGATCGGGCACTACGTCTTCGAAAAGAACCGGCCCGCCACGTTCACCCATCCGCTGTACAGCCTGATCGGTGACTGGGTGATGTACTGGCAGATCCTGCGGGGCAAGGTAAAGATCTGATCGCCCTGGGGCAGCAGAATCAACGGTACTGCTGGTGGCAGGACTGGCAGGTTTCCCCGATCGGTTTGATGGCTGCCGCCAACGCTGCACAGTCCACAGGTGCCGCTTGCAGGGCAGCCTGGGTCTTCTGGTGCAGCTTGGTGGCCTCGTCCTTGAATGGTTGATCCACGCCCGGGAAGGCCTCATCGATATCCGCCTGGGTTTCCAGCAGGCGGGACAAGTGGTGCTGGGTCTGGGCGGCATCGCATTTCTGCGCCTTCACGGCTGCGTTGAGTGCGCCGGCGTGGTGGGCCATCGTGGTCATCAGGGTGTGCGAGTACGGTTCGCGGTCATGCAGCGCGTTCATGGCAAACACCGTGCCGACGATACCGATGACCAGGCCGAGCACGATCAGTAGGGCAGAGCGCATGCGGTGGAATCCCCGATGATGGCAAATGGACCGCAAGCATATCGGACGCCTGCAAGAGCGGACAGTTCCCGATAAAATGCCGCTTCTTCAAGGTGTTGTCATGGCTTCAATGATGCAGAACGAAAACGTTGCGACGGTAGAAGAACAACACGTGCCGGTCGCGGACGACGCAGGCGTGGCGTTCCCGCGCGAGCGCTTTGCTGGCGTGGAGCGTCTTTATGGCGTGGGCAGCCTGGATCGGCTGATGCAGGCGCATGTCTGTGTGATCGGCATCGGCGGCGTTGGCTCCTGGGCTGCCGAGGCGCTGGCGCGCAGCGGCGTGGGGCATCTCACCCTGATCGACGCTGACGATATCTGTGTCTCCAACACCAATCGCCAACTGCATGCACTGGATGGTGAGTTCGGCAAATCCAAGGTCAAGGTAATCGAGGCGCGCCTGCGCGCGATCAATCCGGCCATCAAGGTGGATGCCATCGAGCGTTTCCTCACTACGTCCACGCTCGACGAACTGCTGGATCGCGGCTACGACGTGGTGTTGGATGCCTGTGACGCTTTCCGCGTCAAGTTGGAAGCCATCGCGTGGTGTCGCCGCCGCAAGCTGCCGATGGTGACCGTAGGCTCCGCTGGTGGCCGTACCGATTCGACGCAGATCCGCGTACGCGATTTGTCGCGTACCGAGCACGACGCCATGTTCAGCCTGATCCGCAAAAAACTCCGGGCTGACTTCAACTTCCCGCGCAACCCCGATCGCTACTTCGGTGTGTCGGCCGTGTATTCGCTGCAGAACGTGCAGTACCCACAGCCGGACGGCAGCGTGTGCGGTACACGCCCACCCGTGGCGAATGGAACGGAAGCACTGAACCTGGCCTGCGGTGGTGGGCTGGGCGCGGCCACACATGTCACCGGTGCTTTCGCCTTTGCGGCGGTGGGCAAGGTGATGGAGAAGTTGCTGGAGAGCTGAGCGATGGCCTCTCAGCTCTACCGCGTATGAGCGACCAGCGGGGGAGGGTATGCCAAGCAGGCGTCCATGTGGCGCCGCCCGCTCGGCATCCCTGCCTCACCTGGTAAGCCTGGCGCGAGATGCGCTTCAACGCATCTCGCAAGCGCCGCGCTTACCAACCCATGTAATGCCCGCCGTTGATGGAGAGATTGGCGCCGGTGATCCAGCCCGCCTCTTCACCCGTGAGGAACGCCACTGCGTGAGCGATTTCTTCGGGCTTGCCCAGGCGACCCACCGGGATCTGCGCGACGATCTTTTCGCGTACGTCCTCTGGCACAGCCATTACCATGTCAGTGCCGACATAGCCCGGCGAAACGGTGTTCACCGTGATACCGAACTTGGCGTTTTCCTGGGCCAGTGAAATGGTGAAGCCGTGCATGCCGGCCTTGGCGGCGGCGTAGTTGGCCTGACCGTACTGACCCTTCTGGCCGTTGATCGAGCTGATTTGCACGATACGGCCCCACTTGTTGTGACGCATGCTCTCGATCACCGGACGGGTGACGTTGAAGCAGGCGTTGAGATTGGTGTTCACCACTTCCATCCACTGCGGATAGGTCATCTTGTGGAAGGTGGTATCGCGGGTGATGCCGGCGTTGTTGACCAGGATCTCCACCGGGCCCAGCGCGCCTTCGATAATGCGCACCATGGCCTCGCAGGAATCGGGATCCTTCACGTCACCGGGCACCAGCAACACTTCGATGCCTTCCTTCGCCATCAACTCCTTCATCGCTTCGGCCTTGGCCTGGTCGCGGTAGTTGGTGGCGACCCGATGTCCCTGGCGTGCGAGATAGCGAATGATCGCGGTGCCGATACCACCCGTACCGCCAGTGACCAATGCCGTGCGTTGCGTCATGCCTTTTCTCCAAAGATGCCAATGCCCATGCGCCCCGGATCGTGTCGCCGGGACGTTGCCATGTCTACCACGCGCAACATGGCAAAACGTCTACGGAGAGTACGCCGTCTCGCGGCCTTGTTGGTGGCCGGAGGATGAAACGGTTGAAGACGGTTTAGGCTGCCGCCCGTTCGCTGCAGTGCGGCAGACACCCGGGCGAGAAATGGGCAAGGGCATGCTCGAGCAAGGCCGCCGGATCGCGCGCGCCCTGCAATACCGGTAGGTCGAGGAAGTCCAGCGCACGGCACAGGGCCGGCATGGGGTGGGTTGGGTCCACCGGGTGGGCTCGCTCGGATTTGGACAGCTTGCGGCCATCGCCATCGAGGGCCAATGGCAGGTGCAGGTAGTTTGGCGTTGGGAGATTCAAGCAACGCTGCAGGAAGATCTGGCGCGGCGTGGAGTCGAGCAGGTCGTTGCCTCGCACCACTTCGGTGATGCCCTGAAAGGCGTCGTCCACCACGCAGGCCAATTGGTAGGCGTAGTACCCCTCGACCCGGCGTATGACGAAATCTCCAGCGGCCAGCCGGAGGTTCTGGGTCTGGGGACCCTGCAGGCCATCCACGAAGGCGACGTCGAGGTCAGGCACGCGCAGGCGCCAGGCCGGGCTGCGTCCATCTACCGGCGAAGCCAGACATTGCCCGTCCAGGTGTAGCCCGCCAGCGAGATCATTGCGGCTGCACCAGCAGGGGAAGACCCAGTCGGCCGCCTTGAGTTGCTCAAAGGCGGCGTCGTAGGCCGCCAAGCGCCGGGACTGAAACATCGGCGCCGTATCGGCGACCAGGCCAAAGGCGGGTAGGGCAGCAAGGATGCTTTCGGCCGAGCCGGGCATTTCGCGGGGTGGATCGATGTCTTCCACACGCAGCAACCACTGGCCACCCGCGTGGCGCGCGCACAGCCAGCTACCCACGGCGGCCACGAGGGAACCGAAATGCAGATGGCCGGTCGGAGAAGGGGCGAATCGTCCGCGGTAGTTCATCGGGTTATTTTACGGGTGGGACCTGCCAGCTGACGCCACCATGAAATGCCCGTGGGTCAGTCCAGCCTTTGGCCCTTGAAACCGCAAGATTTCGCCACGATCCTGTTGTGACGGCGAAAGCCGTATCCCCTTTCATGACTGCCCGAGAGACAGCCATGCGTCGCATCGCATTGTTCCTGCTTACCAATATCGCCGTCCTGTTCCTGCTGAGCATCGTGTGCCATCTGTTGGGCATCGATCAGTGGACCGCTGCCCGTGGTTACGGCGGCATGGGCAACCTGCTGGCCTACGCTGCCGTCATCGGCATGGGTGGCGCCTTCATTTCGCTCGCCATGTCCAAGTGGACGGCGAAGATGTCCACCGGCGCCCGCGTCATCGAGCAGCCGCAGAACGAGGCTGAGCGCTGGCTGGTGGAAACCGTGCGTCGTCACGCGCAGAACGCTGGCATCGGCATGCCTGAGGTAGCCATCTACGACGCGCCGGAAATGAACGCGTTTGCCACCGGCATGACCAAGAACAGCTCGCTGGTTGCCGTGAGCACCGGCCTGCTGCAGCAGATGGACCGCGAACAGGTGTCGGCCGTACTTGGCCACGAAATCGGCCACGTCGCCAACGGCGACATGGTCACTCTGACCCTGGTCCAGGGTGTGTTGAACACGCTGGTGATCGTGGCGGCCCGTGTGGTCGGCCGGCTGGTCGACAGCTGGCTGTCGGGTGGTCGCGACCGCGAGGGTGGCGGTGGCATCGGCTATTTCGTGTCGGTGATGGTGCTCCAACTGGTGTTCGGCCTGTTTGCCTCGGTGATCGTGATGGCCTTCTCGCGTTGGCGTGAGTTCCGCGCCGACGCCGCCGGCGCGAAGCTGGCCGGCCGTGGCGCCATGATCTCAGCCCTGCAGCGCCTGCAAGTGCAGCACGGCGAGAGCACGTTGCCGCAGACCATCGCCGCGTTTGGCATCTCCGGCCACCTGGCCACAGGCTTCAAGCGCCTGTTCATGAGCCACCCGCCGCTGGAAGAGCGTATCGCCGCGCTGCAGAACGCCTCGACCAACGGCTGATCTTCTTCACTCGCTCTCCGACCAAGAGCGGGCATCATGAGGGGCCGACTTGTCGGCCCCTCTGTTTATTCTTTCCTTCGCCGACCTTTGCACGAGTCTTCCCGCATGACGAACGCCGCGCCCGAAACCCGCAAATTCGAAGCTGAAGTCGCCCAGGTGCTTCACCTGGTCACGCATTCGCTCTACTCGCACAAGGAGATCTTCCTGCGCGAGCTGATTTCCAACGCCTCCGATGCCTGCGACAAGCTTCGCTTCGAATCCATCGCCAAGCCCGACCTGCTCACCGGCGACGGCGAGCTGCATATCGACGTGAGCTGGGATCCCCAGGCGCGTACCGTCACCGTGCGCGACAACGGCATCGGCATGAACCGTGACGAAATCGTGGCCAACATCGGCACCATCGCCAGCTCCGGTACGCGCCGTTTCCTGGAGGCGATGAGCAGCGAGCAGAAGACCGACGCACGCTTGATCGGCCAGTTCGGCGTGGGTTTCTACTCGGCCTTTGTCGTGGCTGACCGCGTCACCGTGCTCAGCCGCCGCGCTGACCTGCCCGCCGGAGAAGGCGTGAAGTGGGAGAGCGACGGCAAGGGCGAATACAGCCTCGCGGCAATTGACCTGCCCGAACGCGGCACGGCGGTGATCCTGCACCTGAAGGCCGACGAGGAGGAATTCCTCAAGGGTTGGGAGCTGCGTTCGCTGATCCGCAAATATTCCGACCACGTGGCCTTCCCGATCCGTATGCCCAAGGAAGTCGACGGCAAGCCTGGCGACGAATGGGAAACCGTCAACGACGCGTCGGCCTTGTGGGCGAAGCCGCGCAACGAGATCTCCGACGAGGACTATCAGAGCTTCTACAAGTCGCTCGGCCACGATTTCAACGATGCCCTGGCATGGACCCACAACCGCGTCGAGGGCAGCCAGAGCTTCACGACGCTGTTGTACATCCCCGAGCAGCCGCCGTTCGACCTGATGATGGGCGGGCGAGATGAGCGCAAGGGACTGAAGCTGTACATCAAGCGCGTTTTCATCATGGACGCGGCCGAGGAACTACTGCCCAACTACCTGCGTTTCGTGCGTGGTGTGGTGGATGCGGATGATCTGCCGCTCAACGTGAGCCGCGAGATCCTCCAGCACAACCGACAATTGGAGCGTATCCGCGCGGCGTGTGTGAAGCGTGTGCTGGATCTGTTGGAAAAGCTTGCGCGCGATGAGCCCGAGAAATATGCGACCTTCTACAAGGCCTTCGGTAACACGCTGAAGGAAGGCATTGGCGAAGATTCCGCCAACCGCGAACGCATCGCCAAATTGCTGCGCTTTGCCTCGACCAAGGGGGAGGGTGCGGCACAGACGGTCTCGCTGGATGACTACATTGGCCGCATGCCCATCGGCCAGGAAGCCATCTGGTACATCACTGCAGACAGCTACGCAGCTGCTGCGGGCAGCCCTCAGTTGGAAGCGTTCAGAGCCAAGGGCATCGAAGTGCTGCTGATGTTCGACCGCATCGACGAGTGGATGCTCAACAGCCTCCATGAGTACAGCGGCAAGAAGCTGCGCAACGTCGCCAAGGGCGAACTGCCGCTGGACGAGGCCGACAAGAAGCATCAAGAAGAAGTCAGCAAGGCGGCCGAGCCGCTCGTCCATAAGCTCAAGGAGCTGCTGGGCGAACGCGTGGGCGACGTGCGCGTATCGGCACGCCTCACCGACTCCCCGTCGTGCCTGGCCCTGTCGGATTACGAGATGGCCCCGCACCTCGCACGCCTGCTGCGCGAAGCCGGCCATGAGGTTCCCGCCGCCAAGCCGACATTGGAAGTGAATCCGCAGCATCCGCTACTCAAGCGCGTGGAGAGCGAGGCCGATACCACCAAAGCCGCCGATCTCGCGAACCTGCTGTTGGATCAGGCGGAGATCGCAGCCGGGGCGCAATTGCCGGATCCGGCTGCATTCGTGCAGCGAATGAACCGCATCCTGCTCGAGCGTTGATCCAGTCGCCTGGTACTGAAAAGGCCCGCCCTCGTGCGGGCCTTTTTTGTTGAGGCGCCCCCCATCCCTCGACAAGGCGGCATACCTTGGCTAGCTTTTCACGACAACCATCAAGGAGGATGTACCGATGTTCAAGCGATGCCTAGGCTTGGTGTTGCTGGCTGGACTTTGCGCTCCGGTGTGGGCGGGTGATGCGGGTACCGTGATCAACGATGCGAATGCCAAGCAATCATTGATGGGTTCACACCGGTTTTCGCTGCAATGGATTAGTTGGGACAGGTTTGGAAAGGCTGACGTTACCGAGGCAGATGGCGTACTGCATATCGATGGCGAGCAGGCTCAGGATGGGGATTACGTTCGGATGCACGGCACGATCACCCGTGTGGATGCGAAGTCGTTCCTTTTTAACGGTGACATCGAAACCCGAGTTAGCCATATCAACGATGGAAAGCCTTGTATGCGCCACGGCGAAATGACGTTTCGAATGGTTGGAGCGCGCAAATACTGGCGATTGAAGGAAATGCAGAATCCATGTGTGCCGCCAGGCGATCTGACCACGGACTACGTGGACGTATTCTTGCGTTGAGGTCTTTGTAATCCATGAGCGCGCTGTCGCTGCTATTCACCTGTCTGGTCCTTGGTGCGCTCGTGGCTCGCTTTGCGAAGCCACCGGCAGGCATCGTCCATGGCATCAACTGGTGGGTGATCAATGTCGCGCTGCCAGCGCTGGTGCTGGCGCTCGTGCCCAAGGTGAAGCTGGATGTGCAGCTGTGGTTTCCCGTGGCAGCGATGTGGGTGGTGTTTTTCGGTGCCTGGCTGCTGTTCGCCACGCTGGGCAAAGTGCTGGGTTGGTCGCGCGAGCGTATCGGTGCGCTGACGCTGGTGTGTGGGTTGGGCAATACCTCGTTCATGGGTTATCCCATGATGCAGGCGTTACACGGCAAGGAAGGGCTGGCACTCGCCGTAGTGGCCGATCAGTTGGGGTGCTTTCCTTTGCTGGCGTCGGCCGGTGTGGTCGCGGCGTCGTTGTATGCCGGACGAACGCCGCAGCCGGCGGTCATCGTGCGTCGCGTGCTTACCTTTCCTGCCTTCCTTTCGCTCGTGGTGGGCATCATCGCGGGGGCGCTCGGTGGCTGGCCGACAGCCCTGGAAGGCGTGTTCGCGCCGATTGGCGCCACGCTTACGCCACTGGCGTTGTTCTCAGTGGGCCTGCAGTTCAAGTTCCACCTGGGTGAGCGGCAACTGCCTGCGTTGATGTTGGGCTTGGGCTGGAAGCTTGTGCTTGCGCCACTTGCCGTGTGGCTGCTGGGTGCAGCTGCCGGCGTAGGTGGCCTTACGCTGACAGTCGGTGTGTTGCAGGCGGCGATGGCACCGATGATTTCCGCGGCCATCCTGGCCGATGAGTACAAGCTCGAGCCTTCGTTGGCTAATACAGTGTTGGGGGCCGGCATCGTGCTATCGCTGATCACGATTCCATTAGGCAATCTGCTGTTAGGCGCTTGAGGAAAGGATGATGGATCTCGCCGCGCATCTGTTTGATCTGGAAACCCGCCTGCACCGACAGGACGTGCGAGCCGATGAGGCTGCATTGCTGGAGCTGATTGCCGAGGACTTCTTCGAGTTCGGCGTTTCGGGCACGGTGTGGACGCGCGAGGCTGTGGTCGAAGCCTTGCGCGGTGAATCGTTCTCGGCACGCGAAGTCACCGATTTTCGTCTGACATCGCTTGCTGACGATGTGGCGCTAGTGACATACCGTGGACATCGTTTCGCGACACCACAGCGTCCCGCCTCGGATTCGCTGCGCAGTTCCATCTGGCGGCTGCGGGATGGCCGTTGGCAGATGCAGTTCCACCAAGGCACGCTGCTGTCGTAACGGGCGGCGTTGCGCGAAAATAGGCGCATGGCCTCTCCCGAAAACGCTCCATCGACACCCGTGCGGGCTGACGTCTGGCTCTGGGCCGCGCGCTTCTTCAAGACTCGCAGCCTGGCGAAGCAGGCTATCGACGGCGGCAAGATCGACCTCAATGATGGCTCCTGCAAGCCCGCCAAGGCGGTGCACGTCGGTGACGTGTTCCGCATCGGTCGTGGCGAGGAACGCCTCGAAGTCGAAGTGCTGGCCTTGTCCGAGAAGCGGGGCCCGGCCAGCGTCGCGCAGGCGCTTTACCGCGAAAGCGAGGCCAGTATCGCGGCGCGCGATGCTGCGAAAGTCCAGCGCAAGCTTGTGGGTGCGATGGCGCCGCCGACGCGTCCAAACAAGCAGGAACGTCGAGAATTGCGACGGCTTAAGGATTCCATGTGAGTCACCCATCTCAGAACGCATAGGCGATCTGGGTAAGCATGTTCTCCACGGAAAGCCGCGCGGGCGCGTGGTTTTCCAGGGTCTAGCAGTGGGAGGACACAATGGCGGGCATGGGATTCCTGAAGCGGTTGCTTGGGGGTACGACGCCGGGGCAGGCGGATCAGACGTGGCGCAAGACCACGCAAGGTGCACGGATCCTGGTGGTGGACGATTCAGCGACCATCCGGGCCGTGCTGGGCCGCATGCTGGAGGTGGACGGCTACGAAGTGGTGCGTGCGGCCGACGGCGAAAGCGCCCTGGACATGGCCCGTGCCGAACCGCCGGCGATGATCTTTCTGGACATCGTGTTGCCCGGCATGAACGGCTTCGCCGTATTGCGTGCGCTGCGCCACGATCCGGCGACGCAGCACGTACCCATCGTGATGATCAGCGGCAATCAGCAGGCGACCGAGCAGTTCTACGTGCAGCGTTTCGGTGCCGACGATTTCATCAGTAAACCCTTTGGACAGGCTGAAGTGGCGCGCAGTATCGATCGCCTGGTCGGCTTCGGCCGGCTTTCCGCGCGCGAGACCGCCAAGGTGGTGTCGTTGCCGGTATCGGTCCCGGTCGAGACCATCCCGTCCA
>NZ_JAELTQ010000127.1 GCF_016428905.1 Dyella sp. ASV24 | reverse complement strand
GGTGCTGTTCGACGAACTGGGACTGCCGGTCAAGGTGAAAACGCCCACGGGCCAGCCGTCCACCAATGAAGAAGCGCTCGAAGCCATCGCGGACGATCACGCGCTGCCGCGCCTGATCCTCGACTACCGCGGCCTCGCCAAGTTGCGCTCCACCTACACCGACAAGCTCGCGGAGATGGTCAATCCGCGCACGGGCCGTGTACACACCAGCTATCACCAGGGCTCGGTGGCGACGGGACGCGTGTCCTCGTCCGATCCCAACCTGCAGAACATCCCTATTCGCACCGAGGAAGGCCGCCGTATCCGTCAGGCCTTCGTCGCACCGGAGGGCTGGGTGGTACTGGCGGCGGACTATTCGCAGATCGAGCTGCGCATCATGGCTCACCTGTCCGGCGACGAAGGCCTGCTCAAGGCCTTCCACGAAGGCGGCGACGTGCACCGTGCCACCGCCGCCGAAGTGTTCGGGCTCAAGCCCGAAGAGGTCAGCGCCAACCAGCGCCGTGCCGCCAAGGCGATCAACTTCGGCCTGATGTACGGCATGAGCGCCTTCGGCCTGGCCCGCCAGTTGGGCGTGGATCGCGGCGAAGCCAGTGATTACATGGCCCGCTATTTCGCTCGCTACCCGGGCGTGCATGCCTTTATGGAAGCCACCCGCCAGCAGGCCCATCGCGACGGCTACGTGGAAACGCTGTTCGGTCGCCGGCTGTATCTCGAGAACCTCACCGCGCGCAATCAGGCGTTGCGTGCAGGCGCCGAGCGCGCCGCAGTGAACGCGCCGATGCAGGGCACGGCGGCCGACATCATCAAGCGCGCCATGATCACTGTGCACGATTGGCTGCAAACGCGTGCTGACGACGCCCACATGCTCATGCAGGTGCACGACGAACTGGTATTCGAAGTGCGCAAGGATGTGGTGGACGAAGTGCGCGCGGGTGTTATCGAGCGCATGTCCGGTGCAGCGACGCTATCCGTGCCGCTGTTGGTGGAAGCAGGCGTGGGAGCCAACTGGGGTGAGGCACATTGATCAAACCCCACCGTCCATCTGCCATGTAAAGCGACATCGATGATCGCTCGCCGTCAGATCGCGCCGGAGACGTCGGCATGGATCGCATGCCTTGCGAGTATCGGCGCGTGGTTGTGTCTGCTGATCGGCACATGGATGGCTTGGCGCAAAATGCTTGGAGATTCCGTATGGGATCTCCTGCTGAGCGCATGGAGTTTCTTCGGAAACCTGCCGGACCTGACGGTCGGCGGTCGCTGGAGCGGTAGCGCCTCCGCCGTCGGAGGAGTCCTTGAAATACTCTGCCTGGGGTTGGCGACCGCAGGCCTTTGGCTAGCGCGGCGAAACCCGCGAGTTCGGATGACAAACATCGCCATAGGCCTGAGCGTCACATTGCTTGGACTGGCCTTGGTTTCGATGGCGCTCCAGGCCGTGCTCTACGTTTGGCTCAAGGACACGCACTGGCGCTGAAAGCCTGCCGTTAACATTTCATCAAATGAACAGCCCCTAACCAAAATCGCCCTGACGTGTGCAACTTTCGCTCCGTTCCGCGTTCTTAGTTATCGGATGCACGCAACGGCGTCCACGGGTTCGCCACCTCCCTGGACGAACCCAACCGGTCAGCAAACCTCTCCCCTGGGTTTTGCTGCCACCCCGGCCCCGAGGATTCCCCCCTAATCCTCGGGGCTTTTTTATGCCCGCCGCCCGGAACGCAGCAACGAAAGGACAGCGAGCACTCAAGCCGCTAGGATTTGCGCATATCAACCGTCGGACCATACGGACCGCGGTTCTAAGGGTCATCGCCGCGTGCAGATCAAGGGAAAAGTCACCTCATTCGATATCGCCCACTTGGCCGGGGTCTCCCAGTCCACGGTGTCGCGCGCGCTGCGCGGCAGTCCGCTGGTCAACGAGGAAACCCGCCGGCGCATCCAGGCAGCGGTCGATGAGCTGAACTACAAGGTCGACAAGAACGCCTCGGGGCTGCGTGCCAAGCACACCGGCACGCTCGCCCTACTGCTATTTGAAGACCCGACCGCTGACGAGTCCCACATCAACCCGTTCTTCCTGTCGATGCTGGGTTCGATCACCCGGGCCAGCGCCCAGCGTGGCTACGACCTGCTGATCTCGTTTCAGCAGTTTTCGCGCGACTGGCACGCCGACTATGCAGACAGCAAAAAGGCCGACGGCATCATTCTGCTGGGTTACGGCGACTACCTCGCCACGCGCGACAAGCTGCAGAAGCTGGTGGATCAGGGCACGCGCTGCGTGCGCTGGGGCGCGGTACTGCCTGACCAGCCGGATGTCTCCGTGGGTTGCGACAATGTGAGCGGCGGCCGGGACGTCACCCAGCATCTGCTGGAACAAGGTTGCCAGCGCATCGCCTTCCTCGGTGATGCCTCCAGCCACTATCCCGAGTTCTTCGATCGCTATCGCGGCTATGCACGCGCACTCAACGACGCCGGTGTCGACGCCGAACCGTTGCTGCAGGTGAACGCTGAAAGCACCGAACAATCCGGCTACAACGCTGCGGAAACACTGATGGCGCGGGGTGTGGCGTTCGACGCCGTGTTCGCCGCCAGCGACCTGATTGCCATCGGCGCCATGCGTGCTCTGGCCGACCACGGCCTGCGCGTGCCCGACGACGTGGCACTGGCCGGATTCGATGACATACCGGTCGCCAGCTTCGTCAATCCGCCGCTGACCACCGTGCTGCAGGACACCCATCTGGCGGGTGAGATCCTGGTCGACAACCTGCTGGCCCTGATCCGCGGCGAGCCAGCGGAAAGCGCCATGCTTCCGGCAAAACTGACTGTGCGGAAATCCAGCCTCAAACCCCGCTGATGCTCCGCCGGTCGGTGTTGTTCTTCTAGGACGCCTCGGCCGCCGACAACTGCGCCGAAGGCTCTGCCACGCGCAGCGTGCACAAGCCCGCAACGACCAGGCTCGCACCGCCCATCGCCAACGCCCAGATCGGCTGACCGTGGAAGAACAGGCGCAGCAGCAGCCCCAACACGCTCGCCGCCAGCAGCTGCGGAATGACGATGAAGAAATTGAAGATGCCCATGTAGACGCCCATCTTCGTCGCTGGCAGGTTGTCCGACAGCAACGCATACGGCAGCGACAGAATCGAGGCCCACGCAAAACCCACGCCTACCATCGACAGCAGCAGCCAGTGCGGGTCGCGGATCAGCAGGAACGAAAGCAGGCCCGCGCCGCCCAGCCAGCAGTTGGCGAGATGACTGGCGCGCAAGCCCCACCGACGCACCATCCACGGGATGACCGCCGCCGCGACGGCAGCAAAACCGTTGTACGCGCCGAACAGTACGCCCACCCAATTGGCGCCCTCGTTGTAGAGCGCCGAATGCGTGTCCGTGGTGCCGTAATGCACCGACGTCACCGCTGCCGTCGTGTAGATCCACAGGGCGAACAGCGCGAACCACGAGAAAAACTGCACTACCGCCAATCGACGCATGGTTTCCGGCATGCCGTAGAGATCGCCCATGACTTGTCGAAGCATGCCGCGGGTACGCGTTGCCGACAGCCACGAGAACAGCGCGCCGAACAAAGTCAGTCCGCCCGCCAGCAGATACAGCTCCTTCTCCAGTCCGTAGTAGCGGATGGCCACCAACAACACGACGCCCGCCACGATCAGCGCCACGCCGAGACGCCACGCGCCCGACGCTTCCGTCTCGCCCGCATCCACCGGGTTGTCGGTAAAAGCCTCCAACTCCCCCGGCGGATACTCGCGCGTGGTCAGCACCGTCCACAGCACCGAACCCAGCAGCACTACGCCGCCCAGATAGAACGCGTACTTCACTGTGTCGGGAATGGCGCCCTCGCCCGCCACATTGCTCACGCCGAGCTGGGCGAGCAGCCAAGGCAGCAACGAAGCCACCACCGAGCCCACGCCGATGAAAAAGCTTTGCATGGCGTAACCCACCGGGCGCTGGCGCGGCGGCAGCTGATCACCCACGAAGGCACGGAACGGCTCCATCGAAACGTTGATCGAGGCATCCATGATCCACAGCAAACCCGCCGCCACCCACAGCACCGGCGAATTGGGCATGCACAGCAAGGCCAGCGTGGTGAGCACCGCACCGATCAGGAAGTACGGACGCCGACGCCCCAGCCGCGTCCATGTGCGATCCGACAAATAGCCGATGATCGGCTGCACCAACAGACCAGAGAACGGCGCCGCAATCCACAGCGCAGGAATGTCGCCAACATCTGCGCCCAGGGTCTGGAAGATGCGGCTGACGTTCGCGTTCTGCAGCGCAAAGCCGAACTGGATGCCAAGGAAACCAAAGCACATGTTCCAGATCTGCCAGAACGAAAGTTCGGGCTTGCGTGTCATGGCGCGGATGGTCCCTGCGGCGCAGGCGACACGCGCATCGCATCGACAGCCGCGTCGTTCACCGGGCCGCTCGCGCCGCCCTGCTCGCCGGTGTAATGCGCGTTATGGCGCAGATCACTCATGTTGAACCCCTGGTCCAGACGGAAGCGGCAGGCCGCTCCTACCTGGGCCGTAAAGGTGGCGGTGGTGGAGCGCTGCATCCCCACACTATGCGGCATCACGACTGGCACGCGCTGTGGCGCTGCACCATCGCACGCGATGTCCAGCATCTTCACCGCAGCCGTCACACCCGTATTGATGGGGCCGTGATCGTTCGCGTAATCGAACGAGACCGCAAAACGGCCACTGTTCGTCGGCGTCCATGTCCACGGTCCGTGTCCCGCCACACGTGCTTCTTCACCCTTGCAGGTTGGCAGGCCGGGCAGCGATTCCAAGCCACCCTGGCCCACGCGTGTGAGCTGGAAGCACTGCCGCGTGACGCCCTTGGGCACCGTGAGGCTGTTATCGATGGTGCCAACCCGGCGACCATCCAGATACAGCACGCCCTTGCCCGGGAAGCTGACCTGCCAACCCTTCGGCGTATCAGCCACAACCGGCGCATCCGGCATAGCGGAGGCAAACAGCGGCGCATCGGTGCGCAAGGGCTTCGCGCCGGAGTGGATCGCCTTCAACTGGACGACGGTTTCGCCGCCCTCGTGATGCTGTGATTGCGCCACCAGCAGATCGCCGTCGATCTTGGCAGGCCGCAGCAACGTGATGCGCTGGTCGCCAAGATCCAACGTGATCCTGGCTTGCTGCCCAAACAGCGGCGCGAGCCACGAGGCCGGCAATTTCGGATCGATGCTGCCATCGTCACCCACGCCAAAGACGCCGTTGACGACCATGTCGAGATAGCCCGCCACTGACCACAACTGCCGCGGTGAATTCACCACCGGACCACTGAGCTTGCCCTCGTCGACATGCACCGCCTGCGAGACCAGCTCGTAGTTCTCCATGTTGGACGAGGCAAGCGCGGCGCCACGCAGCAGCGAATCCATCTCGTGCGCGATGCGCGGCGCGTCGTTCACCGTGCGCGCAGCGCGTAACGAATAGGCGCTCACGAACGGCCAAATGGCGCGATTGTGATAGACGGGCTGATCCTTGCGCTCAGGCCAGATCACCGGGCTGCCGGCCGGCCACGCGGGATAATTCGCCAGCGTCTGCTTCGCCCTTGCCGTATCGGCTACGCCGCTGGTCACGGCCAACGCGATACCCAGCAGGTCGTAGCTGTCGACCGGCATCGCTTGAGGGCCGATGTAGCTCATGTACATGCCGCGATCAGCGCGCCAGAAGCGTGCGTTGATCGCCTGTTTCAGTGCCTTCGCCTGAGCCCGATAATCGGCGGCCGTCGCATCGTGTCGCTGCTCCGCCATCTCCGCTGCAAGTCGCAGCGCCTGGTAGTGCAGCACATTGGTGGACAGCGCAAAGGACTCGCCGATGAAGCGCACGTCCTTCTCTGTCCACGCCGGATAGGTCTGCTCACGCCAGTCGAGGAACGATGTCTCGCCACGGTAAAGGCCAAGCGCAGGGTCGAAGATGTAGAGGCGATCCTGTGCCAGCGTGTCTTTCAATGCCGTCCAGGTGTCGTCGGCAAAAGTCTTGTCATCGAGCAGGTGGCGCGCACCGAGGAACCACACCACGCGATCGGTGCTGATCGGCCAGCTGCCGCCCGAGCCGGTGTCCTGCATGACGTAAAGACCCTGCGGCAACGACGGGTCACGCACATCCGAAAGCTTGAAGCGCAGCGACTGACGCGCGCGATCCGGATCCATGCGCCACAGCGCGAGATCGATCGAGTAGGACAGGTCACGCGTCCACACGTACGGCCACTTTTCGCCGGTGGCGAAGCAATGGCAGGGAATATCCTGGCCGTGGTCGTAGGCGCCATCCTTGATAGCGGATACCGAGTCGTGGGCGAGATCGTCCTGAGCCATCGCGAACAGACCGTCGAACAGCGGGCTGGCCGTATGGACGGTCAGCTTCTGGGCGGGAATGACGCGATCACCCGCCGGCGCATGCAGCACGAAACCACCATCGGCCTGCGTACTCATGCTGGCTGCCTTGCCCAGCCAGCTCACGTTGCCCTGCGGAGTGATCGCCTCGGCCTGTACCGCACCAACAAGCAGCCACGCGGCGCAGGCGAGCGCGATACGGGTGCGGCGCACGGCGTAGCCGCTCACGGTTGCACCGCCTGCGTGGACAGCTGGATGTTCTTCGCCTTGCCCGCTTCGATCTTCACGTAGGCCACCTCACCAAACCGATCATGTCCACGTGTCCAGCCGTCGCCGTTCGACGCGCGCAACGCGTCAAGACTGGCGACCTGCGGGAGCGCCGAACCATCGCCACTCACCGCGGTGACAGGATGGCCGTGGATGGCCAGCACATAGTCGTGCAACACGGGCTTGAAACTACCGACCGGCGCCGCGACCCGGAAGCTCACCGCTTCGCCCTGACGACGCACGGACAACGACTGAAGGAAGTACGCCCCCTTCTCGTAGCCGTAGGTCTCGCCATCATCGTCATAAACGTTGAAATGCGTATCGGCATCAGACGGGAATACCTGCACATCCAGCGTCGTCACCGGCTGCTGGCCGACGTAATCCATCACGGGCTGCTGCGGGATGATGGCGCCCTCGCGCACGAATAGCGGGATGTCGCTCCAGTTGGCCGCATCGATGGCAAGCGTGATCTCCTGGTTGCCCTCGTACGCCTTGCCGTCAAACCAGTTGATCCAGTGTCCCTGCGGCAGGCGCAGGCGCTTGGTCGTCTGCCCTTGCTCCACGACCGGCGAGACCAGCAGGTAGTCGCCGAACATCCAGGCATCGATGCGGTCGCGCTGCGCCGGATCCTGCGGATAAGCGAACTGCAGCGGACGCACCAGTCCCACGCCGTTCGCATGCGCCTGGTACTCGTAACTGTAGATGTAAGGAATCAGCGAGTAGCGCAGACGGATGGCGTCCACCGCGGCTTTCTCAGCGATCGGGCCATAGACCCACGGCTGACGCTTCTGGCCGAAGTCACCGTGCACCCGGAACACCGGCGTGAAGGCGCCAAACTGGATCCAGCGCGCATAGTTCTCGTCGGTGGGACGCGGCGCCTTGAAGCCACCACCGTCCATACCCCAGTGCATCGCGCCCACATCGAATGCGGCGAGCATGCGCTGGCGCTGTGCCGCCATGCTGGCAAAGCCGCTTTGGATATCACCGGACCACACACCATAGGCATAGCGCTGCGAGCCCAGGTAGAAGTTTCGATTGATCGACCACACACGCTTGTCGCTGATGGCGCGCTGGCCGTCATACATAGCGCGCTGCATGTTGAGGAACTGGGTATCGACACCGCTGTCGTCAGCCTCGTCGTTCCACCAGCCCACGATGCCGGTCTCGAACGAATGCTTCAGGGCATCGTTGAAGAACCACGCACGCACTTCAGGTTTGTCGAAATCCACGTCACGCACAGGCTTGTGTGAGAAATAGTCCGGCGCTTCCTTCGACTGCGCCAGCCAATAGCCACGCGCGGTGGCCTCGCGCCCTTCCACCGTGTTCACATGCAGGCGCGGCTTCATGATGCCGGTCATGTGCATGCCGCGCTGGTCCATCTGCGTCTTGAGCTTGCCGTCAGGGCCATCCGGAAACGTATCGGTGTTCCAGCGAAACTCGCCCATGTCTTCGCCCCACGCCTTCCAGTCGAAGTCGAACGTGAAGTTGTCGATGGGAATGTGCTTGGCGCGATAGGTATCGACGATATCCAGCGCTTCCTTCTGATCGATGCCCCACTGGCTATTGGTAAAGCCCATGGCCCACTTGGGAAACAGCGGCGACGCGCCGCTGATCTGGCGAAGCTGGGCAAACAGTGCGTCGGGCGCACCGACAAACAGGTAAATCGTACGCACGGGCCGCTCCTGCGCATCCTGCGCTCGCGGCACCAACACATCCGTGTGCGTCGGCTGCTTTGACTGGATGCCGATATCCGTCGCGCTGAGGTTGAACTGTGCGGGTTCCGCATCAGCAAGCACGCCATAACCGGCCGTGCTCCACACGAACGGCGCTCCGGTGTGGCCTTGCTTACCGGCCGTGGCGATCTGCTTGCCCTGGCGAATCAGATCGCCCGTGTCGGCGTCAAACGCGTTGAGGCCGCCAATGCCGTACTGTGGATCGCCCTTGGCATGGCGCAGCGACCATCGACCATCGATGGCGCGCGAAAGATCGGCACTGAGCAGCAGGTGGCCAGCGGCGTCTTCTATCTTCAGCTCCGCGCGACCGGGATTCCAGCGCACGGCCAGCTGTTCCGAACGCAGGATTTGTTCGTCACCCTGCGTTTCGCGCTTCACATCCACCGGTTCAAAGCTGGCCTGCTCATCGATGACGGGCGTGGCTGGCTCGCGTGTGCCGTCGACGCGTAACTGCACGATGCCCGGCGCCAGCAGGCGCAGTTCCAGCTTGCCCTTGGGCAGGATCAGCTCCATGCGATCGGCGCTGGCATCGCTACGCGCTGCCATGGCCGCTGGCGTGGCAGTCATGGCGGACAACAGCGCCAGCGCGAGCAGCCGCGCCCGCATCAGTGCAGCACCACAGTGCTGTAGGCGGGAAGCGTGAGGCTACCGTCAGCGAGCGCGGCTTGCGGCCTGGTGGTCATCAACACGGCGGCATCCTTGGGCAGGAGATCCGCCTTAGGTTTCCACACCGCGGCCTTGCCGGAAAGGTTATGCACCACCAGCAGCTTCTGCTTGCCATCGTTGCGCCAGTAGGCGAGCAGGTTCGGCTTTCCAGTGGTCAGCACGGTGAGGTCGCCGTCGCGTAGGGCGCTGTTCTGCGCACGCCAGCCGATCAGGGTCCGATAGGTGGTGTACAGCGAGTTCGGATCGTCCTGCTCCGCCTGCACGGAAACGGCCTGCCCCTGATTCACGCTGGACGGCTTCCAACGCGACTCACCCGGACCTGCCTCACGCGTCCAACGCATCGGTTCGCGCAGATTCTCGTCCGGCTTCTTGCCTTCCATACCCAGCTCTTCGCCGTAATAGATATACGGCCGGCCCGGCAACGTCAGCAGCATCGCCGCCGCCACACGCATATGGTCGAGGTTGCCGTTGAGGCGGCTCATCACGCGTTCTTGGTCG
Organism: Dyella sp. ASV24; assembly: GCF_016428905.1. Lineage (GTDB taxonomy): Bacteria > Pseudomonadota > Gammaproteobacteria > Xanthomonadales > Rhodanobacteraceae > Dyella. The sequence continues at coordinate 6,363 of NZ_JAELTQ010000127.1, read as the reverse complement.
TGATTGGACAGGAACGTGGAGTCGATGTGCGGTGTGTCACCCGCCACCTTGTAGTCGTCGTAGGTGTCCTTGAGCAACTGGCCGAGCTTGCCCGTGCGCTCGCCCTTGGCGCTGACGATCAACTGTTCCGCCAACGGAAAGTCGAAGATCGAACCCAGCGGCTTGAGATACGGCGCCAGCTCCTTGGGTGAGGTGGCGCTGACCTCGCCCACCAGGGTCACATTGGGATTCACCTTGGCTAGCGCGTCGTGGTACTCCGTCCACCACGCGACGTTCTTCTCCAGCGCCTTCGCACTGTGTACGTCCGACTTGAAGTCGACATAGATGTGCTTGGCAGCATCCAGACGGAAGCCATCGACGCCCTTGCCCAGCCAGTACTGGCCCACCTTGATCATCTCGGCACGCACGGCCGGGTTGTCGTAGTTGAGGTCGGGCATGTGGCCACCGAATACGCCGATGTACCAGCCGTCGTCGCTGGCGTGCCAGATCGGGGTATCGGTGGCGCTGAGCGCTTTAAGGTCCGGGCGCTTGGACGTCCAGCTGTACCAGTCGCGATGTGCACCGTCAGCCTTCTGCGCATCGACGAACCACGGATGTGTGTTGCTGGTGTGGTTGATCACCATGTCCATGGTGACGGCGATGCCGCGCTTGTGTGCCTCTGCAACCAGGCGCTCGAGATCGGCCGTGCTGCCGTACTGCGGGTTGATGCCGTAGTAGTCGGTGATGTCATAGCCGTGGTAGCTCGGCGAGCTGTTGATCGGCATCAGCCAGATACCGCTGATGCCCAGCTGCTTCAGGTAATCGAGCTTGGCGGTGACGCCGTTGAGATCGCCGATGCCATCGCCGTTCGTGTCGTACCAGGCGCGTACGAAGATCTCGTAATAGACGCCGGACGACTGCGAGGTTGGCGTGGCCTTAACGTCGGACGCGCGCGCATCGGCGACGGCGCTGGTGCCCAGTGCAAGGGCGACGAGAAGAGCGAGAGGTTTAAACAGACGATTCCGCGACATGCCGTTCTCCATGCTGGGACGCTAAACCCAGTGGGGAACGGTACACGAATGCAGACTTCGCTTCGGACCGGTGACCGCCACGCCGGGCCTCGCGGTGTGTGAGCGCTGCCATACGCAGCACCGAAAAGCATCGCGCCGGCCCCTTGCGGGAGCCGGCGCGACCGTGGCTTACAACTTGAACTGCACGCCGAGGTAGCTGGTGCGTCCGAAGTACTGGATCGTACCGGTCTGCTGCGGATTGCCGCCGAAGTACGTACGGGTCGGCTGGTTGGTCAGGTTGAGCATCTGGTACACCACCTTGAACTGGTCGGTGATGTCGTAGGACGCCTGGAAGTCGTACACCGTCTCCGCCGCGAAGGTCACGAGCTGGTTGGTGACAGCCACCTGCGTGTCGGACAGGAACGACGAACGGTAGTTGCCCGACAGGCGAGCCGAGAACGGACCGTAGTCGTAGAACACCGCCGCGCTGGCCACGCGCTTGGACAGACCCGGCAGGCCGACGTAGGTGGTCGGGCCACCCAGGTTGGTCGGGTTACGCACGGTGCTGTCGGTCAGCGCAAAGTTCGCCTGCACGCCCAGGCCAGCCCAGATACCGGGCAGGAACTTGGTCTTCGAACCGGACAGTTCCAGACCCTTCACCAGGCCGCCGTTGGCGTTGTATGCCGTCTGGTACTCACCGTTGAGGTACGGCTTGCCCGTGGTCGGGTCGGTAGGCACCGTAATGCCAGCCGCGGCGAAGTCGAAGTTGTTCAGGGTGATGTCCTGCACGAACGACTTCACGTCCTTGAAGAACACGCCCGCCGTGACCAGGCCCGACGAATCGTCGAAGTAGTGTTCGTAGTCGAGGTCGTACTGCGAGGCACGCAGCGGGTCGAGCAGCGGGCTGGTGCCGCCCCACACGTTGTACTGGCCGTTGGACACCCACGAACCCGAGCCCGCCAGCATCTTGTCGATCGGCGGACGCGACAGCACCCTGGCGGCCGAGAAGCGCACCATGTCGTCGTCGGTGAGGTGGTAGATCAGGTTCAACGACGGCAGGTAGTCGGTGTACGTCTTGCCCACCGTCAGCGGCGCGTAGTTGTAGCTGGTGTAGCCGTTGCCATCGGTGATCGGGATGCCAGCGTTGTTGCCCACCTGCTGCAGACCCGTGCTGTACTGCGACTGGTGCGACACGCGGATGCCGAAGTTACCGGTCAGCTCGTGGCCGAACACGTCCTGCGCATCGATATCACCCATCAGGAAGATATCGCGCGTCTTCTCGTCCACCTGGCCGCTCTGGATGTAGGTCCAGCTATTGGCGTTGATGTCCTTCACCGGGTTGGCGGTGATGCCGTGCGAGGCAAGAATGGCCGGACCATTGAGCGTCAGGAAGCACGGGAAGCCGGAGAACTTGCCCTTCCAGCAGGTGACCTTGGCGTCGCTGGCCGGGATGCTCAGCGGCGGTTCGCCCGCCACCGGCGAGGTGTTCCACTCCGAACCGTACACGTAGGCCTCGCGATCGGCGTTGTACGTGTGGTTGTTCATGTACACGCCAGCTTCGATCGCCGACAGCCAGGAGCTGTTGGGCAAGTCGTACTTCACGCTGGTGCGGAAGGCCTTCATCTTGTCGTGGTAGATGTACGGATACACGCCGTAACGCGACAGACCCATGTCGTTGACGTTGGTGTACAGACCCGGGTTACCGAACTGCGCCGAACCGATCTGGGTGCCGCGCAGCTGGTAGTTCATGGACTGCGCCATCAACTGCGGATTCGCCGTGCCTAGGCCGGAGTACGGATCGGCCGTGGTGTCGACGTTGATCTCATTGCTAGACGCGCGCGACAGCGAGACGTCGGCGTCGACGTGCCAGTTGCCGTGGTTCCACTTCAGGTTCAGGCCACCGGAGAAAATGCTGGTGTTGGTGGTGTAGTTGTCGGCCGTGGTCTCGTTGGAGAACTGATTGCCGTACGAGCCATTCGTGCGCGGATCGGTACCGGTGGTCGGGTTGCTGGACACCGTGCCACCGACCAGCGTACCCAACGAACTCCACACCGGGTTGGTGATCTGCGTGTTGTTGCCGTAGAAATTCTGCGAGCGGAAGCCGTAGCCGAACGACTCGTTCTTGAACTTGGAGTAGAACGCATCGCCGGTGAGTTGCAGTTCGTCGGTGGGCTTCCACACGATGGTGGCGATCTCACCGGTGCGGCGCTCTTCACCGCCGTTCTGCTGCAGCTGGACACCTTCAGGCAGGTAGCCCACCGGCGCGCCCGGCTGCGAGTTGATCGCGTACTTCGAACCATCCGAGGCTTCGCCGACGAACTGCTCGGCCACATGCGGCTGGTACATCTGCGCCACACCCAGGCCAACGCCCAGCGTGTTGTCGAGGAACTTGCCCTGGTAGGCCGCGCTCAGGCGGTAGCCCAGCGCGTTGGCGCCGGCCACGTCATGCGCCTGACCGTCGTAGCTGCCGCGCGCGTCGATGGCGAGGTTCTGCTCCTTCGGCGCTTCCAGCGGGTTCGCCGTTTCCATCGCGATGGTGCCGCCCACGCCGCCAGTCACCAGCGACGCCTGCGAGGACTTGTACACCGTGGCCATGTTGATCAGCTCGGACGGGTACTGGTCGAACTGGATGTAGTTGCTGCCGCTGGTGGACGGCTGCTCGCGACCGTCGAGCGTGGTCTGGATGAAGTTGCCCGAGAGGCCGCGGATATTGATCTGCGACGCCTGGCCGGCGATGCGCTCAGCGGAAATACCCGGCAGGCGGGTCAGCGCGTCAGCGATGGACTGGTCCGGCAGGCCGCCAATGTCGGCCGAGGTGATGACGTTGGTGATGGTGTTCGAGTAGCGCTGGTAGTCGATCGACTTTTCCATGCTCTGGTTGTAGCCCGTCACCGTGATGGCGCCCAGGCTCTTGGCCAGTTGCTGGTCCTGCGTATCTTTCGACTTGTCGTCTTTCTTGGCGTTCGGATCGCTCTGCTGAGCAGAGGTGTCCTGCGTAGCAGGGGCGGTGGCAGGGGCGGCGGCAGTACCGGTCGCGTTCGCGCCAGCATCCGCCGGCGCCGCATGAATACTTGCCGTCAAACAAAGGCCGGACGCCAGCGCCAGGGCCAGCACATTACGTTTCAGTTCCACCGTCTTCCCCTCCCACGGGTTTGCACTTCATCTTTGGTTTTGTAGTTGCCGCGGCAGTCCCCACAGACCGCCGCGGGCTACGCGCCAGTGCATGCCGAATGGTCGGAGGGCCCCGTCGCGTGGCGGCCATGGTAGGGCTGCAAGAAAGGGCGAACAGGCCTATGCATACGTATTCATGGCCCGGTTTTTTTGTGCACCTTTGACAAAATTCTAATGGCAGCGTGTCGCACGCCATCTCGCGACCGAACTTCGTTCTTGGGCACTACCCCACACTGAAAGTGCGATAACACCGCGGTTTCCCATGGACCTGCATGTATTGCCTGCCACAGGATTTCCTCGCGACAAGCGAGCCTGCTGCATCGCAATATCCCGGTTTTTTGAATACGTATGCAAACGAAGCCCTCGCTTCGCACTCTGCCTTTAAGCTGCCCCCCGCGCCTTGTTCGGACCTGTCGTCCAGCACGCAGCGCTCGCTATGGGTGGGAACGGGAAACGCGAATGAGTCAGGCACCTTGGTGGCGCGGAGCCGTCACCTATCAGATCTATCCACGCAGCTTCATGGACACCAACGGCGATGGCGTCGGTGACCTGCCCGGCATTGTCGACAAGCTCGACTATGTCGCGAGCCTTGGCGTGGACGCGATCTGGATCTCGCCCTTCTTCCGCTCGCCCATGGCCGACTTCGGCTATGACATCGCCGATTACCGCGAGGTCGACCCGCTGTTTGGCACCAACGACGATTTCGACCGCCTGCTGGCCAAGGCGCATGCGCTGGGCCTGAAGGTGATGATCGACCAGGTGCTCAGCCACACCTCGGCGGAGCACGCCTGGTTCAAGCAGAGCCGCGAAAGCCGCGACAACCCCAAGGCCGACTGGTACGTGTGGGCCGATGCGAAGGACGACGGCACGCCACCCAACAACTGGCTGTCACTGTTCGGCGGCTGCGCCTGGCAGTGGGAACCGCGCCGCGGCCAGTACTACCTGCACAACTTCCTGACCTCGCAGCCGGACCTCAACTACCACAACCCCGAAGTGCGCAACGCGGTGCTCGGTGAGGTGAAGTACTGGCTCGACAAGGGCGTCAACGGCCTGCGACTGGACGCGATCAACTTCTGCTTCCACGACCGCGAGCTGCGCGACAACCCGCCCAAGCCCGAGGAAAAGCGCGTTGGCCGCGGCTTTAGCCCGGACAACCCGTACGCGTTCCAGTACCACTACTACAACAATACGCAGCCCGAAAACATCGCGTTCCTCGAAGAACTGCGTGCGCTGATGGATCAGTACGAGGATGTCGCCGCGATCGGCGAAATCTCCTCGGAAGACTCCCTCGCCACCACCGCCGAGTACACGCGCAACGGCCGGTTGCACATGGGCTACAGCTTCGAGCTGCTCACCGACGATTTCAGCGCGGACTACATTCGCGGCACGGTGAGAAATCTCGAAGCACAGATGCTGGAAGGCTGGCCGTGCTGGGCCATCTCCAACCATGACGTATCACGCGTACTCACACGCTGGGGCAATGGCGACGCCTCGCCCAAATTGGCCAACCTGCTGAGCGCGATGGTGTGTTCGCTGCGCGGCTCGGTTTGCGTGTACCAGGGCGAAGAACTCGGGCTCACCGAAGCCCACGTGCCGTTCGAGTCGCTGCAGGATCCGTATGGCATCACCTTCTGGCCGACCTTCAAGGGCCGCGACGGCTGCCGCACACCCATGCCCTGGGATGGCGGCGTCAACGCCGGCTTCAGCGTCGGCGAGCCGTGGCTCCCGGTGCCGGCCGAGCATCGTGCGCTCGCCGTGACCCTGCAGGACGCCGCGCCACAGTCGGCCTTGAACGGCTTCCGCCAGTTCATGGCTTGGCGCAGGACGCAGCCGGCGCTGCGTTGGGGTGACATCCAGTTCCTCGACACGCCCGAGCCGGTGCTCGCCTTCACCCGCAAGCACGGCGACGACACGCTGTTCGCAGCGTTCAACCTATCAAAGCAGCCGGTGGAGCTTCCATTGGCCATGGGCAAGCTCAGTGCAGTCAATGGTCACGGGCTCAGCCAGGGCGCGGCCACCGCCGATGGCATCAGCCTGCCGGGTCACGGCGCGCTGTTCGCGCGCGTGGACTGAATACACGCTTACCTCCCTCGACGGCGGATGTCCGAACTTCCATGCCGCCGTCGACTTTTCCCTCTGCCTCGTGCTCCTATGGCCGGCATACCGATCCATAGGAGCTTTCCATGCGTGCAGTGCTGATCCT
>NZ_JAELTQ010000126.1 GCF_016428905.1 Dyella sp. ASV24 | reverse complement strand
GCATTCTCCCGCAGATCCGTGATGTGCTGCTGACCAGCAGCTTCCGCCAGCGCTTTTTCAACAAAGGCGTCATGCGCGCCTTTCTGCAGCAGGTTCCCGTACGACTGATGGAGCACGGCCAGCACGGTGTGATCGGTGCAGCCGGCCTGTACCTGGACGGGCGTAAGTAAGACCAGGGGAGAGCGCAGTACCACACCGTTGCATTGAACCGGGCGCAAGCCCAATCGCCACGCAAGCAGTCGGACGACCCACAACTTCCGCTGCCGAAATGCCTTCGAGGGGAGGAAACCATGTCACACCGCAAGACGCTTCTAGCCGCCAGCATCATCGCCGGACTCTGTTTGTCCGGTTCGCTTTACGCGCAGACCGCCGCCCCGGCCACCGGCCCGGCGCCGCAGTCGCAATCGTCGGATCAGGCGCCTGACCAGTCCAAGGCCAAGGAACTCGAAACCGTTACCGTCACCGGTATCCGTGCGAGCCTGCAGGCCTCGATGGACACCAAGCGCAACGCGGATGCCATCGTCGACGCCATCACGTCCGAAGACATCGGCAAGTTCCCGGCCAGCAACGTGGCCGAAGCCTTGGCGCAGATTCCTGGCGTGACGCTCGATCGCCAGCTGGGTGCGACGCAGCGCGTCAGCATCAACGGCATGGACCCCAGCCTCAACCTGACCCTGCTCGATGGCCACCCGGTGGCACAGGCGGTGTGGCTGTACGACGACGCGCCGAACCGCGGCTTCAACTACTCGCTGCTTGCGCCGGAAGTGGTCGGCCGCCTCGAAATCTACAAGAGCCCGGAAGCCCGTCTGCCGGAAGGCGCCCTTGGCGGCACCATCATCATGCACACGGTCAAGCCGCTTGATGTGCCGTCCAATACGGTCAGCGGTTCGTTCGGCGTGAACTACAACGACATGGTCAAGGACAGCCGTCCGTCCGGCTCGCTGTTCTACAGCTGGCATAACGACGACAAGACCTTCGGCGTCGACGTGTCCGCGCAGCACTACGAACAGTTCCAGAACCGTCAGGGCCTGGAGAACTACGGTTACACGCCGGTGTCGGGCATCGTCAGCAAGAGCCCGGTGGCCGCGGCTGAAGTGGCCGCCGGCAGGATCAAGCTGACCGACCAGATCCCGAACCAGATCAGCGTGTCCAACTTCCAGCAGACCGAGAAGCGCGACAGCGTCACCTCCAACGTCCAGTGGAAGCCAACCGAAGCACTGAGCTTCAACCTTGGCCTGATGTACGCCCGTGACAACCTGAGCAACCTCAACCAGTCGCTGTATCCCTGGGCGCTGCACAACCCGGCTGGCATCACGTCGCTCAATGAAGGCCCGAACGGCATCATCACCAGCGGCAGTCAGGTCGGCACGCCGTGCCAGAACAACCTCAACTGCGTCAGCACGGCCGACACCTACGCCGACAACAACGCCCGTAAGTCCGTCATCACCACGAAGGGCGTGGACCTGTCGGGCGAGTACAAGGGTGACGGCTGGCGTTTGGACGGCCAGGCCGGCGTGAGCACTTCGCGTAACCCGATGCAGGCGGCCGTGAAGGAGATCTACTACGGCGGCGGCTTCAACTGGTCCATCAACCAGGGCCCGCAGTACACCGACCCGTCCACCGCCAACGATCCGAGCTACTGGGCCGACAACGGCTGGGGCGGCAACATTGGTAAAGAGCTCTACAAGGCCAAGGACACCTACGGCCAGCTCGACTTCACCAAGGACTTCGACGGCTTCCTCAACAACATCCAGGCGGGCGTGCGTTATGCCAAGCACTGGGAAAGCCAGACGCTCAACGTCTACACCGGTCCGCAGGCGCTCACGCTTGACCAGATCGGCTTTGGTGGCCTGTCCGACCTCAACGGCGCCAAGAGCCTGGGCCTGAGCCAGACGGCGATCCAGCACGTGCAGACCGCCGGCGCCAACGCCATCTTCAACGCGATCAACAGCACGCCGGGCTTCGGTTCCACGCAGGATCCGAACTCGTACTGGGATAACACCTGGGCCACCACCCAGGAGAACGAGGCTGCCTACCTGCAGGCCAACTTCGGCACCGACACCGTGCATGGCAACCTGGGCGTGCGCTACGTGCACACCAAGAACGTCAGCAGCGGCTGGGTGATTCCGGCGCCGTGCGCGGCGGCGGACGTTTGGAATTGCGACTTCCCGAGTGGCTTCGGTTACATCACGCAGGACAGCACGCACAACAACTGGCTGCCGTCGTTCAACATCGCCTGGAACGTCACGCCTGACGTGATCCTGCGCGGTGCCGCGTCGGAAACGCTGTCCTACGCCCCGTACAACCAGATGGCGCCGTACTTCGCCGCCAACGACACGGTGCTCACCGCCGCCGCGGGCAACCCGAACATCAAGCCGTATCGTTCGGTGAACTTCGACGGTTCCGCGGAGTGGTACTTCAATCCGGAGTCGATGGTTGCCGTGTCGTTCTTCTACAAGCACGTGTTGAACTACATCGTCAACGCGGCCACCACGGAAGAGCGTCAGAACGGTTCGTGGACCCAGCCGGGCTTTGCCAACAACGCAGCAGCGCTGGTGGCTTCGGGCGCGTGTACGACCACCGGCCTGTGCTCCTACGACGTCACCGCACCGGTCGACGGTGGTAGCGCCAAGGTCAAGGGCGGCACCATCAGCTACCAGCAGGCCTACGGTTACGGCTTCGGTCTGCGTGCCAACTACACCTACTCCGACGCGTCGACCAAGACCGGCGGCGCACTGCCGTACAACTCCAAGAACTCGTACACGGTCGCCCCGTACTACGAGCAGGGTCCGTACAGCGCCAGCCTGGCCTACACCTACCGTTCGAGCTACCTCGCCGGTGGTTACGTGGCCGGTGCACCGTCGACCTACATCGACGGTTTCAAGGAACTGGACGCCACCCTGGGCTACGAGATCAACAAGAACTTCTCGCTCAGCCTGAACATGCTCAACCTGCTGAACTCCAAGTACTACGCGTACCTGGGCAGCAAGACGCAGATGTCCTCGGAATATGTGACCGGCCGCCAGTACATGCTGAAGGCCAACTTCAAGTTCTAATCCCGTGTAGTACTTTTTCTCCCCGAAACGGGCCCGGCGTGTTGCCGGGCCCGATTTTTCATCGGGGATCGGTACACCCTGTTCCAACAATCTGCTGGAGCCGATGGTATGAAGTCCTATCGCCGTCTTGCGATCCTCCCGTTGTTGCTCGCCGCGCAGACTGCCGTGGCGTCGGAAGGAAAGGTGCTGGTGGATCAGGTCGGTTACGACACCGGCGCGGTCAAGCAGGCCATCGTGATGGGCGAGGCGAGGCCATCGCCACAGATCTTTCGCGTAGTGAATGCCGATACCGGCAAGGTTGCTCTGCAGGGCACGCTGTCGCTCGCCGGCAAGGTGGCGCGATGGGACGGCAGCTACGCCGTCGCCGATTTCAGCACCGTCCGCACACCGGGCCGTTACTACGTTGAAACCCCGATGGACGGCCAAGCGCTGCGTTCGTCGACCTTCGACGTGCAGGACAATGTGCTCGAGCGTCAAACGCTTTCCAACGTTGTTTATTACTTCAAGGGCCAGCGATCCAGCGGGCTGCTGGACAAGGCGGATACCCATCTCAAGCATCCCGACGGGACGCCGGGAACGCTCGACATTCACGGTGGCTGGTACGACGCCACGGGCGACTACGGTATTCACCTGTCGCACCAGAACCTTACCAGTTACTTCAATCCCCAGCAGGTGCCGTTGGCCGCGTGGAGCCTGCTGCGCACCTGGCAGCAGCTGGAAGCGCGCAACGACAAGAACTTCCGCGAGTACAACCGTCGCCTGCTCGACGAAGGCCTGTTTGGCGCCGACTTCCTTGTGCGCGACAAGCGGCCGGATGGCTCGTTCTACCAATCTATTGATGGGCCCGGCCCCGGCAAGCTGCCGCAGGATCGCCTTATCGGCGATCCGAACTGGCGCACGCAGATCAAGCTGAAACCCGGCGACCATACCGAGAACATTGAGCAACCGGCTCACGGTCCACATGCTTACGAGTCCAGCTTCCGTGGGGGCGGCGGCATGGCCATTGCCGCGCTCGCGTTGGCGGCGAGCACTGGTGTGGAAGGTGATTTCGGCCCCAAGGACTACCTCAAGGCTGCCGAGGATGCCTATCGCTTCCTTGATGCGCACAACCGCGAGCTGACCAACGACGGTAAGGACAACATCGTTGACGACTACTGCGCGCTGCTTGCGGCGGTGGAGCTGTACCGCGCCACCCATGACGACGCGTGGCGAAAGGCAGCGGATGGGCGCGCTGATCGCCTGATGGCGCGGTTGATCACACACGATGGCCATCGTGATTACTGGCGTGCCGACGATGGCACGCGACCGTTCTTCCACCCCGCCGATGCAGGACTTCCCGTTGTCGCACTCGTCGAATACGCGGGCATTGCCGACGCGAAACGACAGGCCAAGGTGCGCGACGCCGTCAAGCGTTCGCTGCAAGCAGAGCTGGCCGTTACGGGTGAGATCAACAACCCGTTCGGCTACGCGCGCCAACTCGTGCGCGGGGGCGACGGCCGCGTGCGTACAGCCTTCTTCTTTCCGCATGACACCGAGGCGGCGCCGTGGTGGCAGGGTGAGAATGCGCGCCTCGGCTCCCTGGCCGCCGCTGCGCGACTGGCCGCGCCGCTGTACGCCGGGGACGATGCATTCCGCCAGCAGCTACAGACCTATGCATGGAACCAGCTGCACTGGATACTCGGCCGCAATCCCTACGACAGCAGCATGCTGATGGGCAGCGGCCACAACAACGCGCCGTACATGTTCTTCGACTCCTACGCGTATACCAATGCGCCGGGGGCGATCATCAACGGCATCACGTCTGGCCTTGCTGATGACGATGGCATCGCCTTCGACCTGGGTTATGCCCAGACCGGCAAGGACGACGACTGGCGCTGGACCGAGCAGTGGTTGCCGCACGATGCGTGGTATCTGTTCGCCATCAGCCTTCCTCACGATTGAGAACCATCATGAAGAAAACACGCTACGTGCTGGCCCTCGCCCTGTGCGGGCTCACCGCCTTCGCTCACGGTGCGGCAGCGCCGGTGAACCTGATCCCCATGCCGGCCCAGCTGACCGTGTCCGGGGAAGCCTTCACCGTCAGTGGGCAGACACCCATCGTGGTCGACAGCAGTGACGCCGAAGCACGCCGCACAGCCGAATACCTCGCCTCACTCGCAGCGCACACGCGCCATCTGCCGTTGCAGGTGAAGACAGGTGTACCCGAAGCTGGCGCCATCGTGTTGAAGCGCGACCCGCAGGCGCCCGTGGCGAACGCCGAGGGTTACACGCTCGACGTGACACCGCAGGGCATCCGCATCGTCGCTCGTGACGAAGCCGGTCTGTTCTACGGTGCGATCACCGCGTGGCAGTTGCTCACGCCGACGCCGGGCGAGGGCGATGTGCACGTACAGCCGGTGCATATCCGCGATGAGCCGCGCTTTGCGTGGCGTGGCCTGATGCTTGATTCCGCGCGTCATTTCCAGACGCCGGACGAAGTGCGCACCGTGATCGACCAGATGGCGCAGCACAAGCTCAACACATTGCATTGGCACCTTACCGACGACCAGGGCTGGCGCATCGAGATCAAGGGCTACCCGGAGCTCACGCGCATCGGCGCATGGCGTACGCCGCCCACGGTGGGCAAGGCCAGCCAGCCGGGCCGCTACGGTGGCTTTTATACGCAGGACGACATCCGCGCCATTGTTGCCTACGCGGCCGAGCGCCACATCACCGTGGTTCCCGAACTCGACATGCCCGGCCATGCGCAAGCGGCCGTGGCTTCCTATCCGGAACTGGGTGTGACGGGTACGCGCCCACCGGTGTCGCCGGATTGGGGCGTCAACCCTTACCTCTACAACGTCGACGACAACACCATCCACTTCCTGCAGAACGTGCTGGATGAAGTGATGGCGCTGTTTCCCTCCACCTACATCCACGTCGGTGGCGACGAGGCGGTGAAGGACCAGTGGAAGGCATCGCCTGCGGTGCAGGCGCGCATGCGTGCATTAGGTATCAAGACCGAAGACGCCATGCAGAGCTGGTTCATCGAGCAGATGGGCAAGTACCTGGCCACGCACGATCGTCGTCTGATCGGTTGGGACGAGATCCTCGAAGGTGGCGTGCCACCGAGCGCCACGGTGATGTCGTGGCGTGGCACCAAGGGCGCCATCGATGCAGCCAAGCTGGGTCATGACGTGGTGCTGGCACCCGCGCCGCAGTTGTATCTCGATTCGATGCAGAGCGATCTTCCGGACGAGACCACCGGCCGCCTGCCGTCGATGTCGTTGCAGAGCTATTACACCTTCGAAGCGGTGCCCAAGGAGCTGAGCGCCGCGCAAGCTAAGCACGTACTCGGCATGCAGGCGACGATATTCACCGAACACATACCCACGCTACGCCATGTGGAGCACGCGACGTTCCCACGCATGGACGCGCTGGCTGAAGCGGCATGGACGCCCGCGAAGGTGCGCGATTGGCATGGCTTCCTCGAACGGCTGCCATCCCAGTTGGCTCGCTATCGCATGCAGGACATCGCCTATGCGGACAGTGCTTTCGCGCCCACCATTGACGTGGACCGTAACGTCGCCATCAGCAGCGGGCATGCCAGCGTAACCCTGTCCAATCAGGCGAAGTTCGGCAACGTGCACTACACCACCGACGGCAGCGAGCCCAGCGCATCGTCGCCGCTGTATGTACGCCCGTTCACTGTGAGCCTGCCCACCACCATCAAGGCGGTGGCGTTGGCCAACGACGGCGCCCCGCTGGCGGCGGCGCGTACGCGCGTGCTCGACCTGCCGTCGCTGCGTACGCGCGGTACTGGTGAGCTAGAGAACTGCCCGGGCAGCGATTTCCGCCTGCGTGTGCAGCCCACGCCCGACGCCACCAGTATGGCGCCGACCTACCTCATCAATGTATTCGACAACTGTCGCATGTACCGTGCAGCGAAGCTCGATGGTATCGCGGGCATTCGTGTAGATATCGCCACGTTGCCGCGCAACTACGCGCTGGCGCACGACGCCAAGCTGGTGGTGTCGCACAAGGCAAACACGCCGCAGGGCGAGCTGGTGGTGTACATGGACAGCTGCAAAGGCAAGCAGATCGCCTCGCTTCCGCTGCCCGCCGACGCACCGGCAACGTTCACACTGCAGGGTGCGACGGCACAACAGGTCGGCACGCATGATCTGTGTCTGGTGTTCACCTCACCCATCACGGGCCCGATCTGGGGTGTGGGTGCAGTCACCCTGCTGCCGGCGGATAAAACATCGCGATGAATGCCGTGCTGAAGCGCCTCGCGTCGGTTGACGCGTTGCGTGGTTGTACGGTGGCGTTGATGTTGCTGGTCAATGATCCCGGTGATTGGGAACACGTTTACTGGCCGTTGGCGCATGCCGAGTGGAATGGGTGTACACCGACGGACCTGGTGTTTCCCTTCTTCCTCTTCGTGGTCGGTGTATCCATCGCGCTGGCTATCGGGCCACGAGTGGAGCAGGGCGCAGATAAGTCTGCGCTTGCCAGTGCGGCGCTTAAGCGCGCCGCGCGCATCCTCTTGCTCGGCGTTGCTATCAACGTGTTGGCCTGGCTGATCATGCCGGGCGCCCACCTGCGCTTCCCTGGCGTGCTCCAGCGTATCGGCGTGTGCTTCGCTGGCGCAGCGTTGTTTGCGATCTACACCAAGCCGCGCGTGCAGTGGGCGACCATCGCCGTGTTGCTGCTGGGCTACTGGGGGCTGTTGCTGGCTGGCGGATCACTTGAGCCGTTCACCAACATCGTGAGCCGTACCGACTTCGCTATTTTCGGCCACACGGTCTATCTGATCGACCCCGTCAGCGGTCGCGGTCACGACCCGGAAGGCCTGCTTGGTTGCTTGCCATCACTGGCCACCAGCTTGCTCGGCCTGCGGGCCGGCCGATGGCTGCGCGCCGAGAGTATGAAGGCGCTGACGCTCTCCGGTATCGCGTGGCTGGCGCTTGGCTTCGCGTGGTCGCTGGCGCTGCCGCTCAACAAGAATCTGTGGACGTCATCCTTCGTGCTATGGACCGCGGGTTGGGCCACGCTGGCGCTGGTGCTGTTTCATGTACTTATCGATCAGCGCGGCTGGCCCGCCATCGGCCGTCGCTTCGGCGTCAACGCTGTAGCAGCCTACGCAGGCTCCGAACTGATGCAGATCCTGCTGTCGGGCCTGCACGTTCAAAGCTCGCTTTACCAGCACCTGTTTGCCAGCTGGATCACGCCCATGGCCGGGCCATACGTGGCATCGCTCGCGTTTGCGGTGGTGTTCGTGGTGGTGTGGTGGGTGATCGTCTACGTCATGGATCGCAGGAAGATCTACGTCAAGCTCTGAGCGGTGCGGGTCATTCAATGACCTCCGCCTCATCTTCAGTCGAAAGCGGCATCGTGTCCCTATGGACAAGGATGGATGGCGCCGATGACAGCAACACCAAGCCACGCACGATAGTCCATGCGCAAGCAACGAATGGCGCCGGGCCTCTCTTCGTCGAACGAGCGAAGCGCCGGGTCATATCTATCCCACAGAAATCGTCCTGAGTAGGCCGGACCATCGGCGGTGATCATCAGCTTGTGGCCCGCATTTCTGTTCCCGGGAGCCCAAACGCTTACCCTGGCAACTTGCAGTGATATCGATGTCCCTGTTGTTCCGAGCCAGCTCACGGGAACAGCTGCAATGCTCGCGCCCGGAAGGCTAAATGCCGCGCACCAAAGGCAAATCGCCAGAACTGTTGCGACAACCCCAGCGACACCCTTGAAGCGAGGAAATATTTCTCCCCGATAAGCACGACGCCACGCATTGTCACCGTTCGGTCGCGTTCTGAACGCCACGACCATGGTCCAAGCGAGCCAGAAGAGACCGAGCGTCACTTGCCATGGAACAAGCAAGGAAGATCGAACAACCACCGGTGAAAAATAGAGCGAATAGATCCAGAGAAACAGGCAAAGGATAAACGCCAACATGAGAATCGGCCCGTCGCGATATCCCTTCATCCCTTGCCATCGTGTTTGATCATTCGCCCGGTTTCTTTCGGCGAAGTAATGCTTGAGCTCCTCATTACCGTCCATCGCGCGCCCCTTTTCGTGCGATTAGATTCGTCGGCCGACTTTGCCGGAATTGGCCCTCTCCGTGTTGAATCCAACGTGTGACTAGCAATCCGCTTCGATTGGATCTGTCACATGTGGAATGAAACGAGATAGCTCAGCAAACCCCTAAGACTCCGGATCGAACATGATCTCGCGAACCTCCTGCGCACAGCGACACGCAGCGGCGAACCTGGCCGCCCAAACATGTGCCTCTTCGCGTGAAGAAACCTCGATGATCGAGAACCCGCCGACAACTGCCTTTGTCTCTTGCGCAGGCCCGGCTGTGATTGTCCCGTCTGTTGCAACGATGGTCGACTGCTGGCGATCGACACCGCAGCCGAAGATCCACACTCCTGCGGCCTTTGCCTCTCGAAGCACCTTATGTGCGGCCTCGCCTACGGATGGAAAATCTTCCTTAGGGATATGGTCCATCGAGCCGTCGTCAAACGAAATCAGGTACCGTTGAACTTTGGTATCAGAGGTCATGAGAGTCTCTATATAAGTCGGATCAGGTTGCCAGCCACAGCGACTGGCTGGACCTGGTCCTGCTTATCACACGATCGAGGGTGCACAGGATCGACATGGCATGCATATGTCACGTCGACCGGCTGAAGTCGCCGTCGAACGCGGATGTTGCCTTGAAAGCGCCTAGCGCAGGCCCCTTTAGTCCGGCAGGCTAACCACCGACTTGAAGCCGCCAAAGATCATGCGCTTGCCATCGAAAGGACAGTCACTGGCGTCCGCCATGCGTGGGTCTTGCATGAATTTCGCCATGCCGGCGTCGCGAGTGGCTTTGTCGGGCCATTCCACCCAGGAGAACACCACGGATTCATCCTGCTTGGCCTGCACGGCGCGGCGAAAATCGGTGATCTTGCCGTCAGGCACGTCGTCGCCCCAGCACTCCACCACCCGGATAGCACCGTACTCCACGAAAATGGCGTCGAAGGTACGGGCATGCGCGATGAACTTCTCGCGGTTGGCGTTGGGTACGGCGATCACGAAACCATCGATGTAGGACATGATTGTCTCCTTGGCGTGAAGGGTGGCCGGTATGGCCACCTCCATGCGTGCGACGAATGGGCGCCTGCGGAATCGACATGGGTCTCTGGGGAAGCTGTCAGCTTCGGGTCGAAAACGGTCCTAAGATTCACTAAGCAAGAAAAAACCTCTCAAACCAATCATCAAAGTCTCTTGCGACAACCGTTCGTGCGCCGGAAAAAGACTCGTAGCAGATCACTGAGTTCTCGCCGTCAGGCTGTTCGGATAGATCAAGACAGTACGGAGCTTCATCATCCCACTGAAAGATGACTAGGAGCTCCGGCAGGCCGAGTTCTTCGCGACCTCGCAAAGTGTCGCCGTACAGCGATCCGCCCTTAGGGCAGAGCGGGTCACCCTCAATGATTCCCGAAATATAAGAGTCCCCACGGCCAGCCATAGCGCCTGCTGATAAGAGAAACAAGCGATAGCTGACCGGCAGACGGCAACCAAGCGTCCTCTCCAAAAGTCTTACTTGCTCTTCGGTAGCGCCACCCTCGATCCAATAGCTAGCAAATCGGTCTCGAGCGGCCTCTAAGTACTTGGACACGTCTCCTCCGTTCGCGCGCTATGGGTCGAAAGTGGACCTTAACTATTTCCCGTCAACAATCTGATTTCGATATTTTAGCCAAGCCTCAAGGCTGGCTCCCGGGTTCGCAGATTGCTCCAGAAATTCTCCGGACGACCAATCTAAAGCCTGCCAATCGTGCCTGTGGCAAAGCTCGATGATCATCGGCAAGACCTTGGTCGAGGCTCGTACATGCAGTGCAAAACCCTCGTTTGGCTCTGACTTGCCCATGTTGAACTCAATTGAGCCATCCATTGAGCCGTAAATCCCCCAGGTCGGCTCGGTCCAGTCCGTTCCAACGAATACTTCAGAAATGGCGCGCTGAACGTCCTCGCGTGACCCTAAAGGCAGGCATCTCTCGTCCTGCGGGATTTCGCTTGCGTCAGCGTAAGGCTTGGTGAAGCGCTGAATGCTCAGGTCCCAACTCATGGATAGTTTCTGGTTCCGTCGACTTTGTTGTCGACACGAGCTCAGGTCCGCTTTCGGTCGAAAGCGGACACTCATTTTAGTTCGCGCCGCACCTTCTTAATTGGCGGTCTCGTTCACTTATGCGCGCCAGCGAGACCCACCTTATAACCGGCTTTCTTCAGGAAGGCCGTCGCCTTTCCATTCACCACGAGCAAGGTGATCAGGTTGATCAATGGAATAAGCAGCAGGATAAACGTGGCAACTTTTGCCAATGCAGACCACTGGAGTTCACTGGCAATCTTGAAGATGCCGAAAAGCCCCAGTACGACGGCGCCCACGCGTAGCGCCCAGGAGGCGAGGACCATGTAACTTCCGTTGGTCGGTGAGACGTCCAGGTTAGGCAGGACCTCGACCAAGGCGAAGGCGACAAGGTTGATAAGAAAGGCGTAGATGATCGCCTTCTGTCCTTTGGATACTTCGCGAGCGGTTAAGTCAGTCTTCTGGCTCTGGTTGAACTTTAGATCAGCAAAATTTGGTTCCATAACTCCCCCCAGTCATCGTGACGATGCATTGAACGTAGCCGTAACCGGCTTGAATCGGCTGGTCACCTCTGTGCAGGGAGGTGCCCAGAAAGTATTCGCTTGTGCCCGACGAGTAAGTCACACGATCTGCGTCGGACTCAGGACGGACTCCTTTGTGAGTTCGGCAAGAGCATCTAGCCACCTATCCGCATGCCTCGCGACTTGCGAATCGCCCATAGGGGCCAGCACAGAACATTGGCCAGCGATGCCACAGCAAAAGCGATCATAGCGATGCTGAGCCAAGCTGGCGTGTCTGCTTGCGATTCGTAGCGAGGAAGCCATCCGAGTGTGCTGAGCAGCCACATGATCAAGATGGGCGCAAACATCAGCAGCGGAAGGCCGAAGAAGGTGCGCGCGTAAGTCAGCAACACCTCACCCCAGTGAATGGGCGTCTTGTCGACGATGTCAAAATGATCCTCGCGCGATGCCAGCAGGCCAACCGGAGTGGCTTTGAGCTTCGTCCTTTCGTTGGAGAAGTTCGTCAGCACCTTCAGACGGTATCGTCCCAGGGGAATCAGCGGGATGTAGAACGCTGCCAGCCACTTCGTAGCGGTGGAAGCTTCGCCTTCTGCGTGCCTCCAGCCGTAGAACAAGGTTCCGAAACCATTGAGCGTCGACATATATCTCCCTGAAGATGATGACCAAACTCGTACCGCCTGCCTCGAATTGGGGAAGCTCCCGATTTGAGGGCTTACTGATGAACGCCTCGCGCGAACGAGGGCCCCATCAGCAACCGTGGCGTTCTCTCCGCACAGACGGCTGGGCCCTCCTGACAGAGCGCAGAAACCATGACCTCCGGAGCTGCCGCTGTTCCGGCAAAAACAAAACGAATGGCCATCTGCTCCGGTGTTCCTAGATCGGTAAAAGCCCATTCTTCGCGCGCCGAGCCGTCCCTATTGGATAGCTTGAAGGTAGTCAGATGGCCATCGGTGTTGTTGCCGCCGGGCGTCTGTGCCGACAGGCCCTCGAATGCGCGCTCTACGGATGGATACGGAAAGGCCCGGGTGTCCAGTGCGTAGCGCGGATTCAAATGGCTGGAAGGCCACATGCCATGCTTGGTGTAATTGGCATTGAAGTTGACCGGCACGCGCGCATTGCTGACGACGGCGTTGCCATTCATGCGAGCCGGAATGAAGAACGATTGGCGCACGGCCACGACGGCAGAGTCATCCAACTCACGCCGGCCTGAAGATCTATCCAGCAGGGCATTGATGACGTGGCCATCCGACGCAATCACCGTATAGACCACCGCTGTTCCCTCGATGCCAAACAACGCATCGAAGCCGGGATAGATGGGCTTCACAAAACGCGAGATATCCTCCTGGGGCGGTGTAAACCCGGACGGATAACTCGGGACTGGCGTCGCCGCCGGCGCTTTCGATCCTATTACTGGACGCGCCGGTCCGTTGCTGCAGCCGGATACAGTCAAGATCACGCCAAACATCGCCATCCACTTGCGCATGCATTTCCCCTGGTACATCTGTTTCAAGTGAGCGCCATCGCTGTTGCGCCAGGCCCGAACTGAACACGAAAACTTGAAGGAGGCACTCCTGCCAATGCTCAGGGCTTGGCAGCTGCTTTCGGCAGTGAGAAACCAATGGGCACACGCACCACCGACGCCACCGGTGTGCCGTCCCTGTAGGCAGGGTTGAATTTCCAACCGCTGACGGTTGTGGTGGCGGAATCGTCAAGTTCCCGGTAACCGCTGCTCTGTTCGACCCGAGTCCCGGTCACCTTGCCGTCCACATTGATCTCAGCCAGCACCAGCACCGAGCCCTCGTGGTGGGCCCGTATGGCCTCCGGTGGGTAGGCCGGCCTGTGCTGTGAGGCGTAAGTGATATCCATGCTCGAGGGACGTGTGCGCGGAAGATTGCCCGGGGAAATGAACCGAAAAGAGACCGGTGGTTTGGTGCCTGGCGGAGTTGGCGGCGGCGGGGGCGGTGCGGGTCGCGGAGGTATGAAGTTGGGGAGAGGTACAGCACTGGCGACGGGCGTAACGGACGGGAGGTCCGCTGTATTTACAAAGCGCAGCGTCGCCCCGCTGGTGCGCAGCGTGTCGAACACGCGCGTCTTGTCGGCCGGCGAACCAATGAAAAGTAGAACCGTGCCTTTGGCCCAATCCGGTTCAGCACTGATGAACGCATCGACCAACGTGTTCGCGGTAGCCGCCGTATCCGGGCCGGCAAACGCCACGAGATTGCCCGGGCGCAAGCGTCGGGCAGCCAGGTCCTTGAGATCCTCGGCGAGGCGTTGCCGTCCACCCGCAGCCTGTTCGTCAGCTCCCGCTGGAACAAAGAACAGGTACGACGTGTTACTGGTCAGGCCCTCACTGTTCTGCTGCACCACCACGCGCAGATAGGTCGACCATCCCCGCACGTCGTCCGGCGATGACGGCCGCTCAATAGCCTTCGGCGTCTGCTGATCTCCGGCGGAATGTGTCGAAGAGGAGGGTGTGTCAGCCATGGCATCCCTTGCCGTCAGCCCACATGCAACGAGCCCCACGCATGCAAGCAGCCATGGTGCCAATGAGTGCCTCATCATGAGTCCTCTCCCCCTGTTGTTGCCTGAGTTGGTCAGCGGCGGCCTCCATTCGCAGAACCGGAGGCGGTATCCGTATCAACAATGTGGCGGCGTGGGCGCGCTGTACGGGTCGGGTCGATCAACGACAATGCGCGAGATGCCGCTGTCACTCGCATCAATCAACAATGCATGCAGCGCTTTTGATCCCGCTTCCGTATCGATGCCGCCTTCGACGTAGGCTCGCAGGGTGGGTTGCGGCAGGCGCTGTGCAGCGATCATGAGCTGTGCTCGAACGTCGGCCTCGTTCCGGGGCTGCCCGCACACGGTGTAGCTGCCAGTCCTGGCAACGGCGATCACCAGTTCCTGCTCAGCCCGCTTCTCGTCCGCACCTTGCCAGGCACCGCGTGCGACAAGCATCTCTGGAGCAAACACCAGCATGCCGGCGATAACTGCCACGCAGACTTGACGCTTCATCAAAGACTCCCATGACATTCAGACAGAACGACGAAGTGGGCTGACATTCCGCAGCGTTCCCTTGCAAAGCGCGGCTTCGCGGGAGGCCGATTCATGAGCATCGGCCACGACTTGAACGCGGCCCCAAACCATGTGCGAACCCACGTATGTTCCATGATCAACCGTGAGCGACGACGGACTTCAGTTCGGGCGACGCATGGCAGGAGCCCGTGGCCACCGAGGTGTAGTAGTAGGTAATGCCATAGGCCATCAGCTTGTCGCGCTGGCTCACATCAGGGGTTTCACCAAAGGTGAGCAGCGATGCAAAGGCTGCCCCGACCCGCTTAGGCAAGGGCACTTTGCTGTCATGCATCTGGGGAAGCGCAACGTTCGACGGCACCACCTGCGTCGCCTGCGCGATGAGCTTCTCGCCCTCTCCCATGTCGGCCAACTTGGTCGAGACGCCCTTGATGTCATGAGTCAGTATCGGTGCGGCGCACTTGGCCAACGGTGTGACCTCGTAGCTGAGCTCTAACGTTTGGATGGCCGGCGCCAGGCGGGGATCAGGATTGCCCAGGTTGTACTGGCGAAACAGGCGCTCATAGTGAGATGAGGCCGTCGGGTCGTTGGTCAGGTTCGTCGACGCCCATGCCACGACCTTTTGCTGGTATGGCGTCAAGTCGCCGTTCTCTGCAATGCAAACAAGCGGCACGCCAATGAGACCAGCGAGGACACACAGACGAAAAGCAGTTTTGCACACGGTCAGCTCCCTGAGATCTTGTGCGCTCCATACCGCGGCAGTCCCCCGTCCTCGTGGACAGTGATGACAGCGCGGACTCCGGAATTCACGGAATGTCTAACGGCATTGCCCCTGATGCACAGGGGAATGGAGCGCCAACCTCTGCGCTCTTCGACAACCTGACCATTTCCCCCGCGGAAATCCTGTCACGACATGCATGGATGTGCAAATAGAACGATCAGCGTAGGAGCGCAATTTGATACGCCGAGCACCGAGTATCTAAACACCACTCCGCCACCCCTTCAGGTGGACTCAGAGCGCAACGGTGCTACCGCTGCTGGTCAAGCCTGTCGTTGTCGTCAAACGTCAAATACTCAAGCTTTGCACCCAAGAGTCCGACGGTTTCATGTGCTGTGACTGGCTCGCCCACCCAGCGCCTGCCTGGCGCACCATCACTGCAGGTACTCACCGTCCCCGACGTCACCGTATCGGCGTAATCGACCGAAGATCGACAGCCTTTACCCGAGCCCACGCTGACAACATGCGTTTGGATGGCCATGGGAGACCCTGGTAGAACTTTGACAAGACAACGAAGGAGCGGCTGCAGGCCAAACCACAGCAGGACACTGAAGAGAATCGCCCCGTATATCCCCTTCAAGGCGGCCTTCAATGGCTCATCCTGCACCGTAGACCCGTACCTATCTTTATAGGTAAACGCCTTTGCCCGAAAGCGGCTCCACCAGTACCAGGC
>NZ_JAELTQ010000125.1 GCF_016428905.1 Dyella sp. ASV24 | reverse complement strand
CCCCCCCCCCCCCCCCCCCCCCCCCCCCCCCCCCCCCCCCCCCCCCCCCCCCCCCCCCCCCCCCCCCCCTTCCACCCCCCCCCCCCCCCCCCACATCTCCACCATTCCAGCTTCGTCGGCAGCGTCAGATGTGTCCCCCCCCCCCCCCCGGCGCTGCGCTGCAGCCCGCTCGCTGGGCGCTTGGGGTGAACAACGCGGGCTACGTGGAGACATTGAACAGGCTCTTTGATCAGCCCAACATTGCATGACAGACCATGCAACCGAGTCGCCTTGCCCGCTGTCTCATCACCCGTCAGAGCGTTAAGCTGCCCGCCTGGGCGGCCTGTTCCTGACACCGAGCCGGGATCTTGCCACAAATGAGAATCACTCGCAATTCAAAGACCTTGCGCCGCGCCCGCCCCATGCGACGGCCTACCGCCCCCTTCCGGACAACGACATGCGCATCCTGATCGCCGAGGACGACCCCTCCATTTCTGCTGGCGTCAGCGCCTCGCTGCGCCAGGGCGGTCACGCTGTGGACAGCGTGACCGACGGCGCCAAGGCCGACGCCGCCCTGCGCGACACGCCATATGACCTGCTGATCCTCGACCTGGGCTTGCCCAACCTCGACGGCGCCGACGTACTGCAGCGCCTGCGCAAGCGCGGCACCGGGCTGCCCGTGCTGGTGATCACCGCCCGCGAAGGCCTGCGCGAACGCGTGCGCGTGCTCGACCTCGGCGCCGACGACTATCTGGTGAAGCCCTTCGCCTTGGCGGAGTTCGAAGCGCGCGTGCGCGCCCTGCTCCGCCGCTACACCTCACAGGGCGCACCCGAGCTCACCATCGGCCGGTTGCGTCTGGACCTTCCCGGTCACCGTGCATGGATCGACGACAAACCGCTGGAGCTCACCGCCCGCGAATTCGGCCTGCTCGAAGCCCTCGCTGCACGCCCTGACCGCGTGACCAGTCGCGCGCAATTGGTGGAAGCCTTGTGCAGCTGGGACGAGGAACTCACCGACAACGGTCTGGACATCGCCATCTATCGTCTGCGCCGCAAGCTGGCCGACTCGGGCACGCAGGTGCGCACCATCCGCGGCCTCGGCTACCTGCTGGAAGAGGCGAAGGAAGACAAGGAAACACAGGCATGAGCAAGGCGACGCCGAAGCGGGACGATCCATGGCTCTACCGCATGCTTGAGCCCGATGGCCGTCCCAGCCTGCGTCGCCGCCTGCTTTCCTCGCTGCTGGTTCCGTTGATGCTGTTGCTGGCGGTGGAAAGCCTCATCACCTACGGCGGCGCGCTGATCTACTCCAACCATGTGCACGACCGTGACCTGGGCGACGACGCCATGACGCTCGCGCAGATGCTCAGCCAGGAAGACCTCGGCGGACAGATTTCGCCGCAGGCCCGCTTCCTGCTCGAGTACGCACCGGAAGGACACAACTACTTCAACGTCAGCAGCCAGAAACACGGCCTGCTGGCGGGTTCTGCCGAACTGCAACCGGCGCCGTTGAGCGCCGCGAATTCCGACGGTGAGCCTGCGCTCTACTCCACCTCGCTCTATACACCCCGGCAGAAGCTTCGCGAACTGCGCGCTGCTACGGTACGTATCCCTAACCTGCAGGATCCAAGTGACCAACTCACGGTCACCATGGCCGAGACATTCCATGACCGCCATCAGCGCGCACGGGAAATCTTGCTGCTCAGCATTCCGGCGCAGGCGCTGCTGATCGCCAGCGTGTTCTTCCTGGTGTTCTATGGCGTGCGCGTCGGCTTACGTCAGATCGATCCGCTCACCGCACGCCTCGCCGCGCGTGAGCATGACCTTGCGCCCATCGGCGATGCCGACGTGCCGGTGGAAATCCTCCCACTCACACGCACCATCGACGGCCTGTTCGCCCGCCAGCGCGGCATGCTGGCCCTGCAGGAACGCTTCATCGCGGATGCGGCCCATCAGCTCAAGACCCCGCTGGCGGGGCTGCGCGTCCATGTCGAGCGCGCGCAGATCGACCCCAGCAAGGAAACCGTTGCCGACGCTCTGCAACACATTCTTCGCCTTACTCAGCGCGCCAGCCGCACGTCCAGCCAGTTGCTTGCGCTCACGCGTGCGCAATCACCCGAACTGAGCGAAACCGCCCCGCTGGCGCTCCTCGATCTCGCGCAACTGATCCCGGAGCTGCTGAGCGTGCGCGTGCACGATGCCATCGCCGCCAACGTCGACCTCGGCTACGAAGGGCCGGCCGGCCCGGTATGGATCGACGGCGACCGCCTGTCTCTGCAAGAGATGCTGGACAACCTGATCGACAACAGTCTGCGATATGCCGGCCGCAACAGTATCGTCACCGTCGGCGTCTCGGTGCTCACCCAGGGCCCCTGCATCAGCGTGGAAGACAACGGGCCGGGCGTGCCCCCGGCCTTTCTCGAACGACTGGGCGAACGTTTCTTCCGCGTGCCGGGCATGACGGAAGAAGGTACCGGACTCGGCCTGGCCATCGTGCAGCGTATTGCCGAACGCCATCGGGCCTTGGTGCGGTTCCTCAACGGCAGCTCCGGAGGCTTGCGGGTGGAAGTGGTATTCCCACCAGCGCGCACCTCGCGCACGCCGAGTTAGGGCAATGCGCGTGCAGTGTCAGTGACCTCACGCGCACCGTCTTTGACGCCGAACACCCACAGGCTCGCTCCCGCCAGCAGCCACACACTGAGACCACCGTAGAGCGTCACCCACTGGAAACCCTGGGCGAGTGCACCATGCACGATGTCCGGAGTCAGCGGCACTGCCTGCCCACCGGCCATAGCTACGGCCATCGAGTGACGAGCCTCCGCATCACCGGACATCACGCGCACCAGACCCGCGCTGGTGCCGGCGACCAGGATGAGCCCCATCAGCGCGATGTTGATCGCCAGCGAAATCATGCGCGCACTCATGTCGATGCCCGAGGCCATGCCTGCGCGCTCCGTAGGCACCGAGCCGGTGGTCGTGTTGGTGACCGTGGTGTTCGTCAGCCCCAGCCCGATACCAGCCACCACACAGCCCGGCAGCATGCTCAACGCACTGGGCTGGGCCACACCGCTACCCCAGTTCATCAAGAAGAAACCCGCTCCGATGGTGAACAACCCACCTGGAATCACCCAGCCCGCGCGATAGCGATGCGCCAACCGCTCCGCCACGGGCGGCACTACCAGCGTGGGCAGCGTGTAAGCGAGCAGCGAACTTCCTGCAACGACATCGCCATAGCCGAGCACGTCATGAAAATAGACCGGCAGATAGATCATGAAGGGCCAGAAGCTAGCGTTCATGCCTGCCGACCCGAGCAACGCGCCCGAGAACGGGCGAATACGAAACACCGAGAAGTCGACCATCGGCCGCGCCGCCAGGCGCTCGATCAACACGAAAGCGATCAGGCACAGCAGGCTCAGTGCAGCAATGACGATGGCCGGCGTACTCGCAAAGCCCATGTCCCCGCCCTGGGTAATAACGTAGGCGACGCCGAACACCGCCAGCGACAACGTGACGATGCCGCCGATATCCAGACGCTGCGCGTGCGGGTCGCGCGATTCCACGGCGCCACGCCATGCGAGCGTCAAGGTAACTAGCGCCAGAGGCCCATGCACCAGGAACACCCATTGCCAATTCGCCAGCGCCGCGATGGCGCCGCCAATGATGGGACCAAAGCCCAACCCGATGCCGAAGATCACGCCCCACGAAGCAAATGCCTTCACGCGCTCCGCAGGATCGGAAAACTGGTGCGAAAGCACCGCCACCTGACAGATCAACATGGCGCCGCCGCTCGCCCCCTGCAGGAAACGTCCAGCGATGATCACCGGCATGTTCCAGGCCAGGCCACACAATAACGATGTGATACCGAACAGCGCGATGCATACAAGGAACAGCCGCTTGCGCCCATAGCGGTCTGCCACGGTGCCCGTGCCCATCAGCACACTGGTGCAGGCAATGGTGTACGCGTTCATCACCCATTGCATATCGCGAAAATCGCCGTGAAGGACACGTGCCAGCGTGGGCAGGATGGCTGGCACGCTGGATATCTCCAGCCCGAACATCAACGAGGACAGGCATACCGCGGCCAACGCCATGCGGTTACGGGAAACAGAGGGGGACATGAGCGTGCTCCGTGCGGGAGCGGCTACTATATCGACGCCAAAACATCCCCATTGACTCAATTACTTCCCGGCAATGAATCCATGAAAGAACCAATGAAAGGCCGCATGGATGACAAGCTCGATGGCATCGCCACCTTCGTGCAGGTGGTGGAAGCCGGCAGTTTCGCTGTGGCGGCCGAGCGACTGAACCTCACGCGCTCCGCCGTGGGCAAGATCATCGCGAGACTGGAAGCACGCCTGGGCACGCGACTGCTCCAGCGCACCACGCGCGCGCAAAACCTCACCGAGGATGGTCAGGCCTATTACGACTGCTGCGTGCGCGCGCTCGCCGAACTCGACGCGGCGGAAACCATGCTCGAAGGTGGCCGCCTGCAGCCGCAGGGGCGATTGCGGGTCAGCGTTCCCATTGCGTTTGGCCATCTATGCGTGGCACCAGTGCTGCTGGCGCTTGCGCGCGAGCATCCCTCGTTGCGCATCGACATGTCGTTCACCGACCGCGTGGTCGATCTCATCGAAGAAGGCTTCGACCTGGCCGTGCGCATTGGCGAACTGCGCGACAGCACCAGCCTCGCCGCGCGCAAGCTCGGCAAACAATTCGTGAGCATTGGTGCGTCGCCGTCCTATGTTGCCGAGCACGGCATGCCGACGGAGCTGGATGAATTGGAACAACACGCGGTGGTCGCTTATTCACGCGCGGGCGCAATCCCACCGTGGGATCTGCGGGAAACCTCGGGGCAGATCCGCCGCCTGCACATCCAGGCCCAGCTAAGCATGGACGATGTGCAGGCCATAGCGGCAGCGGCCATCGCCGGCTTCGGCCTGGCGCGCATTCCATCGTGGTTACTGGCGCGGCATGTCAGAACCGGAGAACTCGTGCAGGTGAAGGATCGCTGCAACCTCGCGCCGCAGGACATCCACGTCGTATGGCCCAAGACGCGTTACATGCCATCAAAAACGCGTAGCGCGATCGACGCACTGGTGGCCGGGATACCCGCCATGATCGACGAATGAGCTGCCCCGTATTCCACCTGATGCTCAACGACCGACATGCAAGCATCTCCCAAGGACGACATTGAAAAGGAGCAGCCATGCGGCATGAGTTTTCCGAAGTCCTCAATGATCTGATCGACTGCGTCCTCCTCGGCGATATCAAGCTGCTGCGGCGCTACAAGGCTGAGCACCGTCTTTCCGATGATCTCGCGTCGGAGTTTGTCACCAATAACAGTGGCGACCAGGCCGTGCTGGATGGGATCGTTATTCCGATGGCCGGTATCGCTAACCACCCATACACCGTCATCTTCAATCTTTCCGACGAGATACCGCAGTTACTGCAGGAGGGAAGCAAGCTGCATCACAGGCGTGACGGCTATGTACTTTGCGTCGAGCACGGACAGGTCATGCTATTCACCTGGCGAATTCTGCAGAACTTCACCAGCGACACACTGGACCGTCTGTTAGAGCGATATAGGGAACCCGGAAGGCCCGTGATTGAACTGAAGAATGGCTGGTACGAGGTCGACATCCTGGGTGGCGAGATTCTCAGGAACGGATGTCTCGAACCTGCGTTCGAGTTCGTGCTCAAGAAGACCGCGGTGCAGGGAGACGCTTCGCAAGTCGATACCGGCTACCTGTTCACCATTCACTGCTGATGCGGGGCGGCCTCACCGAAAGGCCAAAAAAATACGGCGACGCATCTGCGCCGCCGTTGTCACACTTCCCCTGCATGGGAACAGCTTGAGACAAACCTTCATCGGACGTCGCGGAGTTTCCCCCGCGACGCCGCTTGGACTTACATTTCCTTCTTGGCCTTGGTCAGCAGCTGGTCGAGCAGCGCGATGGCAAGGTCGATTTCTTCGTGCGTGATGTCGAGCGACGGCGCGAAGGTGATCACGTTCTTGTACCAGCCACCCACGTCGAGCACGAGGCCGATCTTCTTGCCGTTGTGCTCCAGGTCGCCGGCGAGGCCGATGTCCACCATCTTGTCGAGCAGCGCCTTGTTCGGCGTGAAGCCGTCGTCGGTGCAGATTTCCGCACGCATGGCGAGGCCGAGGCCGTCCACATCGCCGATTTCCTTGTGGCGCTTCTGCAGGTCGCGCAGACCTTCGAGGAAGTGCGCACCCTTCTTCGGCACGCTGGTCTCGTAGTCCAGCTCGTAACCCATCTTGATCACTTCCAGACCCAGCGCGGTACCGAGCGGGTTGGAGTTGAAGGTGGAGTGCGTGGAGCCCGGCGGGAAGATGGTCGGATTGATCAGCTCTTCGCGCGCCCACAGACCCGACAGCGGGTTGAGGCCGTTGGTCAGCGCCTTGCCGAAGACAATGATGTCCGGCGTCACACCGAAGTGCTCGATCGACCACAGCTTGCCGGTACGCCAGAAACCCATCTGGATTTCATCGACCACCATCAGGATGCCGTACTGGTCCAGCACCTTCTTCAGATCCTTGAAGAAGTTCATCGGCGGCAGGACATAGCCACCGGTGCCCTGGATCGGCTCAACGTAGAAAGCGGCGTATTCAGCCTGGTTGACCTTGGGATCCCACACGCCGTTGTATTCGGTTTCGAACAGGCGGGCGAACTGGCGCACGCAGGCGTCCGAGTACTCTTCCGGCGTCATGCCCTTCGGGCGACGGAACGGATACGGGAACGGCACGAACATCGCGCGCTCGCCGAAGTGGCCGAAACGGCGACGGTAGCGGTAGCTGGAGGTGATGGACGAGGCGCCCAAGGTACGACCGTGGTAACCGCCCTCAAAGGCGAACATCAGGCTCTTGCCGCCGGTGTAGTTACGCACCAGCTTCAGCGAATCTTCCACCGCCTGCGCGCCGCCGACGTTGAAGTGCACGCGGCCCTTCAGGCCGAACTTCTGCTGGGCGTCGACCGCGATGGTCTTGGCCAGCTCGATGCGGGTCTGGTGCAGGTACTGGCTGGCAACCTGCGGCAGCACGTCGATCTGGTTCTTCAGCGTGTCGTTCAGGCGCTTGTTGCCGTAACCGAAGTTAACCGCCGAGTACCACATCTGCAGATCGAGGAAGCGCGTGCCGGCCGTGTCGATCATCCAGCTGCCTTCGCCGTGGCGGAAGATCTTCGGCGGGTCGACGTAATGCACGGTGTCGCCAAACGAGCTCCACTCAGCCTCGTCAGCCAGCAGCTGCGCGTCGGGGATCACGACGCCAGCGGCGTTCTTGTCGTAAGCGTTCATAGGGGAAATCCGAAAACGTTTGAAAGGGGGTGATCAGGAGGGGGATCTGATCAGGAAACCATGGCGAGCGCGGGTGCGGCCGGCGCGTGTTCGGCAAGCAGACTCCCGTCGAGCAGGCGCGGCAGCAGCTCCAGCGCATCCTCGAAACCGGTGATCGGCACGTACGGGATGCCAGCAGCGCGGCAGTGTTCGATCAGGCGGTGCTTGGCGAAGACGAAATCGACGCGGTCGGCAGCACAGAAGTCGGAGGCGCCATCGCCGATCAGCAGCGTCTTGGTGCCGCCCTTGCTGGCCTGCGCGGCCACGGCGCACTTACAGGTACCGCTACGGCAACCCTCAGCCTGGAACGGCGAGGTCAGCTGCCACTTCTGCGGCGGCGTAGCGGGGGCAAGATGGTTCGCCGCCAACGGCAGATCGTCCAGACCATAGCGGCCCAGGATCTTGCGGATGGCATAATCCAAACCGTCGCTGACCACGTGCATCGGCGTGCCGGTGGCGCGGGCCATCTTCACGAAATCCGGGAAATGGTGATCAATCCACAGGGAGGACAAGTGCTTGTCCAGCTCTTCCTGGGTCATATCCAGCAGACCGACCTGGCCGGTCATGCATTCACGCGAGCCGATGCGACCGGCGCGCCAGTCCTGCTCCAGCGTTTCCCAGCCGGGGCGGCCGAAACGGTCGAGCAGCGAGTCGATCACGTCCTCAACGGAGATGGTGCCGTCAAAGTCGCAGAGGATGGTCCAACCAGTCACTAGATGCAGCTCCACTCTTGCAGGATGGTGACACAATAGGTTTCACCCCCTTTCGGCCTCCTTTCTTTCCGAAAGAAGCTGCGTAAACGTCTTCCTTTGATACCTGTCTTCAGGCATTTCCATAAGCCAGTCGTATGCGAGGTCCGGTATCCTTTGTCATTCCCCGATTTCAACGTAGTCCGAAACCCCAGGAATTTCGTGTTTCAGCGTCGAAACAACCCGGATCTGCCTAACATGGAAGCTGCGCCTCGCCGGGATCGCCCACTGTTCACCAGCAGCCTGCTGGCGTTCAGTCTCGTGGTACTGGTGGGCTGCTCTGCCCGCCCCTTGCCCGAGCTCAAACCGCCGCTTCCCGATGCCTGGCGCAACGCGCCGGCTGGCGTCGCCCCGCCCTCCGCCGACTTGCGCGGCTGGTGGCAGGCGCTGGGCGACCCTACCCTGGACGATCTGATCAACCGGGCCCTGCAGAACAACCTCGACGTGGCTCAGGCCGCCGAGCGGCTGCGGGCAGCGCGCACGGTCAACCACCACTCCCGGGACGGCTACCTGCCATCGGTGCACGGCCGCACCAATGATGTGATCGACCCGGATACCACGGCGTCCTATTTCGTGGTCGGTTTCGACGCGCTGTGGGAATTGCCTCTTTTCGGCGCATGGCAAAGCAGCAAGCGCGCGTCGCAAGGACAGGAAAACAGTGCCAAGGCCGCTCTGCGCGGTGTCCGTGTCTCGCTGGTGGCCGAAGTCAGCCGACGCTGGATCGAGCTGCGTTCGGCCCAGGAACAGGCGCGCCTGCTCACGGGCATCCGCGACGCGCAGAAGGAAAAGCTGCGCCTGGTACAGGTACGCGAACAACTGAAGCTGGTGTCGCCGACCGATGTGACCAAGGCCCAGGCCGAGCTGGCCCGGGCCGAGGCCGCCCTGGCCGAACCCCAGCAAGTGATCAACGCCAGCGCACAGCAACTGGCCGTGCTGCTTGGACAGCCCGAACCCGATCCGGCATGGCTGACCCCCGGCCCACAGCCGCGCCTGGGTGAATGGCAACTCACCACAGCGCCGGCCGACATGCTGCGCGCCCGGCCGGAAATCGCCAGCGCCGAAGCCGAGGTGCTGCGCGCCGCGGGCGAGGCGGGCATGAGTCGCGCAGACATCTGGCCGCACATCGGCCTCGGTGCATCGCTGCAATGGTCGGCCAATATCCTGTCCAACTATCGCGTGCATACGGGCGAGGCGATCTCCTCCTTTGGCCCGATCATCGACGTTCCACTGTTCGACTGGGGCCAGCGCGTCGCCGCCGCGCACGTCAAGGACCATGAGCTCAAAGCTGCCGTGTACGCCTATCGGCAAGCGGTGCTGCAAGGTGTTGCCGAAGCAGAAACAGCCATGGGTGACCTGGAACAGTTGCGCACGCGCGAAGACGCTTCGCAGCAGGTTACCCAGGCACTGGATGGCAGTATGGCCGCCCTGCATAAGCGCGCAGAACTCAACCTCGGCAGCAATCTCGACGTCCAGGACGGCCTGATCGACAACCAGCGCGCTCAACTCGAACTGGTCAGCGCCATCGCTGCGCGCGACCTCGCCTACGTCTCGCTATACAAAGCCTTGGGCGGCGCCCCCATGCCTAACCCGCCGATGCCCGCCCACAAGGCGCCGGGCACCGGGAGCACGGACTGATGGTCGCGCTCGCACGCAAGACCCTCGTCTATGAGTGGCGCCGCTTCCTTCCCGCCGTCGTGGCGGTGGGCTTCGCCGGCCTGCTGCAGCTGCTGCAGGTCGCCCTGGTGCTCGGCATCTTCGGCAGTGCAGCCGTCTACATCACCGGCTCGTCGGCGGACCTGTGGGCGGGTTATCCCGGCACGCAGAGCGTCAACCTCGGGCGGTCCATCGACGCTGGCGTAGAGATGCGTTTGCGCATGGACCCCGCCGTAACCGCCGTCGAACCCTTCCATTGGGTGGATGCCGATTGGCGTGGCCCCAACGACACCGGTGGCGTCTCGGTGTTCGTCTCCGGCATCAACGCGCGACCGGACGGCATGCTGTTCGCACACGCGCTACCTCCCAAGTTGCGCGTGCGCCTCAACGAACCCGACGCGGTGATCGTCGATCGGGCTGACCTTGAGAACCTGGGCGTCAGCGTCGGTGACAGTGCCGTCATCAACGGCCACCACGTACGTGTGGTGGGCGTAAGCAACGGCCTGCGTGCGCTCGGCGGCGTCAACGTGGTGGCATCCCTGGCGACGGCTGCCTCACTGGACACCGACCCGTCCAACAGCAACCGCATGACCTACTTTGTGGCGAAGCTGCATGATCCGGCAGAAGCCAAAAACGTTGCCGCGCGACTGCGTGGCAACCGGGCATTCGGCAACTACGACGTGTGGACCGCCAAGGACTTCGCCCGCCGCTCGCAGCTGTACTGGATATTCGACACCGGTGCCGGCGCTGGCGTCTTG
Source organism: Dyella sp. ASV24 (assembly GCF_016428905.1). Lineage (GTDB taxonomy): Bacteria > Pseudomonadota > Gammaproteobacteria > Xanthomonadales > Rhodanobacteraceae > Dyella. Next base: position 5,710 of record NZ_JAELTQ010000125.1, on the reverse strand, counting down.
TTCCTGGCCGGTATCGTGTTCCTGGTCGGTGTGGTGATTACCAGTCAGACCCTGGTTGCCGCGGTCATTGGCTCGATTCGCGAGTACGCCACACTCAATGCGCTGGGCGTCGGTGTAGGCGCGCTGCGCAAAGTAGTCATGGAACAAGCGTTCTGGGTGGGCGCCCTGGGTCTGCTGGGCAGTGCCGTGCTGGGCATTCTTGCCTTGGCGCTTGCGCGCAGCCGCAGCGTGCCGGTGGCGCTGGGCCCGTGGGCGGCCGTGGCCTGCCTGTCGCTGTGCATGGGTCTGGCGATTGTGTCGGGACTGGCGGCGATGCGCAGCCTGCGCCGTGCCGACCCGGCCACGTTGTTGAGGTAACTGATGAGCCAGCCATCTCCCCTTCCTCAATCCAAACCATCGATATCGCTGCAGGCGCGCAACGTCAGCAAGTCGTTCACGTCGGGCGATATCCGGAGCACGGTGCTCCACGACCTCACGCTGGACGTGCGGGCGGGCGAACTCACGCTGATTTCCGGCCCATCCGGCTGCGGCAAGAGCACACTGCTGGCGATCCTGAGTGGCTTGCAGCGCCCGGACGGCGGCCAGGTCATGGCGCTGGACCAGGATCTCGAGCAGCTCGACAGTCGTGCGCTGGAGCGCTTCCGCCTGCTGCACACCGGCTTCGTCTTCCAGGGCTTCAATCTCTTCCCCGCACTCAATGCGCTGGAACAGGTGGAGCTGCCCCTCAGCTATCTGGGCCTGTCGACCGGCGAAGCACGACGCCGCGCCATAGCCTCGTTGGAAGAAGTTGGCCTGGGACCACGCATGGGGCTCCGACCGTCTGAACTCTCCGGCGGCGAGAAGCAACGCGTCGCCATCGCGCGCGCGCTGGCCAAAGAGCCGGACCTGCTGTTCGCCGACGAACCGACCAGCGCGCTCGACGCCGCCAACGGCCAGATCGTCATCGACATTCTCCACCGCATCGCTCGAACGCACGGCACCACGGTGTTGTGCGTCAGCCACGACCCGCGACTGGTGGGGCACGCCGACCGCGTGCTCGCCATGGAGGATGGCCGTATCCTTAGCGACCGTGTGCCCACCCCGACGCCCACGCCGACGCCTGGCCACGAGGAACCTTCTGCATGACCCTGCGTTTGCTTCATTCCATCCTTGTGGCAGCCCTTGTTGCGCCGGCCCTCGCCGGCTGCTCGCATGGCGACAACGACAAGTCGAGTACACAAGCCGCACCCGCCGCTTCTTATGTGGCGGTTGCGCGCGGTCGCATCGATATCGAGGGCGGCCTGCTCAAACTGAGCATGCCGCGCGAAGGTGTCGTGGCCGACATCAAGGTCCGCGAGGGTGACCATGTGCACAAGGGCCAGGTATTGGCCGTGCTGGATACGCGACCCGCACAGTTGGCCGTCAGCGCTGCCGAAGCCGAGCAGAAGCAAGTCCAGGCGCAGGGTAATGTGCTGGAAGCGCGCCTGAAGGCGGCGCAACAGCGTGCCAGCCGCCTGCAGGCCGCCGCCGCCGCAGGCGCAGGCGACGGTCAGAGCGCCGACGATGCGAAGGACAACGCCACGCAGTTGCAGGGTGAACTCGACAACACACGCGCTGCCCAGGCGATGGCTCAACAGAAGCTCGACGCCGCGCGCTACGAGCTGTCGCAGCGCAGTCTCATCGCGCCCATCGATGCGCAAATCGTTGAACGCGACATCCAGCCTGGCGCGACGGCCTCGCCGCAGAGTGGCGTCGCGTTCGTGCTGCTGCCGGAAGGCGCACGCATCGTCCGCGCCGAACTCAATGAATCTTTTGTCAGCGCCGTGCATGACGGCATGCAGGCGCAGGTAGTCGACGATAGCGGCAGCGGGGCGCCACCACTGCGCGCGCACGTACAGCGCATCGGCGCCGTGTTCGGCCCCAGCGCGCTGGAAGAAGATCCGCTGATCCGCGCCAACACCCGCACAGTCGAGTGCGTGCTGGCCTTCGATGAGCCGCCGCCGCCTTCGCTGCGCATCGGTCAGCGCGTGATCGTGCAGTTCGGTGACAGGACTGCAGCCGCACCGGCAAAACCCCGTTCCTGAGTCGTACCCGTATGAGCCGTCGCTGTTTTCTGCCCGCATCGCTGATACGCGTTGCTGCACTGATGCTGACGTTGACGGCTTCGGCTACGGCTTTGGCGGACGACGTAACCGAGGGCCCTACCGATATGTTCGGCGCAGGCATGCAGCGCATGCCTGCATGGGTGGGCTCGAAGGACCACCGCAACCAAGCCATTCCCTATATCCAGGCCGAACTTCCCTGGCACATCACCCTGTCCACGCTCGACGGCCTGACCGTCGACCTGATTCACGGTGATCAGTGGCGCGGCGGCCTGTATGGCAACTACATGTGGGGCCGTGATCGCCAAGAACTCGGGCCAAAACTGGGTGGCATCGTCGATTCACTCAGCCCGCGCATCAACGGCGGCGGCTATCTGGAATACCAGGCCACGACCCAACTCAACCTGGGCACCGAGCTCAGTCACGACACACAGGGCGCGGGCGCTTACCTCAACCTGTACGCCGACTACGACCTGCCAGCAATTGGCTATCTCAATCACAGCGTGCAGTTGCAATGGCAGGCCATGAACGAGCCGGCCATGCGTCGATTCTTCGGAGTCACGCCGAGCCAGGCAGCCAAGCTCGACATTGCCCCGTGGTCTCCTGGCGCGGGCGGTCAGCAGATCGCCTTCGAGTACGACGCCTACATGCCCACCAGTCTGCACACAGGCATTGCCTTCGCGGTCAATTACACACGCCTGCTCGGCGACGCTGCCGACAGCTCGCTGGTGCGCAGCTACGGCTCGCGCAACCAGCTCACGACGACGCTGGCATTCGTCTATCGGTTTTGAAGTGCTTGGTTATTTCGCCGGCAACGATTGCGAGAATTCGATAGCCGCATCGAGCAGTCGGCGGCGCATGACATCGTCACCGTAGACTGACGGTGGAATCCGCACCCAGCCATCCATGCGCCGGCTGCCAGACATCATCGGCTCGATACCTTCGACCCGCAGCGCCCAATCGTCCCTACCCTTGCCCAGCCGCGCCAGCATGCCGTCATGGCGCGCGCCACAAAGCAGGTTACCGCGCATAAGCCACGCCCAACCGCCGAACATCGCCTTCGCGGTGACGTCGTGCTCTTCCGCGAGATCCTCGTTGACGAGTTCTTCCAATCCTCGGTCGCGAGCCATAACCCTATTCCGTGGGTGACCTAACGATCATCACGCGTCCAGATCTGCCCGTCCACCTCGTGCACGGGAAAACTGGCGATGGGCTCATAGGCCGGCGGGCAAGTCACCGCTCCCGTGCGCACGTCGAAGCGCGCGCCGTGGCGCGGGCATTCCACCTCGAAGCCATGCACCTCGCCACCGGCCAGCTCGCCGCCGTCATGGCTGCACGTGTCCTCGATGGCATAGAGGTCGCCGTCAATGTTGTAGACGGCGATGGCGGTGTCACCATCCCACACGACTTTGAACTCACCCGGCAACAGTTCGCTGCGCGTACCAACGAAAGTCCAATCCGCCAAGTTCATGCCGTCACCTCGTCCAGCGGCTTGCTCAGCCACACGAAGCGCAGATCGTCACGCCGTGGAATGCCAAAACGCGGTTGTCCGTAGGGAAATGGACGCGTCTCGCCGGTCAGCTGGTAGCCACGGCGCTCATACCAGGCGATCAATTCCTCGCGCTGCTCGATTACCGACATGCGCATGGAGGTGGCCTGCCAGGTCTCCCTGGCAAGGCGTTCGGCCTCCGCCAGCACGGCACGCCCAAGGCCCGCGCGCTGCAACAGGGGATTGACGGCGAACATACCGAAATAACCGAATGTGCCCTGCCGCTCGATATGGCAACAGGCCACCAGTTCGCCGCCCTGCTCGGCCAGCAGCACCAGGCTGCCATCGCTGCCAATCAGCGCGGCAACGCTTTCGACATCAGTACGCTGGCCATCGAGCAGGTGGGATTCGGTAGTCCAGCCGCGCTGGCCGGATTCACCGCGATAGGCGGACTCGACCAAGGCGACGACCGCCGCAACATCGTGGCCAGCCGCCACGCGAAAGGTGAGATTGCAAAGGCTGTGCATCTGCCGATGATAACGGGTGCATTGGCCCCGGGGCATCACCGGAAGGCGGCAGGCGTTGCACCTGCCGCCCTGGTCCAAACTCAGCGTGGGCTCACCAGCAGCACGCCGAACCCTTCCACTGCCTTGCCCTTGGCAGCCGCTGTGGCGGAAGGAAGGTAGACAGCATGCGTCTGCGGATCCAGCGCCAGTGTGCGCGCGCTCGGCTGCGTCGGCAGGTTGCCCACCAGGTGATAGTGATCCGCATCGTCCTGCGCAACGACGCTGAGCTGGCCTTCTTCACCTGGGCTGAGCACCACCTTGCGCTGTGCATCGAACACCACGGCATCCGGATCCTTGCTGATCGCCACCTTGGCCACCTGATGACCGTCATTGGCGTCCGTCACGATCATCCAACCGTTGGCGCACACCGAGAACAGCCGGTGATTGGCCTTGTCCAGCGCGAGGCCGGTTGGACCGTCGCACGGCGCCAGCGGCCACACGTTCAACACTTTCCTGTTGGCGAGGTCCACCCGCACGAGCTGGCTCTTGTCCTCGAGGTTGAGGAACAGCTGGCCCATGCCATCGCTCACGGCGAACTCCGGTCGGCCCGGCACCGCGATGGTCGCCAGCTCCTTGCCAGCCTCCGCATCGATCACGCTGATGTTGCTGCTATGCCCGTTCATGGTCAGCAGATGGCCGGAGGCATCGTCGAATACGATGGCATCCGGATCCTTGCCGCTGATGGCGATGTGGCCGGTGACCTTGAGCGCATCCGTATCCACCACCGTCACGTTGTCGCCGTGACCGTTGCTCACGAAGGCCTGATGCTTCGCGGGAAGCAACGCTACGCCGTGCGCGTGCTGCATGCCCGGAACCTCCCCCTGCAACTTGCCCGACGTGGCATCGACCACCATCACACGATCGTCGCGGGCAATGAACAGGCGATGCGAGGCCGTATCGAGACTGAGGTAGTCCCAGCCGCCCGGTCCACCCAGCGTGTAGCGCTGGGTCACGGCATACGGCATGTCGGGGGCGGCGGCCATGGCAGGCGCGGCCAGCGTGGCGGCCAGCCACAGCGCGTGCGGCATCCAACGGAGAGAAGACTTCTTCATGCGGTTTTCCTGGGTGGTCATAAGGGTCAGAGCTTGAAGCGGACGCCGGCCATGTAGGTCTGGCCATAGAACTCGCGCTGGATCGGGCGATCGGCCGCCGGACCTTCAGTGAACTTCAGGCGCGTGTTGGTGAGGTTCTTGGCGTTGAAGAACACCGACCACTGGTCGTTGAAGGCATACGTTGCGCCCAGGTCCAGCGAGAAACGCGGCTGCGACCAGACATCCGTGGCCGACGAGCTGCCGACGCCGAAAATGTCCTTGCTCACGTAGTACGCGCCAAGGTTCGCGCTGAAACCGCCCAGGTCGTAGAACAGCATGAAGTTGCCGGTATTTCGCGACGTCGACGGCAGCTGCGAATGCTCGCCGGGCCGAATCTCGCCGCTGGAATCCACGTAGGTATAGTTGGCGCCCATGCCAAAGCCGGCCAGCCAGCCCGGCAACATGGCGAACTTCTGCTGGTAGTTCAGCTCGATGCCTCGTGCGTGTGCACTGTTGATGTTGGCGAAGGTGTACACCTTCGCC